>NZ_JBHSFQ010000043.1:0-40247 GCF_042653925.1 Nocardiopsis mangrovi
TCCGGCCGCGTGCGTGGTGACGCCCGGCGGGCCGACAAATCCCAAACAGGACAGTCGAGACGTCAGTCAGTCGGCGGGTCAGACCCGCCCGCAGCGTCACCAAGAACATCATCACTGTCAGTCGACGACGTGCCCCTGGACGTAGGAGGTCGCCCCCCGCTCCCACTGGAGGAAGCGCTCGGTCTCGGACATGAGGCCGGCCGTGAGCCACACCGCGACACCGATGTCGTCGGCGAGGCCGAGGAAGGGGATGAAGAGCTCGGGGACGGCGTCGATCGGGGACGCGATGTAGACGAGGGCGAGGATGAACAGCATCATCCGCGACGCCGGGATCTCGGTGTAGCGGCCGCGCAGCCGCGCCCCCAGCATGCGGGGGACCGCGCCGACCCGCTCCCACACTCCGGGCGCGCCCGGGCGCGCCCCGTCGTTGACGGCCTGCCAGGCCGCGGCACCTGCGGCGGCCCTGTTGCTCTTGCGCATGGATGTCACCTCGGTGTTGGTCGCGCGTACCTTGCACTCTCACGATATGACGCGAGAAACCCGCGGGGTGTTCCCTCGGACCCGTTAGGTTGGGTGGCCCCCACACCTTCCGACACGAGGGACGTCTTCCAGGATCATGCATAGCGGCGATAGTGACGTACCCGTGCCGGGGCATCCGATGCGGGGGGCGCTCCTCCTCGCAGCGGTCCTCGCGACCATCACCGGCTGTTCGGCGGTCTCCGGCGACGACTCCCCCCACCCCGAGGTCACCGCCACCCAGCCCCTCCCCGGCCCCGATGCGCCCGAGGGCTCCGGAGGCGGCGGCGCCCAGGAGGAGGGCGCGGAGAGCGGACGGCAGGAAGAGGGAGACGGCCCCTTGGCGGGGACGACCGTGGTGGTGGACCCGGGCCACAACGGCGGCAACGCCGACGCGAGCGACGAGATCAACGCCCTGGTCCCGGCCGGCCCGGAGGAGAAGGCGTGCGACACCGTGGGCGCCGAGACCGCCGACGGCTACCCAGAGCACGAGTTCACCTGGGACTTCTCCCAGCGGCTGCGCGACCACCTGGAGGCCGACGGCGCCACGGTGGTCCTCACCCGCGATGACGACGACGGGGTCGGTCCGTGCATCGACGAGCGGGCGGAGATCGGCAATGAGGCGGACGCCGACGCCGCGATCTCCATCCACGCCGACGGCGGCCCCGCCGGGGGCCGGGGCTTCCACGTGATCGCACCGGGGCGGGTCGAGGGCTACACCGACGGCATCGTGGCGCCCTCCCGCGACCTGGCCGAGGACGTGCGGGAGGAGTTCGCCGCGGGAGCGGACCAGCCGCCGGCCGACTACCTCGCCGACGAGGGCCTGGACGAGCGGACCGACCTCGGCGGCCTGAACCTGTCCGAGGTCCCCAAGGTGTTCCTGGAGGTCGGCAACATGCGCAACGCGGCCGACGCCGCGAACCTGGCCGACGCCGGGTGGCGGGAGACCGCCTCCGCCGCCGTCGCCGCCGGGATCGCCCGCTATCTGACGCGCTGAGGCGGCGCGGCCGCCCCACGGCCGCGGCGGGTGCGGGGCGCGCACCCGCCGCAGGGAAGGGCTCGGATGTCACATCCGATCCGGGTCGTACCCGGCGGGGCGGATGGTGGCGTAGCCCTGCGCGGGCGGTGCCTGGAGAACGGACTTGCCGGCGAAGACGACCTCCGCCAGGGGAAGCCGCCGGTGGTAGAAGTTCAGCGATGACGGCACGCCGAAGATGTCGGCCGACGCCACGAAGAAGGGGAGTTCGGCGGTGAGGTACCGCATGGCCCGTTCGATGCGCTCGGTGGTGAGCGGGCCGTCGAAACCGCGCGCCGCGAGGACGTCCCTGCTCATCTCGGCGCAGGTCTCCCACAGGAGGTCGTCCTCCCCCAGCGCCCGTTCGCACTCCGCGAGCCGGGCCCGGTAGGCGGCGTCGGAGGCCAGCTCGGACATGCGGTGCAGGCCGTCGGCCGCGCGCGGGCCGCCGTTGGCGTCCCAGGCCCGGACGACCCTGTTGCGCAGCACATTGGTCTCACCGCGCGCCTTCTTCGCGGCGCGGCGGGGGTCGTAGCCGAGCGCGAGGTAGGTGTGCTCCAGCGCCGAGTCGGGGACGACGACGTCGACGCGGGCGAACTCCCCGCAGGCCCAGCCCAGCAGCTCGGTCAGCAGCGCGACGTTGAAGTAGCGGTTCCCCGGGCTGACGCCGAGCACCGCGTGCCGCCTCTGCTCCCAGACCGCGTGGCAGGCGTCCGTGAACGGTTCCACGGTGAAGGACGCGCGCCGGGGTGCCGGGGTTCCGCTCCCGCTCTCTCGCACCGCGTGTCGCCCCCTCATGTCCAGCGGCCGGTTCCGGGGCGCTCGGCGTCGGTCAGATATCGGCGGCGGAGCTCTTCGCGGAGGATCTTCCCGGTACCGGTGCGGGGCAGGTCGTCGAGGCCGATCGCGATCGGCTCGGCGAGTTCGGGCAGCCCGCGCGCCGCCCGCCGCCATCTCTCCGGGTCGAGCCGGCCGTCGGGGGTGGCCACAACGGGGACCGGCGGGCCGTCGCTGACCGTCAGCAGCGCCACGTCGTAGCCCGCCGGCAGGTAGTCGACCAGCACGTCCTCCAGTTCCAGGCAGCTCGTGCCCGGGGTGTGGTTGACCTCCCGGTCCAGGAGCTTGACGCTTCCGGTGCGGGTCTTGATGCCGATATCACCGGTGTTCCACCATTCGCCGACGGCCTTTTCCTTCCAGCGTTCGGGCTCGCCGTAATAGCCGATGCACCGCGCTTTCGTCCGGGCGAACACCAGCCCGGGGCTGCCGTTGGGCACCGGGCGGAAGGTCCGCGGGTCGACCACCTTGATCTGGACGAACGTGGGCATCGGCCGGCCCACGGTCCGGGGGCCCGGTTCCCGGTCGCGCCGTTTGTTCGCGGTGCGGCGGGTGATGAACGTCATTCCCAGACCGCCGGTCTCCGACTGCCCGTATCCGTAGCGCCAGAGGGGGAAGGGGTGGCCGGATGCGTTCAGGAAGGTGCGGATCGTCGACCAGTAGACCGCGTCGAATGTGCTCGCGAACATGCGCACCGAGGAGAAGACGTTCCGTCGCCGTTCCCGGGCGAGTTCCTGCAACCGGGTGAAATCGACCGGGAGCCCCTCGATCACGGTGGGCGGGTGTTCCCGGAACAACGGCCGGACGACCTCGGGATCGCTGTCGCTCATCACGAGGACCTTTGCCGGCGCAAGGGTCAGAACGGAATATATCCACGTGAATGCGCGGGCATGGACATACGGCATGAAAACCGCCACCGCATCCTGGCGGCGGAAGGTGATAGGGGGCAAATGGCGACATTCCAGCCTGGCCATCTGTCCCTGGAGTTTGGCGGGGGTGTACATGATGAGCTTGGGAATCCCCGTGGTCCCCGACGTGTGGGTGAGCATCATCAGCTCGCCGTTCCCGCGCGGGGCGGGGGACGGCTCGGGGGCCCCGCCGAGGTCGGCGAGGGTGACGGCGTCCGGCCTCTGCGCGTCGAGGCACAGGGTCCGCTCGGCGAACGACGTCAGCAGGCGGCCGTCACCGTCCTCCCGCAGCAGCCGTCGTTCGTCGCTGACCAGCAGCTTCGGCGTCACACGGTGGAGCAGTGCCCGCACAGCGTCATCGGGCAGCAGGCCCGAGAGCATGACGGGGACCGCACCGATCCGGCTCGCGGCCGCGGCGAGCAGGAGGCAGTCGAGGTGGTTGTCCTTGTACACGGCGACCCGGTCGCCGGAACGGACTCCCGCCGCATACAGCGCGCCTGATGTCCGCCGCACGCACCCGGCCAAGTCCTCGATATCGAAGGTGGTCCCGAGGTTCGGATCGATGTCGAGCGGACGGCTGAGGCGGAAGATCATCGGCTTTCCGGATTCCGCCCTGCGATCGAAGAGGAGACCCACATTGGATTTCCATAGCTGGTCCTTGTACATCTGTTCTCCCGACGCCCGTACCGGAATGATGACGAGAATTTCGCCATTCCTGTAATGAGACCAGGCAAGACAATCAATGGCGCATCAGGCAGTCAAGGCGCATCGGTCACATCCGTCACAGGGCCGAATGTGGACACCGCGGTCGCGCCCCTGAGGCCGGCGTTCCCGGATTCCGGCCGGACCGCGCGGCCGGTACCGCCGGGCGGGCGGGTGCTCCGCCGGAGCGGCCGGGCGGGGCCGGAACCGGGCCGGCGCGACCCCCGGGCGGCGATCCCGACGGGCCGGGATCCCTTACCACGAAGGCGATACCGCACAATGACGGTATGAGCGAATCATCCCCCCTTTCCGGCCCCCTCCTGCGCTCCTCACCCGGCTCGCCCACGTTCGGCACCACCCGGCGCGGCTACGACCGGCGCCAGGTGGACCGCCTGGTCGACGGCCTCGACCGTGCCCTGTCGGCCGGGCGCGGCACCGCGTGGGCCGACGGCGCCTCCGGCGCCGGGCGCGCCCGTGCCGCAGCGGGCGCGCTGCGCGTGGTGTGGCGCGGGTACGACCGCGCTCAGGTCGACTCCGCTCTGGCCCGGATGATCGCGGAACTGGAGTCCGCCGCCGCGGCCGGCGGCGCGAGCGAGGCGGCCGAACCGGGCGGGGAGCCGTGGCCCGACCTCTCGGCCGCGTCCTTCGGCGTCGTCATGTTCGGCTTCGACCGGAACGAGGTCGAAATCCTGCTGGCCGAAGGGGTCGACGCGGTCGAGGCGATCCGCGCCGGGGGCCGGGTCGCGGCCGGCCCGACGGCGGCGGAGCTGCGCGAGCGGTGCGCGGATCTGCCCGTTGTACTGCGCGGCTTCGACCGCGGCCAGGTGACCGCGTTCGTGGACGACCTCTGCTGGGCGCTGAAGCGCGCGGGCGACATGCGCCGGGCGTCCGATGGCCAGGGGCGCCGCTGACTTTGCCGAGGACGCCCTCCCCGGGAACGGCTCGATCGGCACAATAGAGCCATGCCCCTGACTCCCTCGGACATCAGCAACAAGACGTTCCGTACGGTGCGCCTGCGGCCGGGCTACAACGAGGACGACGTCGACGAACTCCTGGACCGGGTCGAGGCCACCCTCGTGGCATTGCAGGGCGGGCCGCGCACCGGTCCGCTCATCACCGCGGCCGAGGTCGAGGCTGCCCGGTTCCGGACCACCCGGTTGAACCCCGGCTACAACGAGGACGAGGTCGACGAGTTCCTCGACGTCATCGTGGCCGACCTGCGCTCGCGCGGCCTGAGCGGGAAGCCCGGCGAGCCCGGGCCCGGCGCGCATCCGGGCCCGCCGCCCCCGGGATGGCCGACCGGCCCGCCCCGCCCCCAGCACACCGGCCAAGGGCGCGGCCCCGGCCGGCGCCCCGCCCCGCCGGACACGCCGCCGAACGCGCCGCCGCCCGGTCGCGGCGGGGGCCTCCCGCCCCACGGCGCCCGGCTCGGCCCCGTCCCGTCGCCGCCGCCCGCCCCGCGCGGCGACCGTCCCTCGATGACCCCGGAGGACGTGCGGCGCAAGCAATTCGCGACCACCCGGCTGACCACCGGGTACAACGAGGACGAGGTCGATGCCTTCCTCGACCGCGCCGAAGCCACCCTCGGCGCGCTGCTGAGCGGCCGCCCCGATCTCGCCCCGCTCACCGCCGCCCACGTCGAGCGCGTGCAGTTCGCGACCACCCGCGCGCGGCCCGGCTATGACCCTGCCCAGGTCGACGCGTTCCTCGACCAGCTCGCCGAGGAGCTGCGCCGCTACGAGCACGGCTGAGGCCGACGCCCTCCCCGCCTCCTCGTCGCCTCCGCACCGCCCGGTTCACCGGCCGGGCCGCGGGCGCGGGGCCGGACCCGCTCTCCGGCCGCCCCTGCGGTGCCACGGGCCACCGGCGATCCCCCTGCGCACGACCGGCTACGGATCGTCACGATCACTGACGCACGGCGAGGCGCGGACGCGCACCGCCGAAGGCCGGCCGCCCGGCACCGTCCCCGTTTCCACCGGCCCCGTCGTCCACAGGCTGTGGACGGGACTCCGCCGCAGTCGGCCGCGTACGGTCCCGGCACGCGCAGGCCGCGCCTCAGGCCGGGCGCAGCCCGGCCATGAGGAGGCCGGCGAAGTGCTCACCGAGCGCCGCGCCGCTCAGCTCGCCGCCGCGGCGGTACCAGCGGCCGAGGTGGTGGACCGCGCCGAAGTACTGGGTGGCGACGATGTCGGCCGGGATATCGGAGCGGAAGACGCCCTCGCGCCGCCCCTGTTCGATCATCCCCCGGAAGAGCTCGTGGTACTGGCGGCGCTCCTTGCGGACCGCGGACCGGCGGTCGGCGGAGAGCATGTGCATGGAACGGAAGAAGATCACCGCGTCGTCGAGGTTGTCCACCGTGGTGTGGACGAGATCGGCGGCCGCGGCCCGCACCCGGTCGGCGATGGGGCCGGGCGCTGCGGCGAACTCGGTGAGCCGGTGCATCTGGAGCGACAGCAGCCGCTGGTAGATCGCGTAGAGGAGGTCGTCCTTGGACGAGAAGTAGTGGTACATCGCGCCCTTGGTGACGCCGGCGGCGTCGACCAGTTCCTGCACCGAGGTGCGCTCGAAGCCCTGCTCGGCGAAGAGCCGGGTGGCCGCGGCCAGCAGCCGGCCGGGCACCGGCACGCGTTCTCCGTCGGCCGCCGGAGCCCCCGTTCCTGCGTCCACGCCGCCCCACCGTCCCCGTGTCGCGCGACCCCCACCAGGATAGGCATACCGATCGGTCGGTCGGATTTCCCCGCCGCGCCGCGCCCGTCGCTGCGGCGGGCGGACCGCGATGGGGGCGGCGGCCGGGCGCGACACGCCGACGCGACTCCGGCACCCACCGTTCTCCCGGCCGTCATCGCAGGTCATGGCACTCGAACCCGGAAGACGCCGCAGAGTCCCGCCACGCCGGGCACGCCCGAAGATCTAGGGTGTCGGATGCCGGGACACCCGGGGTCCGAGCATCATTCGAACCTGTGTTCGATAGTATGTCCGGGTGAGTCTCTACAACGAACGGATCGACGTCAGATCCACCAACGGCGGCCACCCCGCTTTCTTCGCCTGGCGCGGGCGGATGTACCGCGTCCGCAGGATCATCGGCACCTGGAACACCGCGAACGGCGTCCCCGGCGGGCCCGGCGCCGGTGCCGCCGGCACCGACATCCGGCTCGTGCGAGTGGCGGCGGAGTCCGACCAGGGCCGGCCCAGCATCGCCGACATCACGCTCGACACCGCCACCGAGCACTGGACCATGCGCCGCCTGTGGGGCTGACCCCCGTGCCGCCGTGACCGCGGGCCCTCTGCCGCGAGGGAGGGGCCCGGCCGTGCGGCCGCGGCGGCCGGGTGCCGTCCGGGAGCCCGTGGCACCCGGGTCCCCTCCGCCCCCGCCACGAGCCGCGCGCCCGCGTCGGCGGCCCGGGGTGGGGGCGGCGCGACCAGGCGCGTTCTACCATGTCCGACGATGCGCATTCTCGTTGTCGAAGACGACGACCGGGTCGCACGGGGTCTGGTCACCGCGCTGCGGAACGCGTCCTTCGACGTCACCCGGGTGAATTCGGCGGCCGACGCCCTTCGCGCGCCGGCCGCCGACATCGTGCTGCTCGACCTCGGTCTGCCCGATGCCGACGGCATCGACCTGCTGCGGCGGCTGCGCGAGCGCTCCGAGACCGCGATCATCGCCGTGACCGCCCGGGCCGAGGAGCGCGAGCGCGTCCGGGGGCTGCGCGCCGGCGCCGACGACTACGTCGTCAAACCGTTCGGGATCGCCGAACTCCTCGCCCGGATCGACGCGGTGCTGCGCCGCACCCGGGCGGCGAGGTCGGCCGCCGAACGCAGCGAGCCGCCGTTGTCGCTCGGCCCGCTGCGCATGGACCTGAACTCCCGCGAGGCCGAATTGGACGGCGTCCCGCTGTCCCTGACCCGCAAGGAGTTCGACCTGCTCGCGCTCCTGGCCCAGCGGGCACCGGCGGTCGTCGGCCGCGACGTCATCCTGGACCAGGTGTGGGGCGTCGGCTGGGAGGCGTCCTCGCGCACCCTCGACACCCACATCGCGGCACTGCGCGGCAAGCTCGGCGGCGACCTGCGCATCCACACCGCACGCGGGGTCGGCTACCGGCTGCACGTCGGGGCAGGACCGGAGTAGCGCGTGCAACAGCGACTGCTGGTCATCCTGCTCCCTCTGGCGTTCGTGCTGGTGGCCGCGCTGGGCGTGCCCCTGGCGACGCTGGTGGCCCAGCAGCAGACCGGGGAGGTCTACGTCGACCGGCTGAACGACATCGGCCGGTTCGCGTCGCTGGCCGACACCGCGCTGGAGACCGGCCGGACCGAGGCGCTGCGCATGGAGCTGGAGCGCTACGAGGACCTCTACGGCTTCCCGGTGGCGCTGCTCGACCCCTCCGGCCAGGTCGTGATCGGCTCCGACGGCCAGGAGGAACTCCTCGCCCACCTGGAGGACGCTCCGACCCGGCGCGTCGTGGACGACGCGCTCGCCGGGTTCCGCCCCGAACCCCCGACCGCGCTGTGGCCGTGGGACGAACGCCCGCTGATCCTCGCCGAACCGGTGGGACGGGACAGCGAGGTCGAGGGGGTGATCGTGGCCGTGTCGGGCACCGGGCACCTGCGCACGGCGGTGCTGGCCAGCTGGGGCTGGATGGCGCTGCTGGGCCTGCTGCCGCTGACCGGCCTGGCCGCCGTGACCTGGCCGGTGTCGCGCTGGGTCCTGCGCCCGGTGCGCAAGCTCGACGAGGCGACCGCGCGCATCGCCCACGGCGACCTCACCGTGCGCGCCGACGAGGCCGGCGGGCCGCCCGAACTGCGGCGCCTGGCCACGTCGTTCAACGCCATGGTCGACGTCGTGGAGCGGGCCCTGCACCGGCAGCGGGCGTTCGTCTCCGACGCCTCCCACCAGCTGCGCAACCCGCTCACCAGCCTGCGCCTGGCGGTGGAGAACCTCAGGCCCTTCCTCCGCGACGAGGAGGCCCGCGAAGCCCACGACGACGCGCTGGAGGAGGCCAAGGCGATGAACCGGATGCTGAACTCCCTGCTGGCCGCCACGCGGCTGGAGAGTTTCAGCGACGCCGCGCCCGTCGACCTGGACCTCGTGCTCGACACCCGGCTGGAGCGGTGGCGGGCCCTCGGCGCGGAACGCGGCGTGGCCGTCGAGGCGCGGGTGCCGGCGGGGATCCGGCTGCTGGAACCGCCCGGTGGCCTGGGCAGCGTCCTCGACGAGCTGGTCAGCAACGCGATCCGGCTGTCGGGGGGAGAGCGGGTCGTGCTGCGGGCGGCGGAGGGCGCGATGGTGGACCTGCACATCAGCGACGACGGCATGGGGCTCGACGCCGGGGAGCGCGAGGACGCGCTGCGCCGGTTCTGGCGCTCGCCCAAGCACCAGAACGTGCCGGGGACGGGCCTGGGCCTGGCGATCTGCGCCGAGCTCGTCCACGCCGCGGGCGGCGAGCTGCGCCTGGGACCGGGGCTGCCGCGCCCGCACTCCGACGGCTACGGCCTGGAGGTCCTGGTCCGCCTCCCCGGAGCCCTGTCCGCCCTCCCCGAGTGAGCGGGCGCCCTAGGACTTCCGCTCGCGGAACCAGCGCTGCGCGCCCGGGTGGAGGGGGACGGGGCCGGTGGCGATGCCGGTGCGGACGTTGATGTGGGCGGCCTCGGGCCGGTCGGCGGCGATCGCGGCGGACTGGGTGAACACGGTCTCGGTGATGATCCGGGCGACCTCGTCGGGCAGGTCGGAACGGGCGAGCAGGATGTTGGGCACCGCCACGGTCGGGGTGGCGTGCACGTCGACATAGGCGGTCGCCGGGATCGTCGCCGGGATGTAGGGGGCCGGGTAGGCGTCGGCGAGCCGGTCGGCCTGGCCGCGCAGCTCGATGAACCGCCCCTGGTGGGCCGCTGTGAGGCGGGAGACGGCCGGGGTGGGCACGCCGGTGAGCGAGAACATCGCGTCGAGCTCCCCGGCCGTGAGCGCGTCGGCCGATTCGGCCTGGTCCAGCAGGGTCTCGCGCACGTCCAGGCCGGTCAGGTCCGCCAGCCGCTTCATGATGAACTCGGTGCCCGAGCCGTCCGCGCCGAAGGAGACGCGCTTTCCCTCCAGGTCGCCGTAGGACGCCACGGACGAATCCGCCGGGACGACCAGGTGCAGGAAGCTGTCGTAGAGCCGGCCGAGGGCGCCCATGCCTTCAGGGGGGCGCCCGCTGTCGCCCACTGCGGCGTCCAGGCTGGAGAACCCGACCTGCGCCTCGCCGTCGCGCAGCAGCCGGATGTTGTCGGCGGAGGCGGCGGTCTCGCGCGCGACCACGCGGGTATCGGGGAGCGCACGGTCGAGGACGCCGGCCAGCGTCGCGCCGATCTCGCGGAACACCGCCCCCGGCGGGCCGGTGGCCAGCACCAGCTCGGGCAGGTCGGGCACCGCCTGCCCGTTGCACCCGGCCAGCACGGCCAGGCCGCCCAGGAGGGCGGCACGGCGCGTCACGACCGGGTGTCCACTCACACCCGCAGCTTAGATCAGCAGGCCGCGGGACCCGCGCGGCGACCGCGCCGGCCGGGTGGGCCGGAAAGGGGGCCGAGGGGGTGGAGCAGGCTCCACCCCCGATCCGGTCACGGGCCCCATCGTTCCGGCGGTCCCCGGGCGGCATCGTTGTCCCCGGAAGCCGACCGCTCCCTGGAAGGACACCCCCGTGAAGGCCCTGCTCTGGATCGTGCTCGTGATCGCCGTCGCCGCCAACGTCTCCGCCAACTTCACCGCCGGGGGCGTGGCGCAGCTCGCGGTGAGCGGCGCCACCGGGCTCGTGGTGCTGGCATCGGCCGGCGGGCTGGTCCTGCTGCGCGAGCGGCGCTCCTGCGCCTGACCCCCGGCGGGCCGGGGACCCGCGGTGCCCTGGTGCCCGTTGCGGTTGCGGCAGCGGGCACCAGGGCACCGCGTTCTTCTCCCGGGCGCCGCCCCGCGGGCCCGCGATCGGCTCCGGCACCACGATCACAAGCGGTGATCTTCGTTCACCCACCGGCGCCGAATGTCAGGTGAATCTGAAGTTTCACCCCCGTGGCTTGCCTGTTACAGCGGCCAGTGGCGAGCATCACGTGATGCCCCGCACATCCCCCGCAGATTCGTGATGAAGGAGGTCTCCGTGCCGTCTCTCCGACGCACCGACCCGCCCGCCGGCGACGCCGCCGCACCAGCACCGCGCAAGCGTTTCACCCGACAGCTGTACTTCTGGGTCCTGGTGGCCATCGCCCTCGGTATCGCGGTCGGCATCGCCTTCCCGGCGCAGGCGTCGCAGATGAAGTGGCTGGCCGACCTGTTCATCAAGCTGGTCAAGGTCGTCATCGCGCCGACGATCTTCTGTACCGTCGTGGTCGGCATCGCCAACCTCGGCAACCTCGCCAAGGCCGGCGGCCTGGCGCTGCGGACGGTGGTCTACTTCACGGCCACCACCCTGATCGCCCTGGCCATCGGCCTGGTGACCATCAACATCCTGCGCCCCGGTGTGGGCCTGGGCCTGTCCTTCGACGAGGCCGACGCGGCCGACACCATCAGCGAGGCCTCCTCCACCGAGGCCGAGGGCATCTCCGGGTTCATCCTGCACCTGGTGCCCGACTCGTTCTTCTCGGCGTTCGTCGACGGCCAGCTCATCCAGGTCCTTGTCGTCGCGATCCTGGTCGCCTGCGCGCTGACGATGCTCGGCAGCCGCGCCCAGGGGGCCATCCGCGGCCTGACCACGATCCAGGACGTCATGTTCGGGGTCATCAAGATCGTGATGTACGCCGCCCCGATCGGCGCCTTCGGCGGGATGGCCTACACCATCGGCGAATACGGCGGCCAGATCCTCGGCAGCCTCGCCTACTTCATGCTCAGCTTCTACGCGACCTGCCTGCTGTTCATCGTGGTCTTCCTCGGCCTGGTCTCCCGAATCACCGGGTTCAGCCTGATGAAGTTCATCCGGCTGATCCGCGACGAGCTGCTGATCGTCCTGGGCACCTCCTCCAGCGAGTCGGTGCTGCCGCGGATGATGACCAAGCTGGAGGCGTCCGGCGCGAAGAAGTCGGTGGTCGGCCTGACCATCCCGACCGGCTACTCCTTCAACCTCGACGGCACGGCCATCTACATGACCATGGGCGCCATCTTCATCGCCCAGGCGACCGGCGTCGAGGTGGGCGTCTGGACCCAGGTCGGCCTGCTGCTGTTCATGCTGCTGTCGAGCAAGGGCGCGGCGGGAGTGAGCGGCGCCGGGCTGGTGACGCTGGCGGCGTCGCTGGCCGCCTTCGACAGCGTCATCCCGCTGGCGGGCATCGCGCTGATCGTCGGCATCGACCGGTTCATGTCCGAGGCGCGTGCGCTGACGAACCTCATCGGCAACGGCGTGGGCACCCTGGTGATCGCGCGCTGGACCGGCGACCTCGACCGCGAGCGGCTGTCGTACGTGCTCGACAACCCGAACTCCATCGACATGGACGAGCTGATGCGCGTCGACAACGCCGCCGCCGACACCGACGCCGACACCGCTCCCGGCACCGAGGACGCCGCGCGGCCCGCGCAGGTCGACGGCGAGGCCGTGCCGGACGGCGCCGCGGACCCCTCCGGCGATCGGAAGGCCGCTCCGTCCGCGGCCGGCTGATCCCGGAGCTCCCCGAAACGGCACCCGCGCTCCCCTCTTGCGCGGGTGCCGTTTCCGTCCGCGCGCGTGACGAGCGGGATGCGGGGACCGCTCACCCGCCGGCCCGGCCGGATGAGTCACATACCCCTTACCCCTCTTGTAGCGATATGTAGCGGCGCGTACGCTCTCCGAGACCCCACAGGGTCTCCCGCAGTAGCGGATCCTCCCCACCCCCAAGGAGACACGAATGCTGCGACGCACTTCCGCCTGTGCCCTCGCCGCCGCTGCCGCGGCGACGCTGTCCCTGGCCGGCGGGCTGCCCGCCGCCTCGGCGTCGACCACCGCCGCCCCCGCCGACGCCGCCCCGGCGCCGCAGGCGGCGACCACGATCACCTACAACGCCAGCCGGGCCGCCCAGTACGAGGCGGAGATCGAGGCGGGCGTCGCGGTCTGGAACGACAGCGTCGCCAACGTGCGGATCGTCGAGGCCGCCCCGGGCCAGCGGGCCGAGATCACGATCATCGCGACCACCGGGTGGCCGCAGGCCACCCTCGGCCCGGTGCGGCCCGGCGGGACGGCCCGGGTGGAGATGGGCAGCCAGGCGGTGGCCGAGGGCCACGATGTCACCCGCATCGCGGCGCACGAACTGGGGCACAGCCTCGGCCTGCCGGACATCAAGCCCGGCCCGTGCTCGTCGCTGATGTCGGGCTCGACCGCGGGCACGTCGTGCACGAACGCCGTTCCCAACGCCACCGAGCGGTCCCGCGTCGAGCGGAACTACGGCACGGGGGCCCTGGGCGCGGCTCCGGCCGCCGGCACCATGGTCGTCGACGGCCCCTGACCCGCGACCCGGTCCGGTGCCGGGGCGGCTCCAGCGCCGCGCCCCCGGCACCGGCACCGCGGGGTCGGCGGCGCGGGGTCGGCGTCCGGCGGGGTGTGGTTCGCCCGTGACCCGGCGCGGTGTGATCCGGACTCAGGACCCGGCGGGGTGCGGCGCGGGCTCGGCGTACCAGGCGGCGCCCTCGTCGGGGGCGAGCCGGATCCGGCGCAGCACGCGCTCGTCCATCGGCGGGAGCTCCCCGGGCGGGAACCACCGCACCTCCAGCGACTCCTCGGCGTCGGGGCGCGGCGCGCCGCCGACCGGGCGGCAGCGGAACGCGATGTCCAGGAACTGGACCTGATCGCCGTTGGGGTAGGTGAACGGCTCCTCGGTGAACACGCTGGCGACGCGCTCGGGCACCACCTTCACCCCGGTCTCCTCCCACACCTCGCGGACGAGCGCCTCGGCCGGCTGCTCGCCGGGTTCGAGGATCCCGCCGGGGGTGGCCCACCGGCCGTCGTCGGCCCGCCGGTGCAGCAGGATCTCGCCGGAGTCGGCGATCACGACGGCGGTCACGCCGGTCAGCCACAAAGGTCCGTGGCCCACGTGCTCGCGCAGCCGCAGGACGAAGTCGGGTGTCGCCATGGTCCCGACCCTACTCATCCCGGACGCCCGCGCCGCACCGTGACGCGGCGGGCGGCATGATGGCCGCATGACATCCGCCACCATCCGCTCCGCGCGCCCCGGCGACCACGCGGCCATCGTCGCCGTGGCCGACGACTGGTGGGGCCGCCCGGTGTCCCGCATCCTGCCCCGGCTCTTCCTCGACCACTTCGCGCCCACGAGCCTGTTCGCCGAGGACACCGCGGGCACCGCCGGGTTCCTCTGTCACGCTCACCTCCTCACTCCGCTCCACCGGCCCTGCGGACAGGGCCTCCGGCCAGAGGCAGCGCCGGCTCCGCTCGTTCGTCGGTTCGCCGTTCCGGGTTCCTCATCGGTTTCGATTCCCCGGCAACGGCGGACTCCGCATACATCCACATGGTGGGTGTCCGCCCCGACCTGCGCGGCTCGGGGCTGGCGCGCGAGCTGTACGGCCGGTTCCTGGCCGGCGCCGCCGGCCTGGGGCGCCCCGTGGTTCGGGCGGTGACCTCGCCGGTCAACACCGGGTCGATCGCGTTCCACCGGGCGATGGGCTTCACGGTCTCGGGCCCGCACGCCGACTACGACGGCCCCGGGCTTGACCGCATGCTGTTCGAGCGCCGAACCTGACCCGCCCTCCCGCCCCTCCGTGCGCCGCCCCCCGATACGCCGGGCCGGGCGGGTTCCCCGGCGTTCCGGTCCTGAAACGGCGAACGGACCCGTCGCCGCGACGGGCCCGAACATTCGCCGCGGCAGAGGCGCCGGACGGCGGCGGTATCAGCCGGCCTGTTGCTTGCCCTCCAACGCCTCCATGGCGTTGACGGCGGCCGGCACCGTGGTGTGCACGGGTACCTGGCGGTGCAGACCGACGAGGCGCACGACCTTGGTGACGCGTTCGTTCGGCGCCGCGAGCGCCAGGCTGCCACCGTGCTCCTTGACGGTCCGGTAGGCGTTGATGACGACGTTCAGACCGCTGGAGTCCATGAACTCCAGCCGCGAGAGGTCGAGGATCAACCACGGTCCGTTCTCGTCGACAGCGGACAGGACATGCTCTTGGAGGTCGCCTGCGGTCGCGATGTCGAGATCACCCTCGACGCTCACGATCACGCTGTGGTTCTCGACCCGGGTGCTCAGCCCAAGCCTGTGCACGTTCACTCCTCCCAGCCCCACGTGTTGATGAGGGGTTCCCCTTGCTAACCATACGGAAAACGGCGGATTCCGGTAGGGGGTCCGCTCGCACTCCCCGTGCGGCGGCGTCCGGCGGGCGACGGCGGGGACGTCCGGCGCGCCGACGGGCTCCGACCGCCCGCTGCCGTAGGGCTTCGACCACTCACGGTATTAGGCGATTCACCCGACGGGAATGCCGATGCGCAAGATATTTTCGCCCACACACGTCATTTACGACGAGGACGAGTTGTGGACGACCCCAATTTCACTACCGTACGCGCCGAATCGAGGTGCGGCAGGTACCGGTGAGGTGGTGCCGGTCACGCGGAGTCGCCGCCGGCCGTCGCGCCCGGGTCGGCGAAGAACGCCTCCAGCAGGCGCCCGGCCGCCAGCGTGGCGGTGAGGTCGCCCGCGCGCACGGCGTCCTCGGCTCCGGCGGTGAGGGCACGCACACCGGGGTGCCGGGTGAGCCGGTCCATCAGCCGGTCGCGCACCTGCGACCACATCCACTCCACCTGCTGGCGGCTGCGGCGCTCGGCGAACGCGCCGGCCTCCTCCAGCGCCCGCCGGTGGCCGAGCACCGCGTCCCACACCTCGTCCAGGCCCGCGCCGGTCAGCCCGCTGCTGGTCAGCACGGGCGGGCGCCAGGCCGGGTGGACGGGCTGGAGCAGGTGCAGCGCCCGCGACAGCTCCCGGGCGGCCTTGCGCGCCTCGTCGGCCTGCGGGCCGTCGGCCTTGTTCACCGCGACGACGTCGACGAGTTCCAGCACCCCCTTCTTGATGCCCTGGAGCTGGTCACCGGTCCGGGCCAGGGCGAGGAAGCAGAAGCAGTCGACCATGTCGGCCACGGCCACCTCCGACTGGCCCACCCCGACCGTCTCGACGAGCACCACGTCGAAGCCCGCGGCCTCCACCAGCACCATCGTCTCGCGGGTGGCGCGGGTGACCCCGCCGAGCGTCCCCGCTGTGGGAGAAGGGCGGACGAACGCGGCGGGGTCGACCGACAGCCGCGCCATGCGGGTCTTGTCGCCGAGGATGCTGCCGCCGGTGCGGGTGGAGGACGGGTCGACGGCCAGGACCGCCACCCGGTGCCCGCGCCCGGTCAGCCGGGTGCCGAGCGCGTCGATGAAGGTGGACTTGCCGACCCCCGGCACGCCGGTGACGCCCACGCGGTGCGCCGTGCCGCTGTGCGGCAGCAGGGCCGTCAGCAGCCGCTGCGCCGACTCGGCGTGGTCGGCCCGGCGCGACTCGACCAGCGTGATCGCGCGGGCCAGGGTCGGCCGGTGCCCGGCCAGGACGCCTTCGGCGTAGGCGTCGATGTCGATGGGTCGGCTCATCGGGGTCCTGACGGGCGGCGGTGCGGGGGCGCGCCGCGGCGTCCCCTCTCGGTGTAGTGGCGGCCGGGCGGGGTCAGGACGCGTGCCCCAGACTCTCGGCCAGCCGGTCCAGCAGCCCTGCGGCGGCCTCGGAGACGACGGTCCCCGGGGGGAAGACGGCGGCGGCTCCGGCGGCGCGGAGCTCGGGGACGTCGGCGGGCGGGACGACGCCGCCGACCACGATCATGATGTCCGCGCGCCCCAGCGCCGCGAGCGCGGCGCGCAGCGCCGGGACCAGTGTGAGGTGGCCGGCCGCCAGCGACGACACGCCGACGATGTGCACGTCGGCCTCAGCGGCCTGCGCCGCCACCTCTTCGGGCGTCTGGAACAGCGGGCCGACGTCGACGTCGAAGCCGAGGTCGGCGAACGCCGTGGCGATCACCTTCTGGCCCCGGTCGTGGCCGTCCTGGCCCATCTTGGCGACCAGGATGCGGGGACGCCGGCCCTCGTTCTCCTCGAACGCGCCCACCCGGTCGGCCACAGCGGACATGGCCGCGGCGGCGTCGCCGGACGCGCCGGCCTCTTCGCGGTACACACCCTGGATGGTACGGACCTGGCCGGAGTGGCGGCCGAACACCCGCTCCACGGCGTCGGAGATCTCGCCCACGGTGGCCTTGGCGCGGGCGGCGTCGACCGCCGCCGCCAGCAGGTTGTTCTCCAGCGTGGTGCCGTGGGAGGCGCCCGCGGCGGCGGCCGAGAGCCGGTCCAGGGCGGCGCGGACGGCCTCCCCGTCGCGCTCGGCGCGCAGCCGGCGCAGGCTCTCCAGCTGCTCGGCGCGCACGCGCGAGTTGTCGACCTTGCGGACCTCGATCTCGTCGCCGGTGTCGGGCCGGTACTTGTTCACCCCGATCACCGGCTGGCGCCCGGAATCGATGCGCGCCTGGGTGCGCGCGGCGGCCTCCTCGATGCGCATCTTGGGGATGCCGGCGTCGATGGCGGCGGCCATCCCCCCGGCGCGCTCGACCTCGCCGATGTGCGCCCACGCGCGCTCGGCCAGCTCGTAGGTGAGGCGTTCGACGTAGTGGCTGCCGCCCCACGGGTCGATGACGCGGGTGGTCCCGGACTCCTGCTGGAGCACCAGCTGGGTGTTGCGGGCGATGCGCGCGGAGAAGTCCGTGGGCAGGGCCAGCGCCTCGTCGAGGGCGTTGGTGTGCAGCGACTGGGTGTGCCCCTGGGTGGCGGCCATCGCCTCGACGCAGGTGCGGACGACGTTGTTGAAGACGTCCTGGGCGGTCAGCGACCAGCCGGAGGTCTGGGAGTGGGTGCGCAGCGACAGCGACTTCGCGTTCTCGGGCGCGAACCCCTTGACCAGTTTCGCCCACAGCAGCCGGGCCGCGCGCAGCTTGGCGACCTCCATGAAGAAGTTCATCCCGATGGCCCAGAAGAACGACAGCCGCGGCGCGAAGGCGTCGACCGCCAGCCCCGCGCGGTTCCCGGCCCGGATGTACTCGACGCCGTCGGCCAGCGTGTAGGCCAGCTCCAGGTCGGCCGTCGCCCCGGCCTCCTGCATGTGGTAGCCGGAGATCGAGATGGAGTTGAAGCGCGGCATCCGCTGGGAGGTGTAGGCGAAGATGTCGGAGATGATCCGCATCGAGGGCTGCGGCGGGTAGATATAGGTGTTGCGGACCATGAACTCTTTGAGGATGTCGTTCTGGATGGTCCCCGCGAGCTTTTCGGGCGGGACCCCCTGTTCCTCGGCCGCGACGATGTACAGCGCCATGACCGGCAGCACCGCGCCGTTCATCGTCATCGACACGGTCATCCGGTCCAGCGGGATGCCGTCGAAGAGCCGCCGCATGTCGTGGATGGAGTCGATCGCCACGCCCGCCATGCCCACGTCCCCGGCCACCCGCGGGTGGTCGGAGTCGTAGCCGCGGTGGGTGGCGAGGTCGAAGGCGACCGACAGGCCCTTCTGGCCGGCGGCGAGGTTGCGCCGGTAGAACGCGTTGGACTCCTCGGCGGTGGAGTAGCCGGCGTACTGCCGGATCGTCCACGGCTGGTTGACGTACATCGTTGGGTAGGGGCCGCGCAGGTAGGGGGCGATCCCGGGGTAGGTGGCGAGGAAGTCCAGGCCGTCGCGGTCGGCCGGCGTGTACAGCGGGCGCACGCCGATGCCCTCGGGGGTCTCCCATTCCAGGGCGTCGGGGCCCTTCCCGGTGGCCTGTTCGAGGGCGCGCGCCCAGGCGCCGGCGCCGCCGGGCGCGGCGGCCGTGCCGCCCGGGGCGACCGTGCTGAAGTCGGGGATGCGCGACCGTGCGGAGCCGGACGCCGAGGAGTCGTTCATTGCGCCACTCCCAGTGTGTCGTGGAGGTCCGTGAGCAGGGCGAGCGCGTCGGACCCGGCGGAGCAGAAGTCGTCGACCCCGGCGTCGCGGTAGGCGGGGGCGGGCGGGCCGGCCATCAGCACGCGTTCGGCGCCGGCGGCCTTCAGACCGGCCACCGCGTCGGCCGCCTGCTCGCCGTAGACCGCGTCGGAGGCGCACAGGCACGCGATACGGGCCCCGCTGCCGCGGAACGCGGCGGCGGCCTCGTCGGCTCCGGCTGCTGTGCCGCCGCCGAGGGGTTCGATCCCCCCGGCACGCAGGAGGTTTCCGGCGAAGGCGGCCCGTGCCGTGTGCGCGGCGACCGGGCCGAGAGTCGCCAGGAAGACGCGGGGCCGCGCGCCGGTGGCGGCGAGGTGGGCGTCGGAGCGGTCGCGCAGCGCCTCGAACTCCTGGGCGTAGCGGCGCCGCGGCAGGGCGGCCTGCGCGGTGCCCGATGCCCCGCCGGCGGCGGGGGCGGACGCCGCGGGGACGGCGTCGTCGAGATCGGGGAACTCGCTGACGCCGGTCAGCGGGTCGGCGCGGCGGGCGATGGCGTCGCGGCGCCGGTGCCACACCTCGTTCACGCGCTCGGCGACCAGGCCGGACGACAGCGCCGCCGCCATTCCGCCCGCCGCCTCCAGCTCCTGGAAGAACGCCCATCCGGCGGCGTAGAGGTCCGCGGTGGCCCGCTCGACGAAGTAGGAACCGCCCGCGGGGTCGATCACCCGGGCGAGGTGCGCCTCGTCCAGCAGCAGCGTCTGGGTGTTGCGGGCGATGCGGCGCGCGAGGCCGTCGGGGAGGCCGAGGGCGTCGTCGAAGGGGCGGACGGTCACGGCGTCGGCGCCGCCGGCCCCGGCGGCGAAGCAGGCCAGGGTGGTGCGCAGGATGTTCACGTAGGGGTCGCGGCGGGTCATCATGGCGGCGGAGGTCACGGCGTGCTGGCGCATCCCGCGCTGCTCCGGCGGCAGGCCGCACGCCTCGGCGACCCGGGCCCACATGGCGCGGGCGGCGCGCAGTTTGGCGATGGTGAGGAACTGGTCGGCGGTCGCCGAGAACCGGAACTCCAACCGCGCCGCCGCATCGGCGAGGTCCAGCCCCGCTTCGGTGAGTGCGCGCAGGTAGGCGGCGCCCGCGGCCATGGCGGCGCCGAGCTCCTGCGCCTCGGATCCGCCGGCGTCGTGGTAGGGGGTCGCGTCGGCGGTGGCGAGCCGCAGCTCCGGGTGGCGGGCGGCGTAGGAGGCGGCGGCCTCGCGCACGGCGGCGAGGTCGGCGGGGGTACCGGTGCGGGCGGCGGAGGTGAGGGGGTCGATGCCGAGGCCGCCGGTGACGGCGGCATCGGGGAGGCCGCGGTCGGCCCACGCCCGCAGCAGCGCCCCGGCCGCGGCGGCGTGCTCGGCGGCGGGGGCGAGGGCGGGGCCGACCGCCGTGAGGTCGAGGTGGACGGGGGCGAGGTCGAGGTGCACGTCGGCGAGCACGTCGCCGATCGCGGCGGCGGGGACGCCGCCCGCGCCCACGGCGAGCCAGATCGATGTGGCCCCGTTCTCCAGGTCGGCCAGGATCGTGCGGCGGGCGGTGGCGGGGTCGGGGCCGGCGTGCCGCTGGCGGACGTCCCACCCGGCCGCGACCGCCCCCTCGGGGCGCCCGCCCCGGGTGAAGGGCGGCAGACCGGGGTGGCCGGAGTCGAGGTCGCCGCCGCCGGGCGCGGCATCGGCCGCGGTATAGAGCGGGGCGATCTCGATCCCGTCGTAGGTCACGGCGGAAAGCGCCCGCTCCGGGTCGGGGTCGGCGGCGCCGGCCTCGGCCGCGCTCTTGCGCAGCACGCCCGCGACCAGCTCACGCCAGTGCTCCCGCGTCGCCTGGGGGAACTCCGCACCCAGGGAGAGGGGTTCCGCGCCATTCTCCGTCGTGCCCATATTCCGAGATGGTAGATAACCGCGCCGAAGTCCCGCTGACGAGGGGCGCCCCAGTCCGACCCCGAACAGCCCCGGCCACCGCGGCGACCGCGACGTTTTCCCGGGTCCACAGCCGTTCCCGCACCGCGGAACCGTGCCCGGCCTTCAAATCGGACATGACACCGGACGCATTCCAGCAGGACCGTTACCGCGTCCCTTCCCCCGCACCGAGACCCGAACCCCGACACGCGAATCGGAACCCCACCCGCCGCAACGGCGAAGGGGCGTCCGCGGCGCGCCGCGGACGCCGTGCTCGCGGGGGTGGCGCCGGGGAACCCGCCCCCTTCGAGTGCGGCCCGTCCGGGGCCGGGAGGGAACGCGCGCCGGGTGCTCCGGGCCCCGTGGCCGATACCGGACCTGGCGCGCGGGCGGAAGGAGTCACATGCTGATGGACATGCCGATCCCCAGAGCCGTCGCCGTGGTCGTCGATGGAGGACGCGTGCTGGTCATCAAGCGCTTCCGGCGGGACACGTCATCGGATGCCTGCGCACTGTGCCGGGCCGACGGTGTGGCGGGCCCCCGATGCCCCGGGCACCGCTACGCGATTCTGCCCGGCGGGCATGTCGAGGACGGCGAAACCGCCGAGGCGGCGGCGCTGCGCGAGCTCGCCGAAGAGACGACCCTGCGCGCACGGATCGACCGGCTGCTGTGGACCGGCCTGCACAACCGCCGGCCGGCCTCCTACTTCCTCATGGCCGACGTCGCGGGCAGCCCCGCCCTGTCCGGATCGGAGGCCCGCGCGCACGGCCCCGACAACGGCCTCGAACTCCTGTGGGCGACGGCCGACGACTTCGACGCCCTGGGTCTGCGCCCCGCTGATGTCCGCGCGCCACTGGCCGAACTGCTGCGCGGCGATTGAACGCCACCGCGCGGCGACGGACCCGTCGGGCCCGCTCGGAGAGCGCGCCCGCCCACCCGGGCGATCGCGCACCGCGACCGGTCCCGCCCGCCACGGAAGCCGAGGCGGCGGACCGCCGGCACGCGGCCGGGCGGCCGGGCGCCCACCCGGCACGGACGCTCAGCCGAGGACGATGGCGCCGGCGAGCAGGGGGTCGCCGAAGGTGACCGATCCGCTGCCGGAGGCGACGGCCCGGGCGCCCTGGCAGGAGTTGCCGGCGTAGAGCGCGAACTTGGTGGGGGACTCGGTGTCGATGGCGACGACCCCGCCCTGGTCGGAGTCGAGCACGCGGCACCCGCCGCCCTCGACCACCTGGCGGTGACCGCTCTCGAACGTGACCGTGATCGGCCGGGTCCGGTCCCGTCCGGCGGACATGCCGGCCAGCGCGCCGGCGATGGTGGCGGACATGGTGGCGAGGTTCGCGGGACGGATCGGCACGGCGCTCGGTTCCTCTCCTCGTCGAGATCGGAATGATCTTGAACTTCCTGTCATTTAGCTACAACGGATCGTGAAACACCACAGCTCAAAGGGTGTGTCGCGAGATCCGCCGCACGCCCCGCGCCGCTCGGGCCGCCGCCGGACAGGAACGCCGAAGTGCCGGGCGGCCTTGTGGCCGCCCGGCGGGGTGTCGCTGTGCGCGTGCGCTACAGCGGGACGTTGACGCAGGCCAGGCGGGCTCCGGCGGTTCCGGAGTCGTCGGGGCCGGTGTGGGTGTGGTGCTCGTGGATGACCACGGAGTTGGCCTCGCCCTCGCGCGGCCGCCAGTCGACCTCCGCCCCGCTCCTGGCCGAGCCCGCGGAGTCGGTGGTGAAGTCGAGCCAGACCTCGTTCTCGGGGTTGGCGAACCGCGGGTCGGTCGAGGGCTGCACGGGGTCCGCGCGGTCCTGGTAGTGGGGGCCGGAGTCGGCGGGATCGGGGCCGCACGGCTGCGTGTGCACGTGGGAGCCGTAGTCGCGGTCGGGTTCGAGGCCGGCCACGCGGACGGTGAAGTCGGTTCCGCCGTCGTCATCGGCGGTGACGCGGACATCGATGGTGGCGCCTTCGGGCACGGCGTCGGCGTAGGTGAGCGCGTCGCCGCCGGAGTCGGCCGACTCGAATGCGGCCGACACCCGGGCCAGCACGTCGCGGGACGCGCCGGCCGCACCGGTCGTGCCGTCCGCTTCGGCTCCCTCTGCGGCGTCGTCGTTGCCCTCGTCGTATCCGCCGCCTCCGCCGCTGTTATTGCATCCCGCGAGGAGCAGCACGGACAGGGCCAGGCCGAAGAAGGTTCGGGTCAGGGGCACGTCGTTCTCCCGGTGTCGTTGGGCGCGCATCCACCGAGAACGCTACACAAAGCGACCGTTCGATTACGGGAGAACCGCTGTGTCACGCGGATTCGGAACCGGAAACCGCGACGCCCTCCGGAGGCGGGAACGCGTCCCTGAACGTGAACGCCTCCGCGGTGGGGCCGCCGCCGCGCAGCAGCGCCAGGCGCTCCACGGCCTCGCCGACCGTGGGGAGGTGCCCGGCGGGGACCCACCACAGGGCCGCGTGCACCTCCTTCATGTGGACGAACCATTCGCGGCGGCGGCGCAGCAGGTCGATGTGCTCGGTGCGGTAGGTGAACTCCCACAGCGACTCCATGGACTCCCACACCGAGAGGTTGATCAGGGTGTCGGGGGCGCCGTCGCCGTAGGGACGCAGGCTCGTGGCGTCGGTTCCGCCGTCGCCGACGAGGCGCCACACGAAGCCGGGGCTCGCCTCGGCGAGGGCGTTGACGGGGGCCAGCATGTCGGCGAACCCGGCCGTCCTGGGGTCGTCCAGGGGGTGGATGAACGTGCCGATGTTGACCTGGGCGAGGTGGTAGGAGGGGCTCATGGCGGCCAGCAGACCACGCGCGGAGCTTCTATGTCAATTTTGATTGTTTTTGGAGATCGCGACGCAGCACCCCTCTTTCCCCGGGTCCATCCGCGCCGTGAATCCGCCCGCCCCGGCCCCCTCCAGCACGCCGCGCAGCAGCTCCAGGTTCATCCCGCAGGCCAGCGGCGGATACTCGCGCGCCAGCGCGTGGAACGGGCAGTTGCGCAGCCGCAGGACCGAGGGGTCGGCGGGATCGGGCGCCGGCTCGTAGCCGTGGCGCTCCAGGTACCGGGCCAGGCCGCCGACCGCGGCCGGCCGCTCCTCGGGGGCGAGCGCCGCCCCTTGGCGGACCCCTTCCTCGCGGGCCGCCGCGTGCAGCGCGCCTTCGGCGCCGTCGCGCAGCACCGCCTCGGCCAGCACGCGCGCCGCCGTCGCGTAGTCGCGCGGCGGAAGCTGCACACTGTGCTCCCGGCCGGCCCTGCGGTAGAGCTTGGCGGGCCGCCCCGAGCCGGGCCCGTCGCGCCCGGAGACCTTGGCGCGCGCGACCTCCAGCAGCCCGGCTTCGACCAGCTTGTCCAGGTGGAAGGCGACGAGGGTGCGCTGGGCCCCCACGGCGTCGGCCGCGGCGGCACGGGTGACATCGCCCCCTTGGCCGACCACGTGGCGGTAGAGGCGGCGGCGCAGCGGCTCGGCCAGCACGCCCATCGCCGCCAGGGAGTCGTCGGCGTCCGTCCCGGGTTCGCTCATGGTTCCATTGTGCGGTCGCCGCCCGGTGCGCGGGCGGCCGCGTCCGGTGCCCGACCGGCAAACACCTACCAAAGCCAAGCAAAACCAAAAAAAACCACATGAAGTCTTGTGTGGCTCAGCTCATAGCTCCTAGCATCTGTCACGACCACGGTGAAACGCAGGTGATGGGACATGTACGCCGAAGAGCGCCAGCAGGCGGTGCTGCGACGCGCGCGGGCCGAGGGCCGCGTCGACGTCGCCGCGCTGGCCGCGGAGTTCGAAGTGACCTACGAGACCGTGCGCCGCGACCTCACGGCCCTGGAGCGGCGCGGGGTGCTGCGACGGGTGCACGGCGGGGCCATCCCGGTCGAGCGCCTGGGCTTCGAGCCCGCTCTGACACTCCGCGACACCGTGATGACCGCCGAGAAGGAACGCATCGCCAAGGCGGCCCTGGCCGAGCTGCCCGAGGACGGCGCCATCCTGCTCGACGCCGGCTCCACCACCGGGCGCATGGCCGCCCAGCTGCCCGCCGACCGCGAGCTGACCGTGGTCACGAACTCGCTGTCGATCGTGTCGGTGCTGACCCCGCGCACCAACATCAACCTCCTCGTCCTGGGCGGGCGGCTGCGCCCCCGGACCCAGGCCACCGTCGACGACTGGGCCCTGCGCGTCCTGGAGGACACCTACGTCGACGTCGCCTTCATGGCCACCAACGGGGTCTCCGCCGAACGCGGCCTGACCACCTCCGATATGGCCGAGGCGATGGTCAAGCGCGCCATGGTGCGCGCCGCGCGCCGCCTCGTCCTGCTCGCCGACCACACCAAGGTGGGCAACGACCACTTCACCCGGTTCGCCGGGCTCGACGACTTCGACTGCCTGATCACGGACACCGGGATCGCCGAAGGGCTCGCGGAGGAGATCCGCGCCTTGGGCCCCCGCGTGGTCCTCGCCTGACCCGCTTCCCCATCACCCCTTCCACCCCCCGTTTCACCGGCGCTCCCGCCAAGGGTGCCGTCCGGTGATGCCCGAACCGCCGGAGGCCCCATGTCGGTCCAGGAGAAACCCGCACCACCGCCCCAACGACAGCGCCCGGCCATGGAGCGCGTGCGCTCCAGTGTCCAGCGCTTCGGCGGGCACCTGTCCGGCATGGTCATGCCCAACATCGGCGCCTTCATCGCCTGGGGCCTGATCACCGCCCTGTTCATCCCGACCGGCTGGTGGCCCAACGAGACGCTGGCCCAGCTCGTCGACCCGATGATCGGGTACCTGCTGCCGATCCTCATCGGCTACACGGGCGGGCGCCTGGTGCACGGCCAGCGCGGCGCGGTGGTCGGCGCGGTCGCCACCGTGGGCGTCGTGGTCGGCACCGACACCCCGATGTTCCTCGGCGCCATGGTCATCGGGCCGCTGACCGCCTACCTCATGAAGCTCTTCGACCGGACCGTGCGACCGCACGTGCGGTCGGGCTTCGAGATGCTGGTCGACAACTTCAGCGCCGGCATCCTGGGCGGCATCATGGCCCTGATCGGCCTGGTGTCGGTCGGCCCGGTGGTGGAGTCCATCACCGGAGTCCTCGGCCAGGGCGTGCAGGCGCTGATGGACGCGCGCCTGCTGCCGCTCGTGTCGATCCTCGTCGAGCCCGCCAAGGTGCTGTTCCTCAACAACGCCATCAACCACGGCGTGCTCGGCCCGCTGGCGATCGCCGAGTCCACCGAGGCCGGCCAGGCCATCCAGTTCCTCATCGAGCCCAACCCCGGACCCGGGCTGGGCATCCTGCTCGCCTGCATGTTCTTCGGATCGCGCGCCACCCGGGCGACCGCGCCCGGTGCCGCCATCATCCAGTTCTTCGGCGGCATCCACGAGATCTACTTCCCCTACATCCTCGCCCAGCCCCGGCTGATCCTCGCGGCGATCGGCGGCGGCGCGAGCGGGATCCTGGTCTTCCTGCTGACCGGCGCCGGCCTGGTCGCCTCCCCCTCCCCGGGCAGCATCATCGCCGTCATGGCCGTCACGCCGCGCGGCGGCCATGTCGGAGTCCTGGCCGGGGTCGCCGCGGCGACCATCGTGTCCTTCCTCATCGCCTCCGCGCTGCTCGGCTTCGGCCGCGGCAAGAAGGCCGAGGACGACGCCGACACCGCTGAGCAGGGCCCCGCCACCGCGGGCGACGGCGAGTCGGCCGGCGCCGCCGCTGACGCCACCGACACCGACACCGCGGCCGAAGGCGCGAACACGATCAACGGAGCGCAGGTCGGCAAGGTCGTCGTCGCCTGCGACGCCGGCATGGGCAGCAGCGCGCTGCTGACCTCGACGCTCACCAAGAAGCTGGCCGCCTACTCCGTGGGCGTGTCGCACACGTCGGTGGACCGGATCCCCGATGACGCCGACGTGGTCCTGGTCCACGCCAACCTGGCCGAACGCGCCCGGCGCAACGCGCCCGGCAAGGTCGTCCTCACGTTCCAGGCGTACCTGGGAGACCCCGTTTTCGACCGCCTGGAAAAGGCCATCAAGGAAGGACAGACCATTGACGGCTGACGCGTTGCGCATCACCCCCGAGGCCGTGCGGCTGGGGTGCACGGCCGAGTCCAAGGCCGACGCGATCGACCAGTGCGGGCGCCTGCTCCTGGAGCTGGGCGCGGTCGAGCCGGGGTACCTCCCGGCCATGCACGAGCGGGAGAAGTCGGTCCCCACCTACATCGGTGAGGGCGTCGCCATCCCGCACGGCACCGACGCCGCGCGTGCGCTGGTGCGCCGCACCGCCCTCGCGGTGATCCAGTTCCCCGGCGGGGTGGACTGGGACGGCAACGACGTCCGTGTCGCCATCGGGATCGCCGCCGACGGCGGCGAGCACATGTCCGTGCTGTCCGCCCTCGCCACCACTTTGTCCATCCCCGAGCAGGCGCAGGCGCTGCGTGCCGCCACCGACGTCGACACCGTGATCTCCCTGCTCGACCCGTCCGGCAACGACCAGACCACCGACGACCCCGTTAAGGAGCCCAGATGAAGGTCGCCCGTTTCTACGCCCCCGGAGACATCCGGATCGAAGAGGCGGAGGAACCGCAGGCGGGCCCCGGCGAGTTGAAGCTGCGCGTGCGCAACTGCTCCACCTGCGGCACCGATGCCAAGATCTACCGCCACGGGCACCACCACATCGCACCGCCCCGCGTGATCGGCCACGAGATCGCGGGCGAGGTGGTCGCCGTCGGCGACGGCGCCGGCGACTGGTCGCCCGGCGACCGCGTCCAGGTGATCGCGGCGATCCCGTGCGGGCAGTGCCCCGACTGCGAGCGGGGCTGGCGGACCATCTGCCCCAACCAGGAGTCGATGGGCTACCAGTACGACGGCGGGTTCGCCGAGTACCTCATCGTCCCCGCCAAGGTGCTGGCCGTCGACGGTGTGAACCGCATCCCCGAGGGGGTCGGCTTCGCCGAGGCGTCGGTCGCCGAACCCCTGGCCTGCGTCCTCAACGGCCAGGAGCTCGCCCGGGTCGGCGCGGGCGACACGGTCGTGGTCATCGGAGCCGGCCCCATCGGCTGCCTGCACGTGCGGATGGCGCGGGCGCGCGGGGCCGAGCGGGTCTTCCTGGTCGAGCTGAACCGCGGGCGGCTCGACGCCGCCGCCGCGGCCGTCTCCCCCGATGCCGCGATCTGCGGGGCCGAGACCGACGCGGTCGACGAGATCCGCAAGCTCACCGACGGCCGGGGCGCCGACGTCGTCATCACCGCCGCGGCCTCCGGCAAGGCCCAGGAGGACGCCATCCAGATGGTCGCGCGCCGCGGCCGGATCAGCTTCTTCGGCGGGCTGCCCAAGGACAACCCGATCATCTCCTGCGACTCCAACCTGGTGCACTACCGGGAGCTGACCATCGTGGGCGCCAACGGGTCCAGCCCCGACCACAACCGGCGCGCGCTGGAGCTGATCGCCTCGGGCGCGGTCCCCGTGGCCGACCTCATCACCCACCGCAAATCGCTCGACGACGTGCTCGCCGCCATCGAGACCGTCATCGCCGGCGAGGCGATCAAGGTGACGATCGAGCCATGACGCGCCAGCTCACCACCACGCACACGGTCGGGGCCACATGATCCTCACCGTCACCCCCAATCCCAGCGTGGACCGCACCCTGGAGGTCGGAGCGCTGCTCCGCGGCGGTGTGGTCCGGGTCGAGGGGGCACGGACACAACCCGGAGGCAAGGGGGTCAACGTCTCGCGGGTCCTGCGCCGCCACGGCGAGGACACGACGGCGGTCCTGCCGGTGGGCGGGGCCGGCGGCGGCCGGCTCTCTGCGCTGCTCGCGGACCAGGGCGTATCGGCCGTCACCGTCCCCATCGCCGCCGCGACCCGCAGCAACATCACCATCGCGGAGTCCGACGGGGTCACCACCAAGCTGAACCTGCCGGGTCCGGCCCTCACCGACGCCGAGACCGACACCCTGCTCGGAGCGGTCGACGCCGAACTGGAGCGCGGTCCCCGGTGGCTGGTCGGGGCCGGCAGCCTGCCCACCGGGGTCGCCGCCGACTTCTATCCGCGGCTGGTCCGGCTCGCGGCGCGGCACGGCGTCCCGGTCGCGATCGACACCTCCGGCGTCCCGCTGGAGGCGGCGGCCCGGCAGGGCGGCACCGCGCTGCTCAAGCCCAACCACGAGGAGCTGGCCGAGCTGCTGGGGCGGGAGCTGTCGACCATCGGCGACGTCACCGACGCCGCCCGCGAGGTGCTGGCGTGGGGCAACCAGGCGGTCCTCGCGACCCTTGGCTCCCACGGCGCCCTGCTGGTGACCGGGGACGGGACCTGGTGGGCGGGCGGTGCGGCGGTCGTCCCGCGCAGCACCGTCGGCGCCGGCGACTGCGCCCTGGCCGGCTACCTGCACACCGACGGGCCGCCCGAGGAGAGGCTGCGGCGGGCCGTCGCATGGGGGGCGGCCGCGGTCGGGCTGCCCGGCACGACCGTTCCCGGTCCCGGCGACATCGACGGCGACGCCGTGGACGCCGTGACCGGCCCCGGGCGCGACCTGATCATCAAGGAGCTGTGACCGCCCCTCCCCTGTTCCCACCGCGATCCCCCGCAGCGCCGCCGCAGCGGCTCCACGACCGAAGGAGAACCCCCATGCCCGAACGCACCGCTGTCATCGGCTCATCCGTCGGGCTGCACGCCCGGCCCGCCACCCTGTTCGTCCAGGCGGTCGTCGGCACCGGCCTGCCGGTCACCATCGCCAAGGAGGGCGGCTCGGCGGTCGACGCGCGCAGCGTGCTGACCGTCATGAGCCTGGGCGCGAAGGGCGGCGAGACCGTGGTCCTGTCCGCCGACGGCGACGACGCCGACGCCCGGCTCGGCGAACTCGCCGCCCTGCTGGAGAGGGACCTCGACGCCGAATGACGCGAGGTCCGCACAGGCCCCGGCCCGCCGCCACCCGCCCCGGTGCGGCGGCGGGCCGGACCTCCACCGGCAGCGGTGCCTCGGCCGCCGGACCCGTCGCGCGGTCCGGCCCGGCGCACCGTCCGCCACCCGCCCGAAGTCCGGCGGCGGGGTCCCCACACCCCGTCCGCCGCGGCCTCCGGGCGGACCGCCCGCGTGGAACCGTCCACCGCGCAGGGCCCCCGGCCGGACCGTCCCCGTGCCCGTCGACCCGCGGCTTCCCTCGGCCCGCGGCGGGGCACCGGCTCGGAGGTCCGGCCACACCGGCGGGGAGGCAGGGGACTCCTCCCCGCCCGCGCCCCGGTCCCGCGCCATCGCGGGGCCGGGGCGCCGCCGCGTCCGCGGCCGGCGGCGCTTCCCGGCCGCCCCGGTCGACGCATCGCCGCACGTGATCGAGGATGGAGTCCTCCCCCGGTGCCGACCGGGGGATCCACGCGAGGGATTCGGCGGATGAGGACGATCAGGCACGGCGGCGAGCACGAGACCGAGATCCGCAGGTCCCGCTTCATCTGCGCCTTGGCGCGCGTCGACGGCGAGGACGCGGCGCGCGCCTTCATCGCCGAACGGCGCCGGCTGCACTGGGCCGCCACCCACAACTGCACCGCCTACGTGCTGGGGCCCGATGCCGGCGTACAGCGGTCCAGCGACGACGGCGAGCCGTCGGGCACCGCCGGCCTGCCCATGCTGGAGGTGCTGCGGCACCGCGGCCTCACCGATACCGCGGCCGTGGTCACCCGCTACTTCGGCGGGGTCAAGCTGGGCGCCGGCGGCCTGATCCGGGCCTATGGCGGCGCGGTGTCGGCCGCGCTCGACGCGGTCGGCGTGCTGGAGCGGCGGACGCTGCCGGTCGTCGAGGTGGCCGCCGACTACCTGCTGGCCGGGCGGCTGGAGAGCGAACTCCGCGCGTCGGCGCACCACGTGCGCGATGTCCACTACGGTGCGGACGTCCGCTTCGACGTCGCCCTGGCGGAGGACGACCCCGCCGCGTTCCGCGCGTGGCTGGCCGAGGCCACCGGCGGCCGGGCCGCGTGCACCCCGCGGGGGGAGACGACCGTCGAGTTCCCGGCGGGCCCGCCCGGCTGACCCGCAACGGACCCGCCCCGAATCCGCCGCTCCGGGCGGACAAAGCGCGTCGAGTGCCGCGACGGGCGTGTGCTCGGGCGGGGTGCCGTTCTAGGATTCCGGTACACGTCGTCGTCCCCAGGGGGTGAGCGGGCATGCGCATCCGGCCGCGGGTACCGGCCGCCGCTGTGGCGGTGCTCCTCGCCGGCGCCGCCTGCACGGGCGAGCCCGCGGAGCCGCCCGGGGAGCCGGAATCGCCGCGCCCGCTGCCGACCGTCTTCGGCGGCGATCCGCCGCCGGGGGTGGCCGGCGAGCCGTCGCGCTTCCTGCACGGCCCGGGATCCGACGGCCCGGACATCCTCGACGACTCCATGGGGGTGCGGATCGAGGCGGTCGGCGACGCCTTCCTGATCAGCTCCAACAGCGAGGAGCGGCACGTGCTCCAGGACGCCGCCGACGGCGGCACCCTGTGGGAGGGCGGTCAGCGGGTCGACCGGTTCGGGACCGCACGCGACGGTTCCGACGTGCTCATCCTCACCGGGGACGACGGCGGCTCCACCGTGATCGACGACGACGGCGAGACCGTCTGGTCGGGCGGCGGGCGGGACGCCTACGTCGGCGGCGTCGTGGTGCGCCGGCCCGAGGGGTGGACCGCCGGCGACCCCTACGGCGACTTCACCGTGCTGGGCACCGATGGCCGGGAGATCTGGGACTTCGCGTTCACGCGGCCCGAGGCCGGTCCCGACGGCGACGGCGACGACGCCCCCGATCCCGACCCCGACCGCCTGGGCGTCCCGGTGGGCGTGCACGGCGACACGCTGCTCATGACCGGCCCGACCGGCCTGCTCCAGGCCCGCGACATCGGCGACGACACCGGTGACCTGCTGTGGAGCATGTCCGGTGACGACCCCTCGCTCGCCGGGGAGACCGGGGTCCCCCTCCCGCGGCCGCAGGTCGTCGGGTACTACGGCCTGCCCGGCGCGGACGCCGGCGACGGCACGGCCGCCACCCCCGAGGAGTCGCCGGGCGACCCCGCCGCGAGCGCGCGGCCCGGCACCGACGCGCCCGAGGCACGCGACACCGTGCTCCTGCGCTGGAGCCTGCCCGAGGACCCCTCGCTCCTGTCCCTGCACGACCTCGGCGACGGCGAGACGCTGTGGACGCTGGCCGAACCCGGCGCCAACCCGGTCGACCGCGAGTTCACCCCGGCGCAGGTCACGGGCACGGTGTACGACCCCGAGACGGGGACGCTGCTGCTGCCGCAGGCCAGCGGGGACGCGACGGTGATCGCGGTCGACCTGGCCACCGGCGAGGAGCGCTGGGAGTTCGAGGACGCCGACGAACGGTCGATCACCCCCTCGCTCGCCCTGGCCGGCTACGTCTACGGCGACTCCCGGAGCGCCGACGACACGGACTCGTCGCAGGTGGTCCTGGAGGCCGAGACCAAGGACGTCGTGGCCGACGAGTCGGACTCCTATGTCGAGACCGTCACCGACGACGGCCACGTCCTGGTCGTGCGCGACCGCCAGCGCTTCGTGTTCCCGCCGGCCGGCGGCCCCGCCCCCGAGGGTTCCGCGAGCCCCACCGGGTGACGGCCGGGGACCGCGGCCCTCTGCCGCCGCTGCGGGCCGCCGGGCACCGCGGCGGCGGTCCGCCGGGTCAGCGCCCGCCGATCCGCAGCGTCAGCGGGTCCCGGGCGCGCTGGTCGTGGCCGATCGGTACGCGCACGGCCACCGACTCCACCCTGCCGCACCGTAGAGTGCTTCCGTCGCCGAACCGCACCGGGCGGAAGCCGAGGGTGCGGCCGATCCGTTCGACGGCCGGCGTGGTGAAGGCGCACAGCTCGCGCACCCCGTGCCGGACCGCGTAGTCGGCCGACCCGGTGATCAGCAGCGACGCGGTCAGCCCGAGCGGCACTTGGGCCTGCGGTCCGCTGCGCGCGACGGCGGTCACCGAGGCGAGGCGGCTCATCTCCCAGACCGCCGGGCTCCGGGGCGCGGGCTCGCCGCGCAGCGCCTGCGGGAAGACGTCGGCGAGCATGTAGGGCGCGGTGGTCGGCAGCAGCCGCAGGCACCCCATGAGCGCGCCGTCGTCGGTGCAGGAGATCGCGTAGACCGGGTCGAGGTCGTCGAACCGGTCCTTCTCCCGGCCGCCCACCGCGGAGACGTTCCAGTGCAGCCGGGTCTTGAAGACGTCGTGCCTGAGCCGGAACATGGCGTCGAGCAGGTCGGGCGTGAGCCCGGGGTCGCCGACGCGGCCGATGACGAGGCGGGCCATGGGACGGCGGCTCCCTTCCGCGTGACGGATGGCAACGGACCCACCGTACCGATACGCGCGCCGAAATCGGTCGACCGATCGCGGGTGTTCCCGTCACGGCCCCAGCGGATCCGGGAAGCGGATCCGCCCAAGCGGTTCCGGGACGTCGACCTCCCTCGGCGGCCTCAGGTAGCCCGCCGCACCCCTCGGCTTCGGGACGTCGGACGCGCCCGCCGGTTTCGGGACGTCGACCTCCCTCGGCGGCCTCGGGCTGTCGGACCCGCCCCTCGGCTTCGGGACGTCGGCCCCCCTCGGCGGCCTCGGGTCGTCGGACGCACCCCTCGGCTTCGGGACGTCGGCCTCCGTCGGCGGCTTCGGGTGATCCGCCTTCCCCGGCGGCGCGCCCCCGGCCCCCGGACCGGGCGACGAAGGTTCGACAATTCGCCGCGCACCGACCATTTGGTCGAAAAAGTACGCGGCCATGTCGACGATTTGCACGCTTTTTCCGGTACTCGGAGCGTGCACCATTCGGTCGTCACCGATGTAAATTCCGACGTGTCCGGGCCCCGAATAGAAGAAGACCAGGTCGCCGGGGAGGAGTTCCTCCCGGGAGACGGACTCCCCTTCGGTGAACTGGTCATAGGTGGTGCGGGGGAGCTTCTTCCCCGCCTCCCCGTAGGCCCATTGAACGAGGCCGGAGCAGTCGAATGCGTCGGGGCCGGCGGCACCGAACCGGTACGCCTTCCCGACCTGGCGCTTCGCGTGTTCGACGGCGACGTCGGCCACTGAAGCGGACCGCTGGAGGCGGTCTTCGGCCATTGCGGATCCGGGGGCGGCCAGCCCCATTGCGGCGATCGCCGCGACCACGGAGACGGTCAACGCCGCGCGCACGACCGGTCTCGGTCTTCGCACGGGCGGATCGTGGGTGAATGCTGTGATCGCGTTCATATGTCCCCCCGGTGAATCACCTCTATTGCCGCACCTCGTCCGTGCGGCGGACACATTTCACCAGGGAAGCACAGACCGATTCATATTCCGGCACAAGCGCCAACAACGGCGTGTCGGATTCCGGATGCGTATTGGCGTGATTTTCTGCGGATCGCATTCGGGCACACGCCGGTCCGGCGGCCGGCCCACCTCGTGGGCCCCGGCCGCCCCGCCGCGGTCATCCCCTGCCCGGTTCCAGGCAGCAGGCGAGGATGCGGGTGATCCGCTCCACCAGGTCGTCGGGGTCGTGCCGGACCATCGCGGTCCCCCCTTCGACACGTCTCACCATCCCCATTCCGAGCAGCATCGATGCCGCCAATGTCGCGCGCACCCGCGCGTCGCCGCCGTCGAGGACGCGCTCCAGCGGCTCGATGATGGCGGTCGTCACCCGCTCCTGGAAGACGGCCTGGAGATCCGGGTCCGCGGCGGAGTGCTCCAACGCCCGCTGGAGGGGCGTGCCCTCGCCGTGGGTGCGGCGCACGAGGTGCTCGGCCAGGCGGCGGGGCAGCGCCGCCGGATCCCCCTCGAAGATGCCGGGGAACACGGCGTCCTCGGCGATGACCTCGGCGAGAAGGCCGCGCTTGGCGCCGAAGTAGCGGTTGATCAGCGCGACGTTGACTCCCGCGTGGGCCGCGATGCGCCGGGACGAGACCTGGGTGTAGCCCTCGTTGGTGAAGAGTTCGCGGGCGCTGTCGAGGATGCGCTGCCGGGTGGCCTCACGATCGCGCACCCGGCCGGCGCACTCACCAGTGGCGTGCGACTCCATCACGGCTCCAAGGCGTCCGTTCCTACAGCTCACGGCGTCCGCGATCGCGACTTGCAATTGCACGGGCCCTGAAGACTAGCATTCCGGCTTGACAAGTCAACAGTGTTTACTTATACCGGAGGGGAGACCCGAGAACCCCTCCCCCCAGTGGCGCGGGCGGTTCGGCGTGCCGTGTCCCGGTACGCCGCTGCCGCGCGCCCGGCGACGGGCGAGCCGGAGGGGCGCGGCGTCGGCTGGACCGAGGAGCAGGGTGCGACCGGGAGACACGGGAGCGCCCCGAGGCGGCGAGCCGGCGCCACCGCGCGCCCCGCGGCCCGCCCGGCGACCGGGAGTGGCGCGGTTCCGGGCACGGGATGGGCGATGCGCATGGGGGACGGCGAAGTGGACCAGAAGGTGGCGCGAGCGCGGACGGACGAAGCGTTACCCGCGGACGCGGACGTCGGCGCGCCCCAGTACACCAAGCGCCAGGTGGCCGAGATCCTGGCCGGGCTGATGCTGGCCATGCTCACATCGATGCTGACCACATCCATCGTGGGGACCGCTCTCCCGACGATCGTCGGCGAACTGGGCGGGCAGGACCAGCTCTCCTGGGTGGCCGGCGCCACCGTGCTGTCGATGACCGCGTCCACACCCCTGTGGGGGAAGCTGTCGGACGTCTGGGGCCGCAAGATCCTCTTCCAGATCGCCCTGGTCGTGTTCATCGCGTCCTCGGTGGCGGCCGGGTTCGCCCAGGACATCTCCTGGCTGATCGCCGCCAGATTCGTGCAGGGCATCGGGGCGGGCGGGCTCGCCGCGCTGCCGCAGATCATCCTCGGCGACGTCGTCGAACCGCGCGAACGCGGGCGCTACTCCGGCGTCATGGGCGCGGTCTTCGGCGTCTCGACCGTCGCGGGGCCGCTGCTCGGCGGGTTCCTCGTCGACAGCCCCCTGGGCTGGCGCTGGTGCTTCTTCATCACCGTGCCGGTCGCCGTCGTCGCGTTCATCGTCATCCAGCGGCTGCTGCGGCTGCCGGTCCGCCCGCGCGGCGACGCCCGGATCGACTGGTGGGGCGCCACGTTCATCGTCGGGGCGGCCAGCGCGCTGATGCTGCTGCTCAGCCTCGCCGGAAAGGAGTTCGCCTGGAACTCCGCGCCGGCCTACGCCCTCGCCGCGGGCACCATCGCGTTCACCGTGGCCGCGGTCCTGACCGAGCGCCGCGCCCAGGACCCCATCCTGCCGCCCCACCTGTTCCGCAACGGCACCTTCGTCCTGGCCTCGCTGGCCTCGCTCGCCGTGGGCATGGGCATGTTCGGGGTGATGATCTACTTCCCGCAGTACCTGCAGATCGTCAAGGGGATGACCCCCACCGGGTCCGGCCTGATGACCCTGCCGATGGTGCTCGGCCTGCTGGCGGCGTCGATCTCCTCGGGCTTCCTGACCAGCCGCACCGGCCGCTGGAAGGGCTACCCCGTCGCCGGCATGGTGCTGATGGGCCTGGGGTTCGCCACCCTCACCCTGCTCGACGTCGGCTCCAGCCTGGTGCTGGTCGGCGCGGGCGTCGCGCTGATCGGCCTGGGGCTGGGCCTGTCGATGCAGATCCTCATCCTGGCCACGCAGAACGCCCTGGAGCGGGCCGACCTCGCAGCGGCGACCTCCGCGGTGTCGTTCTTCCGCAACCTCGGCGGCGCCATCGGGGTCGCCGCCTTCGGCGCCGTCATGACGACCCGCCTGCACAGCGAGCTCGCCGCGCTCACCGCGCAGGCCCAGGCCGCATCGGACGGGGACGCCCCGGCCGTCGACCTCTCGGAATCGGCCCTCGGGTCGCCGGAGGCCATCCAGACGCTGCCCCCTGCTGTCCAGGACGCGGTGCTCCAGGCGTTCAGCGACTCGATGCACACCGTGTTCCTGATGGGCGTCCCGATCGCCGTGCTGGGCCTGGCCTTCACGGTCTTCCTCAAGCACACGCCGCTGCGCACCAGGGGGTAGACCGTCGCGACGGGGGTCCGCCGAGCCCCGCGGACATGACGAAGGGCGCCGAGGACCGGTGATGACGACCGGCCCCGGCGCCCTTCTCTTCGCGCGCCCGGGCCGTCCGGACGGCCCCGTCCCGCTCGGCGCGACAACGACCGCTTGACATGACATCACTCATGACGCCATGATGACGTCATGGATTTGATGCCGTATGTCGACGAACTCCGCCGCCAGCTCCTGGTGGCCGCCGAAGCCGGGGACGAGGACACCCGGGTCATCGCCGAGCGCCTCAGCGCCGCCTTGGAGCCCGCCGCGCGATTGACCCTGCTGGACGCCCTGTCCGCCGCCGTGGACGAGATCACGCGGGACCTCGCGCCCGGATCGGTCGAGGTTCGGCTGCGCGGACGGCAGACCGACTTCATCGTGACGTCACCCGAGTTCGACGCCGCCGACGACGGCACCCTCCCGATGCCGTCGGCCCACCAGGGCGACGCCGGAGAGGCCGGCCGGGCCGCCGCGGGAGCGCACCCGGCCGAATCCGAGGACGGGGGCACGTCGCGGATCACCCTCCGCATGCCCGACCGCCTCAAGCCGCGCGTCGAGGAGGCGGCCCGCAACGAGGGGCTGTCGGTCAACGCCTGGCTGGTGCGCGCGGTGGCCGCGTCGCTCGACAGCGGCAGGCGGCGGACCGACACCCGGGCGCGCCAGGTCGGCCGGGGCTACACCGGCTGGGTCCGCTGACCGGGCCCCGCCGCCGAACCACCTCCGTCTCCACCCCTCCACCACCTCCACCTTCACGTCTCCGACCAGCGGAGACGATCAGTACCGCCACGTCAGGAGACCGCCATGCCCGAATTCGAGACCCCCGAGCCGATCACCGCCGACATCAAACTGCTGGCCGGAACCCTCCAGGTCATCGCCGGCGACCGCACCGCGACCACCGTCGAGGTCCGCCCGCGCGACGCCGCCAAGGAGAGCGACGTGCGCGCCGCCGAGCAGGTGGAGGTCGCCTACGCCGGAGGCCGCCTGGAGGTGAAGGAGCCCCACACCTCGGGCCTGGGCCGGCTGCTCCGCAAGGGCATGGTCGACGTCACCGTCGAACTGCCGGCGGGATCGCGCCTCCACGCCGAGGTCGACTACTCCGGCGTCCGCTGCGAGGGGCCGCTGGGCGCGTCCGTGATCACCTCCACCAACGGCAACATCGCGGTGGACCGCATCACCGGCAACGCCGAGCTCACCACGGCGCACGGCTGGGTCCGGGCGGGGGAGATCGACGGCGCGGCCGCGGTCAAGTCCACCACGGGCACCATCACCCTCGGGGCCGTGACAGGGGAGCTCCGGGCCAACTCCGCACACGGCGACATCACCGCTGACCGGACCCTGTCCTCCGTCACGGCGCGCACCACCCACGGCAGCATCCGGCTGGGCGAGGTGGCCCGCGGCAGCGTCGACCTGGAGAACTCCTACGGCGAACTGGAGATCGGCGTCCGCGAGGGCACCGCCGCCTGGCTGGACGCGGTGTCCAAGAACGGCGTCGTGCGCAGCTCCCTGGAGGCCGCCGACGACCCCGCCCCCACCGAGGAGACCGTCGAGGTCCGCGCCCGCAGCGTCCACGGCGACGTCATCGTCCACCGGTCCTGAACCGAGCGAGAGAGACGAGGCTGAACATGACACGGCACACCCCCCGCGCGGCCGTCACGGTCACAGGGCTGCGCAAGTCCTACGGCGACCACGCCGTGCTGGACGGCGTCGACCTGGAGATCCCCGCGGGAACCGTCTTCTCCCTGCTGGGACCCAACGGGGCCGGCAAGACCACCATCGTGAAGATCCTGTCCACGCTGATCAGCGCCGACGGCGGCCGGGCCCGGGTCATGGGGCACGACGTCGCGACGGATCCCGGCGCGGTGCGCGCCGCGATCGGCGTCACCGGGCAGTACTCGGCGGTGGACGGCCTGCTCAGCGGGCGCGAGAACCTGATGCTCATGGCGCGGCTGCACCGCCTGGGACGGGCCCGCTCCCACCGCCGCACGGCCGAGCTGCTGGAGCGCTTCGACCTCGTCGACGCGGCGAAGAAGCCCGCCGCCGCCTACTCCGGGGGGATGCGCCGCCGGCTCGACCTGGCCATGACCCTGGTGGGCGAGCCGCGGCTGATCTTCCTCGACGAGCCGACCACCGGCCTGGACCCGCGCAGCCGCCGGGACATGTGGCAGATCATCCGCGACCTCGTCGCCGACGGCGTCACCGTCTTCCTCACCACGCAGTACCTGGAGGAGGCCGACCGGCTCGCCGACCGGATCGCGGTCCTGGACCACGGCACGATCGTGGCCGAGGGCACCGCCGCCGAACTCAAGCGCCGCGTCCCGGGCGGCCACATCCGCCTGCGCTTCGCCGGGGCCGAGGCGCTGGAGTCCGCGGCCCGGGCCCTGGGCGGCGAGGCCGACACCGACGCGCTGGCGCTCAAGGTGCCCGGCGGCGGAGGGGTCGCCTCGTTGCGCGACCTCCTGGACCGCCTCGACACCGCGTCGATCACCCCCGAGGAGCTGTCGGTGCAGACCCCGGCCCTCGACGACGTCTTTCTCGCGCTCACGGGCCACCGGAGCGCCGACGGCGACACACGGAAGGCGAACCGATGACCACCCTCACCCACGCCGCCGGCGACTCGGCCACGATGGTGGCCCGCCAGTTGCGGCACATGCTGCGCTACCCGTCCATGACACTGCTCCTGGCCGGGGTGCCGGTCCTCTTACTCCTGCTGTTCGTGTACGTCTTCGGGGGCGCCATGAGCCCCGGTGCGGCCGGCGCCGCCGCGGGCCGCGCCGGCTACCTCGACTACATCGCGCCCGGGATCATCCTGATCGCGGTGGCGAGCGCGGCCCAGGGGACGGCCATCTCGGTGGCCATGGACATGACCGAGGGCATCGTCGCCCGGTTCCGCACCATGGACATCGCACGGGTGTCGGTCCTGACCGGGCACGTCGTCGGGAGCCTGGTCCAGGCGATGCTGAGCGCGGGCCTGGTCACCGCGGTGGCGCTGCTGATCGGGTTCCGGCCCACAGCGGGCCCCGCGGAGTGGCTCGCGGCCGCCGGCCTGCTGGTGATGGTCTCGTTCGCCCTCACCTGGCTGTCGGTGGCCCTGGGCCTGTTCGCCGAGACCGTCGAGTCCGCGAGCAACCTGCCCATGCCCCTGCTCTTCCTGCCCTTCCTGGGCAGCGGCTTCGTACCGACCGAGACGCTGCCGGCCGGCCTGCGCTGGTTCGCCGAGTACCAGCCGTTCACGCCCATGATGGACACCCTGCGCGGGCTGCTGACGGGTGCCGGGGGCGGCGGCAGCGGGGCCGCCGCGGTCGCCTGGTGCGCGGGTATCGCCCTCGTCTCCTACCTGTGGGCCAAGCGGCTGTACAACCGCGACCCGGCGGCCTAGGGCGTGTCTGGAAACCGGGTCATGTAGGGATGAACGGCATCACAACGGCATAGTCGGGCGTGTCACCCCGCAGATGAGTGAAGCCTCCGGTAGACGGGTCAACGACCAAGAAGACCTTGTCAG
>NZ_JBHSFQ010000044.1:0-36690 GCF_042653925.1 Nocardiopsis mangrovi
GTCCAGCTGTGCGGCTTCGAGCCACCGCTTGCAGGTTTCGAGCCGGGTGATGAGGTTGAGCTGCTCGTCGCCGGTGAGGGTGGCGGCGTCCAAGGTGAGCACCCACTCGGCCAGCAGACCCCCGGCCAGCGGTTCGGGCTGGTCGTCGGGGGTCACCTCCCGGGGGAGGTCGGTGGCGAGAGGGGTGCTCATGGGCATGATTTTATCGAACTCCAGTTCTAAACTCAAGGAGTTATCGAACGATTTCCCTAAGTTGTTTTCGTTGGTGGTACACACCCCTGACGCACCCCCGGCCGCCCGCACCCCGCACGCACCGGCCACCCGACCGCCGACCGGGGCCCGCTGCTCACCGTCGCTGCCCGCTTGAACCGGAGGACGCACCCGCAGGAAGGCTCCGCGCCACCCCTCCCCCCACCCGCCGTCGCCGCCCGCTTGAGCCCCAACCCGCCGCGGCCAGCACGACGACCAGGTCACATGAGCCGGATCAATCGATCCCGAGAGCCGCGAGGAGCCCAACGAGCGAGGAGAAGTGAAGGTCCGGGACCGTGACGCGGTCCGGCTGCGGCGTCGCGCCGAAGCCCGGACTCGCGTGGCGACGCTCGATCCAGCAGGTGCGCAGGCGCAGCCGGGTCGCGACGCCGATGTCGTGGTACTGGCTCTGCGCCACGTGCAGCCAGTCCGCCCGGGAGTGGCCGTGCGCTTTCTGCCTGGCGTGGCAGAACGCGAAGATCCGCGGATCGGGCTTGGCCGCCCCCGCGATGTCCGGCGTCACCTGGTCGTGGAAGGGGTCGCCCAGGATGGCCGCCATCGCCCTCGCCGACTCGGCGTCGGCGTTGGTGAGGGCGACGAGCCGGAACCGGCGGCGCAGTACCGCGAGCGCGTCGACCGCATCGGGGAAGGCGGGCCAGTTCGGGATACCGGCGCGCAGCGTGTCCTCGGGGTCCGGGTAGGGCGGCAGGCGCAGCTCCGCGGCCATGTGGGGATAGGCGGCGTCGAGGAGATCGGTGAACGGGGCCTCCGGGTTGCGGCGGCCCTCGATGCGCTCGGCGCGGGCGTATGCCTCCAGGACGGCGCGGTCGGGGACCCCCGACCCGGTTCGGCCCGCCAGGCGGGCGACCGAGTCGAGGATCCCCTTCTCGAAGTCGATCAGCGTTCCGACCACGTCGAAGGTCAGGAGCCGGATCTCGGATGGCCGGACCGCACCATCTGCCGGTGGACCTGACCGCGGGGTCGGCGAAGCCTCCGAGGAGGTCACGCCGCACCCCCGGGCCGGACGACGAGCTTGCCGAAGAAGCCCTTCGCCGTGAACGCGGCCTGCGCGGTGGCGAGGTCGCGCAGCGGGTACTCGCCGGCCAGCAGCGGGCGGAGTTCGCCGTTCTCGATGTGGGCGAGCAGCTGGGCGAAGTCCTCGTGGGTGCCGAAAGACGACCCGATGAGGCTGAGCTGGCGCAGGTAGATGGTGCGGAGGTCGGCCTCGACGACCGGTCCGGCGATCCCCCCGGCGACCACGTAGCGGCCCAACGGGCCGAGCACGCCGATCAGCGGCGAATAGGCGGGGCCGGCGACGACGTCGGCGACCACCTCGATCGACCGTCCCGCCGCGGCGTCGCGCACCTGTCCGCCGAGGTCGGCCGCGTCGCGCGGGACGGCGGCGATCGCGCCGAGCTCCAGTGCCCGGTCGCGCTTGGCTGCGCCCACCACCGCGATCACCTCGGCGCCGCGCGCGGTGGCGAGCTGGATCAGCGCCGATCCGACCCCGCCGGAGGCCCCGGTGACCACCACGGTCTCGCCCGCGCTGACGGCGGCGCGGTTCAGCATGCGCATCGCCGTCGTGTAGGCGGTGGGGAACGTGGCGAGTTCGGCGTCCGACAGCGGGGATTCGACCCGGTGCGCGTTCCCGGCCGGGACGGTGACGAGTTCGGCGAACCCGCCGTCGCGCTCGCTGCCCAGGTACGCGGTGTCCACGAGTTCGCGTTCCCCGCCGCTGTAGAGCATGGGGTCGACGAGGACCCGTTCGCCGACGCGGGATGCGGGGACGTCCGGGCCCACCTGGTCGATGGTGCCCGCGATGTCGGCGCCCTGGATCCTGGGGAAGGCCAGGGGCTCGCGCCGCCACCCGGCGGTCGCCCCGGGGTCGTCAGGGGATCCGTACGCCCCCTCGCGGGTCCAGATGTCGGTGTTGTTCAGGCCCGCTGCGCCGACCTTGACCCGGACCTCGCCCGGTCCGGGAACGGGGTCGGGGACGTCGGTCCGGTAGTCGAGCCGTTCGGGGCCGCCGAAGCCGGTGAGGACCATGGCGTGCATCGTTCCTCCTCAGAAGGTCGAGGGTGCACCGGTCGATGTTGAGGTATACCGACCGGTGTGGTTACCTGGCATCGCCCACTCCAACATGCGACCGGCCACGATGTCAATGAGCCACGAAACACACCGGTCGGTATACTCACGGTGAGGTGATGATCAATGGCAGAGAAGACGGCGACCGCGCGTCCGGCCGGCGCCCCTGAGGGACGGCCGATTTCGCTCACCCCTGCGGGGCGGAAGGTACTGGACGCCGCGGCCGAGCTGTTCTACCGCGAGGGCATCCACGCGGTCGGCGTCGACGCCGTGTCGGCGGCGGCGGGGGTGACCAAGAGGACGCTGTACGCGTGCTTCGGGTCGAAGGAGCGGCTGGTCGCCGCCTACCTCGCCGAGCGCGACGAGCGGTGGCGGACATGGCTCACCGCATGGGTGGACGAACGCGCGACGACGCCGACCGAGCGGGCGACGGCCACGTTCGAGGCCCTGGGCGACTGGCTCGAACGCGAGGGACGACGCGGATGCGCGTTCGTGAACGCGCTCGCCGAAATCCCCGCGGCGGATCACCCGGGGCACCGCGTGGTGGTGGAGCACAAGCGCTGGATGCTCGGCTACTTCACCGAACTGGCCTCCGCAGCAGGCAGCCCCGACCCGGCCGCGACCGGAGCCGTGCTCCTCCTCCTCCACGAAGGCGTCACCGTAACGGCGGGCACAGGGGTCCTGTCAGAGGCGGCCACCCATGCCCGCAACGCGGCATCGGCCCTGTTCAAGGCGTGAAGCACTAGAACGCGTCGATGTCGGCGAGCAGAGCGACCCATTCACGCGCGGAGACGGTCAGCGTTGCCGCATCGCGGTTTCTACTATCGCGGACCAGGGCTTTCGGCCCTTCGGCGACCTCTACGCAGTCTCCGTGAGCGTGGCTGTAGGTGCTCTTATGGAAGTCCGGCATATCAGATCTCCTTGATCAGATTCCATGAATCCACCGGCCGCAGTGCCTCGGCCTGCAAGCGGTTCGCTGCGGCACTGAAATGGGACACCGTGGCCGGGTGATCGACCAGGTTTCCGCCGACCGCGTGTTCGACGAACACAATGGGCAGACGGTCTTCGAAGCTGATCAACCGGAACGCTCCCATACTCGCGCCCAGATGCACCCCGGCCGGGATCACCTGGACCAGCAGCGATTCTGTCAGCCCCAGCAGATGCCGGAGCGCATCGGGTGCGATCTCCGGAGCCGCCCGGATAACGTGTTCCGGCACCATGGCAGTGATCTTGGGGCCCTCATCACGGAGCAGGTACTTGGCACGCGCGATCCGCCGCTCGACCTCTCCTTCTATCTCCTGGCCGGACGACAATGGACGCCCCATCCGAAGGATTCCGCGAGCGTATTCCTCGCTCTGGAGCACGACCGGAAGGATCGTCGGCTGTGAGATACGAATCTCCGCGGCCTGATCCTCGACATCGGCGATCCTGCGCATCCACTCGGGCTGCGCCTCGCGTCGCTTGGCATCCGCCCATCGGCGGATGAGCATGCCCTGAGCACCGAGAGCTCCATCCAACGCCTCGACCGCTCCCCGTTTAGGCAACCGCACCCCTTTGACGAGGGCGGATATCTGAGATGAGGAGTACCCGCACTTCCGGGCGAGCTGGGACTGATTGGTCCCCGAAAGTTCGATTTGGGCCTTCAAGGCGTCCCCGAAGTTGTCCATCCACTCAGCATCCCGTGACTTTCCACGGTTTTCCCGGCGATCAATGGAATGCCAGGAAAGTGTGGCCTCTATGGCAGCTCAAAGCGTCCACAGACGATTCTGGATGCAAAGGAACCCCGCGACGGCGGCATCCGTCCGGGGCACGGCCACGGCTTTTCGAAGGAGCTGATGACGATGAACGATCGTACCCGCGGGCGGTGCGCCCGCGTCCGTCCGTATCTGTACCGCGTCGGGGGGCGGTGATGGCGGTGGTCTACTTCCAGCGATTCCCCGGGTGGGCGGACCAGGTCAAGCGGGCGCGGTCCTGGTGCGAGGGCCTGCTGACCGTCCACTGCGCGTTCGACATCCCCGGCGACACCGTCGCCTCCGCCGTCCTGCTGCTCAGCGAGGCGGCGACCAACGCCATCCGCTACACCGCCAGCGGACGCGGCGGGAAGTTCGACGTCACCCTCATGGTCGAGCAGCGCCGGATCACCATCGAGGTCGAGGACGAAGGACGTCCCGCCGGCGGGACAACCCCCTTCATCCGCCCCATCACCCCCATGGCCCAGCACGGACGCGGCATGACCCTCATCGACTACCTTGCCGACACCTGGGGCCCACTGCCCACACCCCGCCACGGCGTCGGCTTCACCCTCACCTGGGGAAACCTTCCCGGCGCCACCGCCGCGGCGGGCTGATCCGCTCCCCGGCCCCGGGTGTCCCCGCCTTCGAGGGGGAGGCAGGGACATCCGGCCCCACTCGTCGGCTCAATCGGCGACCCGGAGGACGAACTTCCCCCGGCCGTGGCTCTCCTCGGACCGGCGATGGGCGTCGGCGACCTCGGCCAAGGGGAAGACTCCGTCGACGTAGACCGAGATCGCGCCCGCGTCGATGAGGCGGGCCACCTCGGTCAGTGCCGCGCCGTCGGGTTCGACCATGAACGCGCTCGCCCGCACTCCCCGCTGCGCGGCGAGGTCGAGCAGCTCCGGCGTCACCCCTGACGGCACCGCCACGAGGATGCCGCCGGGGCGCAGCACCTCCAGGGACCGGGTACTCGTCCGGTCGACGGCGTCGCCGACGAGGTCGATGACGGCGTCGACCCCGTCGGCGATCACCTCCTCGAACCGGTCCGTGTGGTAGTCGATGACGTCGTGGGCGCCCAGCTCCCGCAGCCACGCGTGGTTGCGGGAGCTCGCGGTGCCGATGACCCAGGCCCCCCGCTCCTTCGCGAGCTGCACCGCGAAGTGCCCCACGCCTCCCGCCGCCGCGTGGACCAGCACCCGGTCGCCCGGCTCCACGTGCGCGACCCCGGTGACTGTCTGCCACGCGGTCAGGGCCGCCAACGGCACGGCGGCCGCGTGTTCGTGGTCCAGCGCGTCGGGCTTGCGCGTGAACTGGCGTGACGGTGCGGTGACGTACTCGGCGTAGGCCCCCGCGGGCCGCGGGAACCAGGGCATGCCGAAGACCTCGTCGCCGATCCGCAGGGTGTTCACGCCGAAGCCGACCTCGGCCACGACCCCGGAGACGTCCCAGCCGAGGATGAACGGGGGCTCGCCCAGCACCGCGCTCATCCCCCCGCCCGATCGCGTCTTCCAGTCCACGGGGTTGACCCCGGCGGCGTGGACGCGCACCAGGACCTCGGTCGGCAGCGGCCGCGGCCTGGGCACCTCGGCCGTGTACAGCACATCGGCGTCGCCGAACCCGTCCTGGACCACCGCCCGCATGGTCTCCGTCGCACCGCCCATAGCGCTCCCCCCGGTGTCGTCTCCGGCTCCGACTACCCCGATCGGCGCGCCTACCCGCGCTCCGCCTGCGCCTGCTCCCTCCTCAGGCGTGCGAACTCCGCACTGTTGATCTCATCGTGCAGTTCCTCGGGGTGGACGGCGGGATCCGGCTCGTACACCTCGCCGTACTCGCGGGTGCTCATGGGAATGCCGTTGGCGATGGGGGTGTCGGCGAGCCGCGCGAAGTGCTCCACCGGGTCGTCCTCATCGTCGTAGAGCCGGACCCGGTGGAGCAGTTCCGTACGCCCCGCCCAGTGCTCGGTCAGCAGGATGCGCAGGTCGTCGGGCACCGGGCGGCCGCCCAGCCGTTCGCGGGAGAATTCCGCCGGTCGTTCATCGGACATGGCCGACATCATGCCGCCCACCGGCGGCCTTCGGCGCGGGCAGCCCGGATCACGCGCTCGCTGCGGCCTCGCCGGCCCGGAGGAGGGTGATCGGGTCGGGGTCGTCGGCGACGTCGTCCTGCCCGACGCCCGCGTAACGGGCGAGGGCCCGCGCGTCGCGGCCTTGGAGCAGCGGGAGCGCGTCGCCGATGCGGTCATCGGGCCAGTTCCACCAGGCGGTGCGCCACAGCAGCCGCCGCGTCAGGGGGTCGAAGCGGTGGCGCACGACCCGGCCGTCCCCCACCACGACGGCGAACGGGGGGACGTCGCGCGCGACGACGGCGCGCGCCCCGATGACGGATCCGGTCCCCAGCCGCACCCCGGGCAGGACCAGCGCCTCGTAGCCGATCCACACCTCGTGGCCCACCACGGTGTCCCCGCTCGGCCGCCACCTGTCGGCGGCTCCCTGGAAGAAGTTGAAGCCGTAGGGGGTGACCGCGCCGAGGTCGTGGCCGTGGTTGCCGCCGAGCATGAACTGCGTGCCCGAAGCGAACTGGCAGAAGTTCCCGATGCGGAGCCGGTCCGTGGGCTGCCCGTTGTACTCGGCCAGGCCGGGCGGCGCGTAGCGGACGCGGGCGGCGAAGCCCTCGCCGTGGTGGTACCCGGCATACCAGCTGTGGCGGCCCTCGGCCAGGACGATCCCGGTGTGGGAGAGGACGTCGGGATCGGCTTCCAGCCGTTGGACCTCGGTGACTCCGGTGAACCTGAACACGGACCCCCACCCCCACCGGCCACTCGGATTGCCGACACGCTAGCAGCGGCGTGCGCGCCGATCCGGCGGTTCTCCGATTTTCAACGTTCCAGGCCCCGAACCCCGACGGGGACGGAACCCGGCCCTGCCCGGCGGGCCGAAAGAGGACGGCCCCACTCCTTCACAGCACGTCACGCGGCCACTACGCTCCTTGCAGCGGCGGTCGGGGCTGGGGCCCGTCGCGCCGGGGCACGCACGCGGCCGGCCCGGCGCCGGCCGACCGAGCAGACGGGGGCCAAGTGAGCGAAGGACCGCGGACCGACCACGGCGAGCCGGTGTTCGAGGAGCCTGACGGCACGGCGCTGAAACGCGTCATCGGCCCGAAACTGCTCCTGCTGTTCGTGATCGGGGACATCCTCGGCACCACCGTCTACTCCCTGACCGGCCAGGTCGCGGGGCGGGTCGGCGGGGCACTCTGGGTCCCCTTCCTGGTGGCGTTCGTGGTCGCCTTCCTGACCGCCTTCAGCTACCTGGAGCTGGTCAGCAAATACCCGCGCGCGGCGGGCGCCGCCCTGTACGTCCACAAGGCGTTCGGCGTGCACCTGCTGACCTTCATGGTGGCGTTCGCCGTGATGTGCTCGGGGATCACCTCCGCGGCGTCGGCCGCGCAGGGGTTCAGCGGCGACTACCTGGCGGCGGTCGTGGGGCCCGATGTGCCCGGCTGGGCGGTGGCCATCGGCTTCCTGCTCCTGCTGGCCGGCATCAACCTGCGCGGGGTCAGCGAGTCCGTGAAGATCAACGTCGTCCTCACCCTGGTCGAGGTCTCCGGCCTGCTCATCGTCATCGTGTTCGGCGCGATCGCGATCTTCGGCGGGTCGGGCAACCCCGAGCTCGCCGCCGATCCCGGGCGACTCGTGCAGTTCGACGAGACCAGCGGGCCGTTCTTCGCGGTCACGTCGGCGACCGCCCTGGCGTTCTTCGCGATGGTGGGGTTCGAGGACTCGGTGAACATGGCCGAGGAGACCAAGGACCCCGTGAAGACGTTCCCCCGGGTCGTCCTGCTGGGCCTGTGCATCACGGCCGTGATCTACCTGACCATCGCGGTGATCACCTCCACTCTCGTGCCCACCGACCTCCTGGCGGAGTCCGACGGGCCGCTGCTGCTGGTGGTGCAGGCCGCGGCGCCGTGGTTCCCGGCCATGCTGTTCTCGATCATCGCGATGTTCGCGCTGACCAACACGGCGCTGATCAACATGCTCATGGCCAGCCGCCTGCTGTACGGCATGGCCAACGAGCGCATCATCCCCCGGGTCTTCGGGTCGGTGCTGGCCGTACGCCGCACGCCGTGGGTGTCGGTCCTGTTCACCAGCGGTATCGCCGTCATCCTGGTGAGCTCGGTGACGATCGCCGACCTGGGCGGGACCACCTCGCTGCTGCTGCTGGTCGTGTTCGCCGTGGTCAACGTGGCGGTGCTGGTGCTGCGCAGGGACAAGGTCGAGCACCCGCACTTCACGGCCCCCACGTGGGCCCCTGTGCTGGGCGCCCTGACCTGCCTGTTCTTCGCGCTGCCGATCACCGGCCGCCCGCTGCGGGAGTACGCCATCGCGGGTGCGCTCCTGGGGATCGGCCTGCTGTTCTGGCTGGCCAACCAGGCCATCGGCGGCCGCGGCAAGGCCGACCCCGCGGCCCCCGAGCCGCTGAGCCGACAGGACCAATAGGACCGACAGGACCGACAGGACCGCTCTACCGCGGGCCCGGCGGCGCGCGGACGCGCGCGGCCGGGCCCGCGGCGGTTCCGTGGCCGCCCCCGCCTGCTCAGTGGGCGCGGACCAGACCGCCGTCGCAGCGGATCTGCTCCCCTGTCACATAGGAGGCCGCCCGGCTGGCGAGGAACGCGACCACCGCCCCGAACTCGTCGGGCGTACCGTAGCGGCCGACGGGGATGCCCGCCTCCGACTCCTTGCGCACGCCCTCGACCTCCGCGCCCTGCCGGTCGGCGCGGGCGCGGTCCAGCCGGGCGAGGCGCGCGGTGTCGATACGGCCGGGCAGGACCATGTTGACCGTGACGCCGTCGCCGGCCACCTCGCCGGCGAGGGTCTTCAGGTAGCCGGCGAGCGCCGCCCGGCCCACGTTCGACGCGGCCAGCCCGTCGATCGGCTGCTGGACGCCGCTGGATCCGATCGCGATGATGCGCCCCCAGCCGCGTTCCCGCATCCGCGGCAGGACCGCCTCGACCAGCCGCACGTGCGGGAGGAGCAGCAGGTCAACGGCCTCGGCCGCCGTTCCGGAGGTCATCCCGGCCGCGGTCCCCGGTGCGGGGCCGCCCCCGTTGAGGACGAGCACGTCGACGGGGCCGAACGCATCGGTCGCGGCGCCCACCAGCGTCTCGGGGCCGGAGGGGGCCGTCAGGTCGACCCCGACCCCGATGGCGGAGGGCAGCGCCGCGGCCTCCTCCCGGGCGAGCCCGGCGCGCCTGCCGCCGATGACGACGTCGGCCCCCTCCCCCGCCAGCGCCCGCGCCGACGCCAGCCCGAGGCCCGACGTCGCGCCCGGGACCACCGCCACCCTGCCGCCCAGCCCGAAGTCCATCCGCTTCCCCTCTCACCGAGACCTTCACCGGCGGCGCCACCGCACCACGGCACGACACCGCGTCGCCACCGCGACAGGGCACGGGACGGCACCACGGCAGTGCGTGGTGCCGGACCGCGCCGGACGCCGCGCCCACATTCTTTCCCCCGGCCTGGCGGTCACCGCGACGTGGTGCCCGCTCCGACCGGCGTCCGGTGTCTAAGCTGGCCGGAAGCGGACTGGCGGCCGGCTCCGCGCCGGCGGCGGGTAGGACTCCGGGCCGGCGGCGAAGCACACCCAGGAGGGCGTCCGATGAGCGACCACCCGATCAGCAGCCGCGAGTTCCGGCTCGCCTCCCGCCCGGTCGGCGAACCCGGCCCGGAGAACTTCGAACTCGCCACGGTCGACGTACCCGAGCCGGGCGACGGCGAGATCCTCGTCCGCAACACCTGGATGTCCGTCGACCCCTACATGCGCGGGCGGATGAACGACACCAAGTCCTACATCGCGCCCTTCGCGATCGGTGCCCCCTTGAACGGAGCCGCGGTCGGCGAGGTGCTCGTCTCCGGAACCGATGCGGTCCCGGTCGGGTCGACCGTCTCGCACTTCCTCGGGTGGCGCGAGTACGCCGTGCTGGACGCCGCGGCCGCGACCGTCGTCGACACCGCCATCGCCCGGCCGCAGGACTACCTCGGCGTACTGGGATCCACCGGCGTGACGGCCTATGTCGCCGTCACCGACACCGCCCCGGTCCGCGAGGGGGACGTGGTGTTCGTCTCCGGTGCGGCCGGAGCGGTCGGCAGCATAGCCGGGCAGATCGCGCGGCTCCTCGGCGCGGCCAAGGTGATCGGCTCGGCCGGCGGGCCGGAGAAGGGCCGCAAACTGGTCGAGACGTTCGGCTACGACGCCGCCGTCGACTACCGGGCGGGGTCGGTCGCCGACCAGCTCGCCGAGTTCGCCCCCGACGGCATCGACGTCTACATCGACAATGTCGGGGGCGACCACCTGGAGGCCGCCATCGATGCCCTCAACCCCCACGGGACGGCCGCCATCGTCGGCATGATCAGCGGCTACAACGCCACCGAGCCCGTTCCCGGGCCGACGAACATGGCCCAGCTGGTGGCCAAGCGGCTGACCCTGCGCGGCATGCTGGTGAGCGACCACCCCGAGCTCGTCGCGGAGTACATCGCAAAGGCGGTCGGCTGGCTCGCGGACGGCTCCCTGCGCGCCGAGGAGACGGTGGTCGAGGGGTTCGAGCGCGCTCCCGAGGCGTTCCTCGGCCTGCTGCGCGGGGCCAACACGGGCAAGATGCTCGTCCGGCTGGAGTCCTGACGGATCCCTGCCCCGCTCCGGTTCGGCCGCGGGGGAGCACGGCGGTTCCCTACACTCTGGGTGACATCTACTCGCCGAACGTGATCGGAGTTCTCCGTGAACCGATTCCTCGCCTGTACCGCCGCCGCGGTGGCCGCCGCCGTGACCGCCTTCGGCGCCGCCGCCCCCGCCTCGGCCGACGACGCCCCGGCCGCCGCTCCGGAGAAGTCGTGCGACAGCGGGCTGGGCGGCGTCACCAAGCACGTGGGCGTCAAGATCTGCCCCACGCTGGACGGTGTCAAGGGCAGGTAGAGCCCTACGGGCCGCCCAGAGCCCACGTCCCGGGCCGCACCCCGGGCCGAAGCCCTTGTCCGGCGCCCGGGACCGCACCCGTGCTCACCTGGCCCGGCCGCGCACCCGGCCGGGCCAGGTGACGCGGACCGCGGTGCACGTCGCCCCCGGCCCGCCGGGCACGGGCCGCGCCGGTCACCGGCCGAGCTGCTCGGCGGTGACCGCGACCCTCAGGTCGGCGCCCTTGAACCGCGCCGTCGTCGCGGCGTCCAGCAGCCCGTACTCCGCGGCGTAGCCGGCACCCCCGGCGGGCCCCAGCGGAAGGAGGATCGCGGGGGCGCCGGGCGTGTACCCGGCCGGCTCCGGGTCTCCACCGATCAGGGCGGTGATGGTCGCCGCCACGACCTCGGCGTGTTCGCCGGCGGCCTTCGCCGTCTTCGCCTCGGGCAGGGCGGTGACGTCCCCGATCGCGAAGACCCGGTCCTGTCCCGCCACCCGCAGGTGCGGGGTGACCTCGATGTGGCCGTCCGATCGCCGCGCGGCGGCGAGGGCGTCTGACAGGTAGTCGCTCGCGGGCACCACGCCGAAGCAGCGGAACCAGATGTCGGCCGTGACCGCGCGGCCGCCGGTCGCCGCGACGGTGAACTCCCCGACCCGGCCGGCGTCCGTGGGCGGCTCGGCGTCCAGCCGCGCGCCGAGGACCAGCTCCACCCCGAGCCCGTCGAGCTGGCGCCGCAGCTCCGACCGGAGTTCGTCGGGGAAGTTCCCGGCGAGGATGTCGCCGGCCGGGTCGACGATGGTGACGGCCTTGGCGGGCCACGCCGCGGTGATCTCGCCCGCCAGTTCCAGCCCGACCGGCCCCGCGCCGAGCAGCAGGACCCGGTCGGCCTTCTCCAGCTCCGCGCGGGCGGCGCCCAGTGCCGCCTTGGCGTCCGCGCTGTCCTCGTCGGCGAACTTGGCCGGGAAGGGGTAGGCGGAACCGGTCGCCAGGACGGTGTAGTCCGCGTCGATCCGCTCCCCGGATCCGAGGGTGACGCCGTCTCCGTCGACCCGCACCGCCCGGTCGCGGACCACCCTGCCGCGGGTGAGGAGCCGGTCGTAGGGGAGGAAGAGCCGGTCGGCCCACTGCCCGTCGACCAGCCCGCGCAACGCCGCCACGTTGTGGACGAACGCGTCCCGGGGCTCGACCAGCACCACGTCGGCGACCTCGTCCAGTGCCTTGGCGGCGAGGGTCCCGCCATAGCCGCCGCCTACCACCACCACGCTCGCAGTCATATCGACATCTCCTAGTAGTTCGCGCCGCGAATAATTCGCACTACGAAGCAAATTAGTTCGTCATCCCAACGACTGTCAACTAGACTCCGGGAAGGGAGGAACGATGACCGAGACCGCGCACGCCGAGGAGACCGACCGAGTGCGGCGGCCCGCCGCACCGGGCCCCGCTGGGCCACCGCTCCCTGCGGTACGGCTCCCCCTGGCCGATGCCCTGGTGCGGATCACCCATCTGGTCCAGCGGGAGTTCGCCGAGGCCAGCCGCTCACACGGGCTGCCCCCGCAGCAGGCCCAGCTGCTCTGCCAGTTGGTGGAGGGCCCGGTCGGCATGACCGAGCTGAGCCGGACGATGAACCTGGAGAAGTCCAGCCTGAGCGGCCTCGTGGACCGGGTCGTGCGGCGCGGCCTGGTGGAGCGCACCCGCGACTCCAGCGACCGGCGCGCCTGCCGGATCACCCTGACGGACACCGGGGCGCGCCTGGGCGACGCCGCCCACGGCGAGGTCGTCGCGCGGCTGGACGCACTGGCCGCCGGCCTGCCCGCCGCCGACCGCGCCGTACTGGCGTCCCTTCTCGGCCGCCTCGTCACCGGAACCGGAGCGGACCCCGCCGGACCACCGGCCGCCTGACCGGCCGCCGCCGGCCGGGCCGCGTCCTGCCGCCCTCAGCCGGACGGAGGCGCCGCGAGCGCCGGGAGCGAGATTCGGGCCGCGGGGTCGTGGCCCGGCCGATCGCGGCCGGGGCGCCCCGCCGGGACCGCGGTTGCGGGCACGCGGGGTCGCACGCGGCTGCGCACGGTGAGATCGGGGCCGTCCCCGGAGGGACGGGACCTCACGCCGGCCAGTGCGCGGGGCGGGCGAGCGCGGGCGGCAGGACGGTGCGGGCGTCGCCCTTCGCGGACTCCACCTGAGGCTGGGTGAGGAAGACGCATCCGGTGAGGTCGGCGCCGGACAGGTCGGCGTCCCTGAGGTCGGCGCCGATGAGGTCGGTGCGCGTCAGGTCGGCGCCCCGGAGGTCGGCGGCGATCAGGTAGGCGCCGCGCAGGTCCGCGCCGGAGAGGTCCGCGCCCGCGAGGCGCGCGCCGATGAGGTCGGCGCCCCGCCGGTCCTTGGCCGCCGCGCGGCGGGATGCCGGCGCCGGGCCGCGGGCCCCGGCGCGCACCAGTTCGCTCACGCGCAGCAGCAGCTCGTTGACCTCGCCCCGCTGTGCCGCCACATCGAGCGCCAGCAGTTCGGCGGCGCCGCAGCGCGTGCGGCGGTCGACGGCGTCATAGGCGGAGCGCAGCCGCGGATGCAGCGGGCGCGCCGCCTCCAGCCCCAGGGCCTCGTCCAGGTACCGGAGCAGTTCGTGGAGCTGCCGCATGACCGGGAACACGGCGAACATCTCCTGGGCGGTGTGCGGGGCCCGCCGCCAGTCGCGCCCGCCGTAGGTGACCTGTGCGACCTTCTGGCCCGCGCCGAAGCAGTCGTAGACCGTGCACCCGGAGAACCCCTCCTGCCGCAGGCGCGCGTGGACGCCGCAGCCGAAGTCGGGCCGCAGGTTGTGGCAGGGCGAGCCGGCGTCCTTGTCGACGGCGAAGCCCGCCGATGCCGCGAAGGGCAGCGCCACACAGCACAGCCCGAAGCATTCGGCGCAGTCGCCGCTGAGCTCCCCCGCTCCCGCGCGACCGCGTTCCTCTGACACGTCGCATTCCCCCCACCGGCGCCGCCCCTGATCGGCGCGCCCCGGAACCATCCCACCGTAACCGGCGGGCACGGGTCCATTCGATTTCCGCGTGTCAGCGCGACCGGATGACGCCGCCGGACAGGGCCGGCCGCAGTGGCCTACTCGGTGGGCCCTGTGTCGTCCTTGCCGCCGTTGCCGGCGCCGATCCGGGTGGCGGCGGCGAAGCCGATCCCGATCGCGACACCGAACGCGATCCCCAAAGCCAGGTTGTCCATGGTGATCCCGAAGACGACCCCGACCATCATCCCCATGACGATGCCGCCGGTGAACTTCGTGCCCTGCCCCATTGGTCCTCCGTTGTCGCACCGCGGACCTGTGGCGGTCCCACCGGGGCCGGTTCGGCGCCCCGTCGAGTTGATCATGGCATCCTGCCGCCCGCGCCCGGCAGGAGCCGATGTCACCGGACTCGGATGACAGGTGTCATACCGGCCGCTCACCGGAGGGCCGCGCGGAGGTCCCCGGCGCCCCGGGCGGCCCGGCCGCCGGCGCCTCCGGACGCCGGCGGCCGGAAGCGGTCAGCACGCGTTCGACAACGGCCAGAACGTGCGGAACCCCGCGAGGGTGTGAAAACGTCTCAAAAGCGTCAGCTACGTGACCTCGCGGATCGGTAGGCTCGCTACCGGGGCGGGGCTCGCCCACGAACAATGAACAACGGGGAACGCACGGTGTCACCGGTAACAGTGGTAGTGGTCCTGGTCGTTGTAGTGGCGGTGGCGGGGGTGGCCTTCCTCGTCGGACGGGCGCGCTCCCAGCCGGCTCCGCCGCCCCCGAAGCCCGATCCCACCCCGCGCGACCCCTTCGGCGACATCACCGAGTCGAGCGGCGACCCCACCTCCCTCAAGGCCGGCGACATGCTCGAATTCGGCGCCGAGCGCAGCTGGGTCCGCGGCAGCCTCCGGCTGGCCGAGGGCGGCTCGGTGTGGGCCGAGCACTTCCTCGAGGTCGACGAGGGCCGCCGCTGGCTCTCGGTCGAAGAGGACCCCGACGTCCGGATGGCCCTGTGGACCGGCCGCCCCGAACTCGATCTCACCCCCCACTCCAAGACCCTCGAACTCGACGGCGTCCGCTACCGGCTCACCGAGCGCGGCACCGCCTCCTACCGCTCCGAGGGCACCACCGGCCTGCGCGCCAAGGGCGGGATGGACTACGCCGACTACGAGGGCCCCGACGGCAGACTGCTGTCGTTCGAGCGGTTCGACCACGGAAAGTGGGAACCCAGCGTCGGCACGGCGCTCACCCCGGGTTCCTTCACCATCTATCCCGGGGGCTGACCCTGTTGCTCCAGACGATCACGGAGCCGTTCGTCGACACCCGAGCGGCAGATCTGAGCTGGGTGCTCGGCCACCCGCCCATCACCCCCCTGGCCGCCCGCGCCGTCGCTCCCATTGGCGGCGGGCCGCGGGTGGAGCTGCGCATCCTCGGCGCCTCCCACCAGGTCCTGGTGGAGACCGGGCCGGGGTGGTTCACCGAGACCGTGGCCTGCCTGCCCGGCTCCGACGGCGGCCTGCCGGCGCACGCGGCGCCCGTTGTCGACCACGTGCGGCGCTACGACTTCGCGAGCACGGTGCGCCTGCTCTCCCCCGCGGCCTTCGCGGCGCAGGCGCAGAAGACCGCCCGCGCGGTGGCCGCCCACCCGCACGGGCTGCTCGCCACATTCCCCGGCTCGCCGGACGCGATCACCGGGCTCATCGTCCGCGCCGACGGCCATGCCCTCCTGTGGCGCAGTTGGCACGCCTACCCGCAGACCGGCGAGCTGGTGACGACCACCACCTCCCTGGACCCGCGCAGGCCGCGCACGGCCCCGACACCGGAAACGGAGACCTCCGGAGATGACCTCTGACCCCCCATCCCGAACGCCCTTCCGGGCGCGCGGCGTACCCGGCCGGGCGCTGGGCACCGCCCTCTGCACGGTGGCCCTCGCCGCCCTCCTCGCGGCCTGCGGGGGGACCACCACCCGCGTCTGCGGCGACTACGACCTGGACGACGGCCGCTACATCTACACCCCGGACCGGGGCGACTACCGGCTGGACAACGGCCGGTACGAATACGTGGGCTGCACCACCCAGCGCACCGGCTCGGGCGGCTGGTTCTTCACGACCGGCGGCGGCTCCGACAACCGCAACAACACCGGCACCGGCAACAGCGGCACCGGCACCACCGGCGGCGACCGCAACACGACCGGCACGTTCGGCACCTCTGACGGCGGCGGCAACAACCGCGGCGGCGGCCCCGGCTGGGGCAAGTGACCCCCGGCCCACGCCCGATCTCCCCTGATCCCTGACCCCCTTCACACGATGAGGACCTGATGAACCTGCTCGCCGAACTCGGCTCCTGCCTGGCCTACGGCGTGGTCGGCACGCTGCTCATGGCCGTCGGCTACGTGATCGTCGACGTGCTCACGCCCGGCAAGCTGCACGAGCTGATCTGGACGGGCCGCAACAAGAACGCCACGCTGATCGTCGCCGCGAACACGCTGGGCACCGCGATGGTGGTGTTCTCGGCGATCATGGCCAGCGAGAGCGGCCTGGTCAACGGGCTGCTCAGCACCGCCGGCTACGGCATGATCGGGCTGGTCCTCATGGCCGCCGCCTTCCTGATGCTCGACGCGCTGACCCCGGGCAAGCTGGGCTCGATCGTCGCCGAGGCCGAACTCCACCCCGCCGCCTGGGTCAACGCGGCCGCGCACGTCTCCGTGGCGCTGGTCGTCGCCGCGGCGATCTCCTGATGCCCGGCGCCGACGCGCCGTCCTCGTCCTCCCCCGGCGCGGCGGCCGCCGCGGCCGATACCCCGCCCCCGCCCCACGGGGAGGGTTCGGCGCCGGACCCCCAGGACGGTCCGCTGCACCTGCCCGTCCGGCCGCGCGCCGCGCGGTCCATCGTGCTGCTCGCCGTGTTCGGCTGCGCCGCCTGCGGGCTGGTCTACGAGCTGGCCCTCGTCGCGCTCGGCGCCTACCTGCTCGGCAACACGATCACGCAGGCGTCCGTTGTGCTGTCGGTGATGGTGTTCGCCATGGGCATCGGCTCACTGGCGGCCAAGCCCCTCGCCCGCCGGCCGGCGGTCAACTTCGCGCTGATCGAAGGGGCGCTGTCGCTGGTCGGCGGCCTGTCGGTGCTGCTGCTCTACGCGGCGTTCGCCTGGTTCTCGCTGTACCAGCCCGCGCTGGTGATCGTGGCCTTCATCATCGGGGCCCTCATCGGCGCGGAGATCCCGCTGCTGATGACGCTGATCCAGCGCATCCGCCGGCAGGACGCCACCGAGGCGGTCGCCGACCTGTTCGCCGCCGACTACGTGGGCGGCCTCATCGGGGGGCTGGCGTTCCCGTTCCTGCTGCTGCCCCTGCTCGGGCTGCCCCAGGGCGTGCTGGCCGTGGGCGCCCTCAACGCGGTGCTGGGGATGGCGGTCGTGCTGTGGCTGTTCCGGGCCTCGCTGGGCCGCGGGAGCCGGATCCTGCTGGCGGCGGGCCTGGCACTGGTGCTGATCGTGCTCGGGGCGGCCTTCGCCCTGTCGGGGCGGTTCGAGATCGACGCGCGCCAGGCGCTCTACCGCGACCCGGTGGTGTTCGCCCAGCGGTCGGACTACCAGGAGATCGTGCTCACGCGCAGCCTCGACGGGGTCGACACCCGGCTGTTCCTCAACGGGGACCTCCAGTTCTCCTCGCTCGACGAGTACCGCTACCACGAGTCACTGGTGCACCCCGCGATGAACGGCCCGCGCGGCGACGTGCTGGTCCTGGGCGGCGGCGACGGGCTGGCCGTGCGCGAGATCCTGGGCTACGGCGACGTCGACCGTGTCACCCTGGTCGACCTGGACCCCGCGGTGGTCGCCCTGGCGCGCACCGAGCCCGCGATCACCGGCCTCAACCACGGGGCCCTGGACGACGACCGCGTGGAGGTGGTCGCCGCCGACGCGTTCAACTGGCTGCGGGACAACCGCGAGCGCTTCGACGTGATCATCGCCGACATGCCCGACCCCAGCGACGTCGCCACCGCGAAGCTGTACTCGGTGGAGTTCTACACGCTGGCGGGGCGCGCGCTGGCCGATGACGGGCGGATGGTGGTCCAGGCGGGCTCGCCGTACTTCGCGGGCGAGGCGTACTGGAGCATCGAGCGCAGCATGGCCGAAGCGGGGCTGCCGGCCTCCTCCTACAACGTCGACGTGCCGAGCTTCGGCAACTGGGGGTTCCACTTGGCGGCGGCCGAGGGCGCCCCGCCCGTGGAACTGCCCGAGGACCTCCCCCGCACGCGCTTCCTGGACGCCGCCATGCTGCGCGCCGCCCAGGTGTTCCCCAAGGACCGGCGGCCGGTGGACCCGCAGCCCTCCACCCTGCTGCACCCGCGGGTGATCACCTACCACCAGCAGGCCTGGCGCGGATACTGACCCGGTCCGTTCCGGCGCGCGACCGCCACGCCGCCTCCCCATGGGCGGCGATCCCCGTTCGGGGGTCACAGGAACGGGCGCAGCGGCGTGAGGATCAGCTCGCCGAGCTTGGCGACCAGCGGCCGAGCGCTCCACTCGTCCGAGGTGAGGCGGCGCGCGTTGGTGCTGTCGTTGCCGAACACGTCCTCCAGGTGCGCGGCCACTCCGCCGTCGAAGATCTCCACGTTGATCTCGTAGTTGCCGGTGAGGCTGAGCCGGTCGACGTTGGCGGTGCCGATCGTCGACCACTGGCCGTCGATGGTGGCGATCTTGGCGTGCACCATCGCGTCCTGGAACAGCCACAGGCCCACCCCGCCGCGCAGCAGCGCCGCGTAGAAGCCCCGCGACAGCCAGTCGGCCACCACGTGGTTGGAGTTCGCCGGCACCAGGATGCGCACGTCCACCCCGCGGCGCGCGGCGGCGATCAGGGCGCGCAGGATCTCGCGGTCGGGGATGAAGTAGGCCTGGGTGATGTAGATGCGGTCCCGTGCCCGGTCGATCGCTTCCAGGTACATCGCGCGGATCGGGAAGACGAGCAGCTCGGGCACGTTGCGGTGGGCGCGGATCCGGGGGTCCCAGTCGCCGGAGCCGACGTCGTCGAGCTCCGGCAGGGCGGCGCGGCGGTTGGCGTTCCAGAAGTCGCGGAACGCGTTCTCCAGCTCCCACACCGACGGCCCGGCCAGGCGGACGTGGGTGTCGCGCCAGGTGGTGGCGTAGGCGTCGCCCACGTTGTAGCCGCCGATGAACGCCACCTCGCTGTCCACGGCGAGGATCTTGCGGTGGTCGCGGCCGGACTTGCGGACGTTGAGCAGCAGCAGCCCCGGCCGGAACGCGGGGTAGCGGATGACGTGCACCGAGGGCGGGAACCGGAAGAACGAGCGGGGGACGACGAGGTTGGCGAAGCCGTCGTAGATGACGTAGACCTCGACGCCCCGTTCCGCGGCCTCGATCAGCGCCGTCTTGAACGCCCGCCCCATGCGGTCGTCCTTGACGATGAACGACTCGAACATGATCCGCCGGCGGGCGCCGCGCATGGCGTCGAGCATGTCGGTGTAGACGTCCTCGCCGTAGGAGTAGACCGTCACCGCCGTCCCGCCGACCTGGAGGTCCTTGGGCGCGGTCCGCGGGAAGTCGGCGCGCGGGGGGCGGACCAGCTTGCGCCAGAGGTCGAACGCGACGAGCCCCGCGACAACGACGGCCTCGGCGGCGGCCAGGCCGAGTGCGGCGCGCTTGACAGCGGTCCACACGGTGCTTCGTCGGGGCATTCGTCGTCTCCAGTCCAGCCGTCTCCGGCGGCGGCGATGCGCATCCGTCTCCATCGCGGGCCCGCGGCCCGCGCACACGGCCGCGCGCGGTCGGGCGCGGCCCGGTGCTGCCTGGGCGGCCGCGGCCGTCCCGACCGGCCCGCCTACCCCGATCGGCCGCGTTCCACCCGGCGCCGGCGGTGCGGCGGGGCTCCGGTCCGCCCCTCGGCCGCGTCTGGTGATCATCCCCCTATAGCGGACTCCGCACACCCCCGCGGTGCCGGGGCGCGGGCGGAGTTTGGAGCAGGACCGCGGATTCCTCTACCGTGGACCTCCACATCCATGGAGCGGCCGCGCCCCACGGTCCGGGGTGCCGGGGGGAGCCGGTGCGCCCGGGACCGGGACGCGCGGCGGGCGAGCGCCGGCCGGGCCGGCCGCCTGTGCGGTCGACGGCCCCGAGGGCGCGGACGCCCCGGCCCCGGTGCGTTCCCCGGCCGCGGCTCCGCCCCGAGAACGAAACGGCAGGTGCCGCATGCGGCAGGTGCGGGCCCGGGCATATCTCGCGTTGGCCCTGCTCAACGTGTTCGTTCTGGTCGCCGGGGTGGTGGTGCTCGACCTGGTCTCCGCGCGCCCGCGCACGGTCGTGCCCGGCCCCGCGGTCCCCACGGCGACGGTGCGAGCGCCCGAGCCGCAGGAGTCCGGGATCGCCCCCGCTGTGCTCGCGGAACGGGTCGACGCCGCCATCGCCGCCTCGGGGCTCGCGGGCGTCTCCGGCTACGTCACCGACGCCGCCACGGGCCGGGCGCTCTACGACCTCGACGCCGAGACCGCCTCTGTCCCGGCGTCGACCACGAAGGTGCTGACCGCGGTCGCGGCGCTGGACACCCTGGGCCCCGACGCGCGCATCAGCACGGAGGTCGTCCACGGCGCGGGGCCCGGCGAGATCGTGCTCGTGGGCGCGGGCGACCCCACGCTCACCGAGGTCCCGATCCCCGGGGGCTATCCGCGCCTGGCGACGCTGGAGGACCTGGCGGAGCGCACCGCGTCGGCGCTGGCCGCCGACGGCGTGGAAGCGGTCCGCCTGGGCTATGACAACGGCCTGTACACCGGCCCCGCCACCGGTCCGGGGTGGAAGCCGGGCTATATCACCGAGGGCAGCGTCGCCGAGGTGCACGCGCTCATGCTCGACGGCGGCCGGGTGGACCGGACGCAGAACTACGGCCCCCGCGTGGCCGACCCGCCCGCCACGGCCGCCGCCGCCTTCGCGCGGCGGCTCGCGGAGGCGGGGATCACGGTCGACGGCGATCCGGTGCCGGCCGAGGGCGCGGGCGAGCGCATCGCCGCCGTGGACTCGGCGCCGGTCTCGGCGCTGGTCGAGAAGATGATGCTGGAGAGCGAGAACCTGATCGCCGAGGCGCTGGTCCGCCAGGTCGCGATCGCCGAAGGGGCGGAGCCGTCCTTCGCGGGCGCCTCCGCGTCTGTCGCCGGCGTCGTGGAGCGGCTCGGCGTCACCGGTGCGCACGCCGCGGACGGCAGCGGACTGTCCGTCGACAACCGCATCTCCCCGAAGGCGCTGGTGGACCTGTTGACCCTGGCCGCCGACCCCGAGCGCCCCGGGCTGTCGTTCACGCTCAGCGGGCTGCCCACGGGCCACTTCACCGGGCACCTCGACGACCGCTACTCCCCCGCGAGCGGGGCCGGGGCCGGCGCCGGGACGGTGCGCGCCAAGACGGGGACCCTGGACGGCGTGTCCGCCCTGGCCGGGACCGTGCGGGACAAGGAGGGCAACCTGCTCTTCTTCACCTTCATCGCCAACGACCCGGCCGCCGAGGGCCGGACACTGGACACCTTCGCCGCCGCGATCGCCGAATGCGGCTGCGCGGCGTCCTGACCACCGCGGCGTACCCGGCGGCCGGGGGGCGCTCAGCGGCCGGGCGGCGCCGCTGACCTGGCCGGGGGGCCGCCGGGTGCGGCGCACTCGATGAGGTGGCGGCCGGCGAACGGGGTGATGGAGCGGACCTCCAGGCCCGCCCCGGCCAGCAGCTCGCGGTGCCGGCTCTCCGTCCGCTCCCCCGAGCCGAACACGTTGAACATGGTGAGGTCGTTGGAGACGCCGAAGGCGTCCCCGCCTCCGCCGTCCTCGGGCGCGAACAGCTCGGCGAGCAGCAGCCGCGCCGTGTCCCCCACCGCCTCGGCGCAGCGGCGCAGGATGGCGGCGCAGGCGTCGTCGGGCCAGTTGTGCAGGCAGTGGGCGAGCAGGTAGACGTCGCCGCCCTCGGGCAGCGGGTCGAAGAAGCTGCCCTCGACCGCCGCGCAGCGGCCGGACAGGCCCGCCGCCGCGAGGGCCGGGCGGGCGAGCCCCACGGCTTCGGGCAGGTCGAGCAGGGTGCCGCGCAGGTGCGGGTGGGTGCCCAGGAGGCTGATGAGCACGTCGCCGGCGCCGCCCCCGAGGTCGACGACGTGCCGGGCGTCGTGCCAGGGCCAGGCCGCGGCCAGTGCGGGGATCCAGCCGTCCGACCACATCGACACCAGCGAGGAGAACGATTCCGCGAACCCGGGGTCGGCCTCGATGTCCGCCCAGAAGGTCCGGCCGTGGACGATCCGGTACCCGGCCCGGCCCGTGCGGACCGCCTCGGGGAGCCCGGCCCACGCCAGGTTGATCCGCCACTGGGCGCTGTCGGGCCGCAGGTGCCGGACGGCGTCGGCGGGGTGGTCCTCGCGCAGGAGTTCGCCCAGCCGGGTGAGCCGGAACCGGCGCGGTTCGGGCTCGGTCACCAGGCCGCGCAGCGCGAGGTAGCGCAGGAGCCGCGTGATGCCGCCCGCATCGGCGCCCACGGCGCGGGCGAGGTCGTCGGCGCACTCGGCGCCGTCGGCGATCGCCTGCGGCAGGCGCAGTCCGAGCGCCGCGGCCATCGCCCACGGGGTGAGGAGGTCCAGCATCGACCGCAGCCGCTCCAGCTGCTCGGATAACGCTTCCCGTTCCGCATCATCGGCCATGGCATGCCCTTCCGCGATGACGACATCACTGAGGGTAGACCTGACCGTCGCCGTGCTGCCACGCCTCTCGGGGCGGGAGCCCGGGTTCCGGGCGTCCCCGAATGTGCAGGGTGCGGCGGGTGGCATGAGCGGGAGAGGAGGGGCGACCGGCCGGGGAGCGCCGGCGTTCCGTTCGGCCCGTACCGCGGAAGCCGGTGGCGGTCCGGGCCCGGAGCGCGTGGGCGTCCGTCGCGCGGGGACCCGTTCCCGCGGCGACCGGTCCGGCGATCCCCGGTCGGCGGCGCGCCCACCGCGCCGCGCGGCCCGGCCGGTCCGCCGAGCGGCGGGCGGATCGGCCGGGCCGGCGTCCGGATCAGCCGAGCACCCGGGCGAGCCAGCCCTTCCACGCGTCGTCCTCGGCGGCGCGGTCGACGCCGTCGGCGAAGAGGTGGTGGCCGACCACCACCGTGTCGCCGTGGCCGTGGAAGCGGTAGAGGGCGCTGTCGGTGCGCACCCCCAGGAAGTCCGGGTGGCCCGGCACGGTGTAGTCGGCGATGCCCTTGATCGGCGGCAGGCCCTCGGGGGCGAGCAGGACCCGCTCTCCCCGCGGCACGGATTCCGGGACGCCCAGGGCCTCGGCGACGCGGGGCCAGGCGCGCGAGCCGTCCGCGGTGCGCGGCCCTTCGGCGTAGACGAAGGTGCCGGCGCGCCCCGTGAAGTGCGCCAGGTATTCACCCAGCGTGTGCAGGTACATGTCCCATCCATGGCCGGTCTGGGCGACGTATTCGTCCCCCCAGTCGCCGCCGATGAAGCCGCTGTGCACGAACCGCAGGACGGTGCTGCCGCCCTCGCGGCCCTCGACGATGTACTCGAAGGCGTGGAAGGTACCGTCCTCGGCTTCGGTGCCGCGCACGCACAGCCGGGTCGGCGGCTCCCAGGCGGTGATCGTGCTCTCGTCGACGTCGCCGTGGACGGTCATCCGCATCGCGCCGCCCTCGCGGGGCTCGATCTCGTAGGGCCCCATGAACCACGACTCGATCCCGGGGCCGGTGGCGATCGCCGCCCAGACCTGTTCGGGGGTGGCGTCCAGCTCCACGTCTTTGCGCAGTTCGAATTCACGGCCCATGTCAAGACTCCTTCGTGGTTTCGCCGGCCGAGGGATGGACGGCGACGACCACCCGGTGGTCGCGCCCCTTCTCGGCGGCTTCGTCGTGGTATTTGGCGACCAGCGCGGTCACGGCGGCGGCCAGCTCCGTGGCGAACGCGGAGCGGTCGGCGGCGGTGGCGAAGCGGACCTCGCCGTCGATGGCGAAGGTCGCGACGCGCTGCCGTGCCCGCTCCGCGCCGGTGATCAGCGCGCCGACGTCGCGGACGAGCCGCGCCGCCACGGCCAGCAGCCAGCGTGCCGACAGCCGGTCGGGTGCGCGCGCCGGGTCGGGCTGGACCGCGGCGAGCGCGAGGGGCGAGATCACATAGGAGACCGCCGACGCCTGGAGCAGCCGCTCGGTGACGTTGCCCTTCCGCCGTTCTTCCACAAGGGCGACCAGTCCATGCCTCTCCAGCGCTCTGAGGTGGTAATTCACCTTCTGCCGGGGCAGCCCGACGCGGGCCGCCAGCATGGCGGCCGACGCGGGCTCGGCGAGTTCGGCCAGCAGCCGCGCGCGCACCGGGTCGAGGGATGCCTCGGCCGCGGCGGGGTCCTCGATCACCGTGACATCGTCCATGGGGCGAGACGATCCCACCGAACGATTTTTTTGTCAAGAAAACAGAAATCGTCGGTGGCTTCGGGGGGCGCACGGGCGCGCCGACAAGGGCGAACGGCCTGCGGCGTGGTATGTTCGCGCGGCATCGCGAGCGCGCGGATGCGGGCCGGCCCCGCACCCCGCGGCCGCGCCGGAGGGGGAGGACCGTGGGGATCAAGCGGCTGCTGACGCGCCTGGGCTGGGGCGGCGCGACGGTGGAGACCGTCCTGCGCGACGAGTCCGTACCGCCCGGCGGGACCATCCACGGCCGGATCGACATCGACGGCGGCGAGGTGGACCAGCACATCGACCGGCTCACCGCCGGCCTGGTCGTCCGGCTCCAGGACTACAGCGACGTGGAGTTCCGGCGCGTCGAGGCCGGCACCGCGTTCCCGGTGGCCGGGGGCGGCTCGGTCACCCGCGAGTTCACCATGGACGTGCCGTGGGACATGCCGGTCACCGTCCACCGCGGGCAGCCGCTCAAGGGCATGGACGTCGGCGTCAACACCCAGCTGCACATCGCCGCGGCCGTCGACCCCGGGGACTTCGACCCGATCGCCATCGCCCCGCTGCCGGCGCAGGCGGCCGTCCTGGACGCGCTGGCGGAGATGGGCTTCGACTTCTACAGCGCCGTCGTCAAGCACGGCCGGATCGCCGACGCCCACACCGGCGCCGGCACCGACCGCCAGCGCTCGCCCCTGTTCCAGGAGATCAAGTTCTATCCGCCGAGCGGTTCGCGCTCGCCGCTGGACAAGCTGGACCTCACGTTCGCGTCCGATGCCGACGCCACCGACGTCATCCTGCGCGCCGAGACCTTCGACGGGGTCATGGTCGACGCCGTGAAGACCTCCACGGTGTTCACCGCCGCCCACGGCGAGGCGGCACCCGACTGGCCCGCGCTGGTCACCGGCTGGCTGGCCGGCCTGCCCGCCCGCCGCGCCTGACCGAAACCGGCGCCGCGGGCGCGCTCCGCCGTCAGGCGAGGATGTCGGCCATCGTGGTCTCCTCGAAGCGGGTGAGGGCGGCGTGCACGGCGCCCGTGACCACGGCGCGGTCGCCCAGGGCGGACAGCTCCAGCTCGGGCGGGAACAGCACGCTGCCGGCCAGCGCCTCGGCCAGCGGGGCGCGCAGGACGTCGCCCATGCTGGACACCCCGCCGCCGAGGACCAGCAGCTCGGGGTTGAGCGCCAGCAGCAGGGGGGCGACCACCTCGGCCAGCCGGCCGCACAGCCGGTCCAGCACCCGCAGCGCCGCGGGGTCGCCGGCGCGGGCGCCGTCGGCCAAAGCCGGCAGGCGCGCGTCCTCCTCCCCCGCTGCGAAGGCGCGGCGCAGCGGCGAGTCGGCGGAGCCGCCCGGCCGCGCGAGCTCCTCTTCGGCCATGCGGACGATCGCGTGCGCGTTGACGTGCGATTCCAGCGGCCCGTATCCGGCCGGGGGCGGCTCAGGCCCCCCGTACCGGACGTAGCCGATCTCGCCGGCCGCGCCGTCGCGGCCGCGCAGCAGCCGCCCCCCGGTGGTGATCCCCGTTCCCAGCCGCTCGCCGAGCAGCACGAAGACGACATCGGAGCGGTCGCGCGCCACGCCGACCGCCTGCTCGGCGACCGCGGCGAGGTTCGCGTCGTTGTCGATGTCCAGCGGGCAGTCCAGGAAGTCGCGCGCCCACGCGCCGAAGTCCACGGCGTCCCACCCGGGCAGCGCGGGCGCCAGCAGGACGCGTCCGCGCCGGGGGTCGACCACACCGGGGGTGGCCAGGCACGCGGCGAGCACCGGCGCCGATGCGGCACCGCGGAGCACATCGCCCACGGCGGTGCGCGCCTCCTCCAGGCGCTGATCGGCGGGGGTGTCCGGGGAGACGCTGCGGCGGGCCGACGCCAGTTGGCGTCCGCGCAGGTCCGCCCGGCAGGCCGAGACCTTGTGCGCGCCGATGTCGATGCCCAGGACCCAGCCGGCCCGGGCGTTGAAGGCGTAGGTGCGCGCGGGGCGGCCGGGTGACGGGCGGCCGGTCAGCGGCACTCCTTCGGCCCCGGCGGCCCACCCCTGTTCGCTCAGCGACTCGGCCAGTGTCTCGACGGTGGGCCGGGACAGGCCCGTGACCTCCATCAGGTCCAGCACCCGCAGGGGCCGGTCCGCCGCGCGCAGCGCGCTGAGCACGGTCGCGGTGTTGAACTTGCGCACCCCGGTCATCGAGCCGGCGACCGGCTTGGTCATCGTGGCCATCCCCTTGGGCAGCTCGCACCGCGATCCGCGGTGAGAGGGGTGTTGACATCTCCTCACCGCATCCTATTCGATTTATAAATCGAATTTCGAAAAAGACCCGAACGGAGGCGGCATGGCCACGACGGGCCCGGGGCCACGGTTACGGGCGGGCGCACTCGCACTGGCGGCCGCCCTCACGGCGGCCGGCTGCGCGGGCAGCCTGCCCGATGAGGACACCGACGCCGTGGTGACCTTCGCGGTCACGCGCGGCGCCGGAGCCGACATGGCCGGCATCATCGAGCGCTACAACGAAGCCAACCCCGACGCCCGCGTCCGGGTGGTCCACCTCGCCGCCGACGCCGACTCCCAGCGCGCCGCGCTGGTCCAGGACCTCCAGGCCCGCTCCGGGCGCTACGACGTCCTCTACACCGACGCCGTCTGGACCGCCGAATTCGCCGCCCGCGGCTGGCTGGAGCCGCTCGACCGCGACCGCTTCGCCGGCCCCGGCATCCTGCCCGCCGCCGCCGAGACCGGGACCTACGAGGGCACGCTCTACGCCGCCCCCTTCTCCACCGGCACCGGAATGCTCTACTACCGCAGCGACCTGCTCGACGAGCCGCCCACCACGTGGCAGGAGCTGATCGACGCCTGCGCGATCGCCGAGGACAATGGCATGGACTGCTACGCGGGCCAGCTCAGCCGCTACGAAGGGCTGACGGTCAACGCCACCGAGGCCATCGCCTCGGCAGGAGGCCGCATCTTCGACGAGGACGGCGATGTCGTGGTCGACTCCCCCGAAGCCCGCGCCGGGCTGGCCTTCCTCGTCGACGGCCTCGACGAAGGCTACATCCCGCCCGCTGCGCTGACCTACCTGGAGGACGAGGCGCGCCTCGCGTTCCAGCGGGGGGACCTGCTGTTCATGCGCAACTGGGCCTACGCCTGGCCGGCCATGCAGGAACCCGGCCCCGAATCCCGCGTCCAGGGACGGTTCGACGCCGTGCCGCTGCCCGGACTCGACGGGCCCGGCACCGGGACGCTGGGCGGCAACAACCTCGCGGTCTCGGTCTACAGCGGACACAAGCCCGAGGCGCTGCGGTTCGTGGAGTACGTCCAGAGCCGGGACGTTCAGCACGAATGGATGGCCACCACCAACACCCCCACCTCCTGGACCGCCAACTACGAGGATCCGGAGCTGATGGACGCCTCCCCCCACCTCGTCCCCCAGCGCGAGGCCCTCGACAACGTGCAGCCGCGCCCGGTCTCGCCCCGCTACACCGACGTCACCAACGCCGTCCAGCGCCACGTGCACGCGGCGCTCACCGGCGACAAGACGGTCGACGAAGCGCTCGCCGACCTCCAGGCCGAGCTCGAACGGGTGGTGGAGACCTCATGACGGCCACCGGCACCGCGCCCGCCGCGCGGCGGCCCCCCGCCCGGCGCCGCGCCACCACCGGCGAGCGCGCGGCGGAACGGCGGCTGGCCGCCTGGCTGCTCGCCCCCACCCTCATCGCCCTCGCGCTGGTCGTGTGCTACCCGGTGCTGTCCGCGGTGTACCGGTCGCTCTTCGACGACCCGATCGGCGCCGAACCGTCGTTCGTCGGCCTGGCGAACTACGCCGACGCGCTGATCGGCTACGGCAGCGAGGGCTTCTGGGCCGCGCTGGGCAACACCGTCCTGTTCACCGTCGTCAGCGTGGTGGTGGAGACCCTGATCGGGCTGGGCATGGCGCTGGTCATGCACCGCGCGTTCCGGGGCCGGGGCATCGTGCGCGCCGCGGTGCTGCTGCCCTGGGCGCTGCCCACCGCCGTCAGCGCCGTCATCTGGGGGTGGATGCTCCAGCCCGAGGGCATCGTCAACGCGCTGGCGGGCACCGAGGTCGTCTGGGGCGGCTCCGAGTGGCCGGCGAAGTGGTCGATCATCATCGCCGAGGTGTGGAAGACCGCGCCGTTCGTGGCGCTGCTCATCCTCGCCGGGCTGCAGACCATCCCGCCCCACCTCTACGAGGCCGCGGCCATCGACGGCGCCTCGGCGTGGCGGCGCTTCACGTCGATCACCCTGCCGCTGGCCCGCCCGGCGATCGTGGTCGCCGTGCTCTTCCGCACCCTGGACGCGCTGCGCATGTACGACCTGCCGCAGATCCTCACCGGCGGCGCCAACAACACCGAGACCCTGTCGATGCTGGTCGTGCAGGCGGCCACCCGCGAGCTCAAGCAGGGGTACGGCGGCGCGCTGTCGACCATCACCTTCCTGTTCGTCTTCCTGTGCGCGTTCCTGCTCATCCGCACCATCGGGGCGAACGTCTTCGCCGGATTCAAGGGAGAGGCCACGCGATGAGCACCCCCACCGCGGCGGGCCGCCGCCGCACGGCCCGCCGGCCGGCCACCTGGGAGTCGTGGCTGATCGGCGGCGCCACCGTCCTGCTCGTCCTCTACTGCCTGGCGCCGTTCTACTGGATGTTCGTCTCCAGCCTGAAGGGCCCGGCCGAGATCACCACGAACACGCTGTGGCCCGATTCCCCCACCCTGGCCAACTACCGGGGGGTGTTCGGCGGGGTCAACGATTTCGGCTACGCCGTGCGCAACAGCCTGGTCATCGCCACCGCCACGACCGTTCTGGCCATGGTGATCGCCGTGCTCTCCGGGTACGCGCTGGCCCGGCTGCGCTTCCGCGGCCGCAACCTCGTGCTCGCGCTGGTGCTGGCCTGCTCCATGTTCCCCGGGGTCGCCATCGTCACCCCGCTGTACGGGCTGTTCAGCGACTGGGGGTGGATCGACCAGTACCAGGCCATGGTCGTGCCCAACATCAGCTTCGCCCTGCCGCTGGCGATCTTCATCCTCACCACGTTCTTCCGCGAGATGCCCTGGGAGCTGGAGGAGGCCGCGCGGGTCGACGGGTGCGGGCCGCTGGGCGCGTTCGGCCGCGTGATCCTGCCGCTGGCCACCCCGGGCGTGGCCACCACGGCGCTGCTGGTGTTCTTCGCCGCCTGGAACGAGTACCTGATCTCCAGCGTCGTGTCCATCACGCTGGCGTCCAACCCCGTGACCGTGGCGCTGGCGAAGTTCGCCGGCGACACCGAATTCCAGCAGCCGTTCGGATCGCAGATGGCCGCCGGGGTGGTGGTGACCCTCCCCTTGGTGGTCCTCATCCTGCTCTTCCAGCGGCGCATCGTCAAAGGACTGTCCGCGGGGAGCTTCCGGTGAGGCCGGAACCTCCCGCAGCCCAGGGAAAGGCGGGAACGATGGCACCGGTGCGGGTCATGATCGTAGGCGCGGGATCGCGCGGGGGCTCCTATGCCGAGTGGATCCGGCGCCACCCCGACGTGGCGCGGGTGGTGGCCGTCGCCGAACCGCGGGCGCGGTACCGCGAACCGCTCGCCGACGCCCACGGCGTCCCGGAGGAGGCCCGGTTCGCCGACTGGCGCGAGGCCGCCGCCCAGCCGCGCCTGGCCGACGCCGCCCTCGTGTGCACCCTGGACGACGCGCACCTGGAACCCGCGCTGGCCCTGGCCGACCGCGGCTACCACCTGCTGGTGGAGAAGCCGCTCGCGCAGACCCGCGCCGACTGCGAGGCGATCGTCGCCGCCGCGCGCCGCAACGACGTGCTGCTGGGGGTCTGCCACGTGCTGCGCTACGCGCCCTACACGCGGGTGCTGAAGGACATCGTCGACTCCGGGCGGATCGGGTCCATCGTCAGCGTCGACCACGTGGAACCGGTCGGGTTCTGGCACCAGGCGCACTCCTACGTGCGGGGCAACTGGCGCAGCACGGACCGGGCGGCGCCCATGCTGCTCGCCAAGTCCTGCCACGACCTGGACTGGCTGCGGCACGTCGTGGGCCGCGACGCGGTGTCGGTGTCGTCGTTCGGCAGTCTGAAGCACTTCCGCCGCGACCAGGCCCCGGCCGGGGCGGGGGAACGCTGCCTCAGCTGCGCGATCGAACCCGGGTGCGCCTACTCCGCTCCGCGCATCTACGGGCGCTTCGTCGCGGAGGGCCGCACCGGCTGGCCCCTGGACGTGCTCACCCCCGAGCCCACCGCCGAATCGGTCACCGAGGCGCTGCGCGTCGGGCCCTACGGCCGCTGCGTCTACTCCTGCGACAACGACGTCGTGGACCACCAGGTCGTCGCGCTGGAGTTCGACGGAGGGGCGACCGCGACCTTCACCATGGCCGCGTTCAACCGCGGCCGCCCCCGCCAGACCTCGCTGTTCGGCACGCTCGGCGAGGTGTACTGCGACGGCGACCGGATCACCGTCTACGACTTCCTCTCCGACTCCACCGAGGAGATCGACGTCGCCACCGCCAACAACGGACTCATCGACTCCGGGCACGGCGGCGGCGACAGCGGGCTCCTGGCGTCGTTCCTCCCGGCGGTGGCGGCCGGCGACCCCTCCATGGTCGCCACCAGCGGCGAGGACGCCCTGCGCTCGCACGTCCTGGTCTTCGCCGCCGAGCAGGCCCGCCTTGAGGGCCGGGTGGTGGCCCTGGCCGAGCACACGGGCTGACGCCAGGGGGCGGGCACGCCCGCCCGAGCACCGGTGGGCCGGACCGGGACGGACGGTCCGGCCCACCGGCCGGCCTGGTCGGGTCGGCCGCCCCGGACCCGTCCGCGAGCCGGACCGGGACGGACGACCCGGCTCACCGGCCGCGCTCGGCCAGCCAGGTGTGCAGAACGGCGGACGCCGACCCGACGTGCTCCTCCAGCATCGTGAAATGGTCGCCGGGGACACGGACCACCGTGTGCGGCGGCGCCCACCCGAACGGGTCGAGCACCGCCCCGGACCGGTCGGTGACCGGTCGCTCGGGGCGCAGGACGACCGTCGGTGCGGCGATCCGCTCGGGCCGCCACTCGGCGAACAGCCGGGTGTAGGCGCCCATGGCGGTCAGCCGGGCGCCGTCCATGACCCCGATCTGCTCCTCGCGCTCCACCACCCCCGTCTCGATGACCGGCAGGGTGACATCGTCGGTGGGATAGGGGGTGTCGAGCAGGGCGAGCGCGCGGGGGAACACCCCGTGCCGCTCCAGCCGGGCGGCGACCGCCGCCGCGACCCAGCCGCCCGACGAACGCCCCACTACGGTGAACGGTCGACCTCCGGTGGCGCGCAGGACGGCTTCGGTCTGCACGTCGACCACGGCGTCCACCGAGGCGGGCAGCGGCTCGGCGGCGGCGAACCCGGGCTGCGGGAACACGATGACGTCGCGCTCGCCGCGCACGGCGGCGGCGAACCGGGCGTATTCGTGCAGGCCCGAGATCATCACCAGGGACGGGAAGCAGACCAGCGCGGGGTGGTGGTCGCCCTGTGCCAGCCGCACCCCCTCCCCCGGACCGTCGCGGTAGCCCTCGGCCGAGGTGAACCGGGGACGCAGCCGCGCGGCGGCCTCCACAACAGCGATACCGTCACCGATCCGGCCCTCCGCACACGCCTGCCGGAACAGCGGCACGATCCCGGCGAAGGGGTCCTCCGCCGTATCCGCGGAGCCGGGCGTCGAGACGGCGGGGGCCGGGGACTCCGCGGCGGAGGCAGGGGCGGAGCCGGAGGAGTCCGGGACGGGGGCGGAGACGGAGTCAGAGCCGGCGGAGACGGCACCGGGAGCAGCGGAGCCCCGGGCGGAAACGGACGTGGCGGGGACCGGACGGCCATCGGGAACGGCCAGCAGCGGGCCGATATGGGCGGCGACGGCCGCGGGCGTCGGCCGGGTGAAGACGAGTCCGGCGGGCAGCCGGAGGCCGGTCGCGGCGGCGAGCCGGTTGCGCAGCTCGATCGCTGTGAGCGAGTCGAACCCGAGCTCCAGGAAACCGCGCTCGGCCGGGACCGCCTCGACCGCCGTGTGGCCCAGGACGGCGGCCGCCTGCTCGCGCACCAGGTCGGTGAGCGCCGCCCGCTGCCGGTCGGCGGGGAGCCCGGACAGCCGGCGCCGCAGCCCGACGGCACCGGCGAGAACACCTCCAGCGCCGGGAGCGGAACCGACCCCGCCGGAGAGGGCAACCGCGGCTCCGGACGGGACACCCCCCAGTCCGGAGTGGGCGCCCGCAGAACCCGGGAGGGAGTCAACGGGGTCGGAGACGGCGCCGGTGGGACCCGAGAGGACGCCCACGGGGCCGGCCGCCGCGCGGCGGCGCGTTGCGCGCACCAGCCCGCGGAACAGCGGGGGCACCCCTCCTGTGCGGACCGAGCGGGCCCGCACCCCGGCGAGGTCCAACGGGACGGCGAGCACGTGGGGCTCGCGACCCGCGACGGCGGTGTCGAACAGCTCGCGTCCCTGGCCGGTGCGGATGGGCCCGGCGATCCCCATGCGGGAGTATCGGGCGAGGTCGGTGTCGTCCAGGCCGGCGGTCAGGGCGCTGCGCCGCTCCCAGAGCCCCCACGCGACACACGTCGCCGGCAGGCCGCGGGCGCGGCGGTGGTGGGCGAGCGCGTCGAGGAAGGCGTTGGCGGCCGCGTAGTTCGCCTGACCGGGCGTGCCGAACACACCGCCGGCCGAGGAGAACAGGACGAACGCCGCGAGATCGCGGTCCTGCGTGTACTCGTGCAGGTGGAGGGCCGCATCGACCTTCGGCCGCAGGACGCGGTCCAGGCGCTCGGGGGTAAGCGAGGCCAGCACCCCGTCGTCGACGACCCCGGCGGCGTGCACGACGGCGCTGATCGGACGGTCGGCGGAGACCTCGTCGAGGACGCGCCACAGCGCCCCGCGATCGGCGGCATCGCACGCGGCGACATCCACCCGTGCCCCGAGGGCCGTCACCTCCGCCACCAGCTCCGCGGCCCCGGCCGAGGCCATCCCGTGCCGCCCGAGCAGCAACAGCCGCCGAACCCCCCGCCCTTCCACGAGGTGCCGCACGACCACACCCCCCACCATCCCGAAGGCCCCGGTGACGATGACGGTCCCCTCCCCGAGACCCACCGCTCCGGCGTTCCCGGATCCCGAACCACCTGCGGAAGCACCAGCATCCTCACCCGCGTGGTCCCTTCCCGCGCCGGCAGGGCCGTCGTCGCGGCCCGGCCCGGCGGCCGGGTGTCCCGGACCGGCTCCCAGAGGCTCCGGCCCCGCTTCAGCGGAGGCACGGGGCGCGCTGTCATCTCCTATGGCCGCGATGCCGGTGGGGCGCGACGCGGTCGCGTGGGATGTGCCGCCAGCGGGGACGGCCGTTCCCCGTCCCGGTTCTCCCTCTGCGATGGAGAGGTCGCGTTCCGCTGCTTCCGCGATCGCGGAGGCGCGTGCGTGCGTGCCCCGCCCGCCTGGGGTTTCTCCACTCGGCGGGGCGGTCGCCCGGGTCAGGCGGGGGGTGTGCAGGCGGCCCTCGCGGACGGCGAGTTGGGGTTCGCCGGTGGCCAGGGCCGCGTCGATGAGCGGCAGGGCCACCACCGGATCGTCGGCGTCGAGCAGGACGATCCTGTCCGGGTATTCGGCCTGCGCCGAACGGGCCATGCCCCACACCGTCGCGTGCGCGAGGTCGCGGACGCCCTCGCGGGACTCGGCGGCCACGGCGCCGCTGGTCAGCACCACCAACGGGACCACCACTTCGTCGGCCAGCCACGATTGCAGGAGGCCGAGCATCCGCCTGGCCGCCTCGTGCGCGTCATCGGCGGGGTTGGCCGACGCACCGTCAGCGGGCGTCCCGTCGGCGCCTGTTCCCGCCGGGGCCGGATCCTCCGGCAGGAACAGGGCGATGACGGCATCGGGCGCGAACGCCCCGGAGGCGATCGCCGCACCCAGCGTCGTCGAGTCCGGGTAGCGAATGGCCCCGTGCTCGCTCAGCGCCACCGCCATTTCCGGGGAGGCGTCGCCGAGGACCGCCCACACGGGCGGCTTGCCCGCGGTCGCCGGCTGCCACCGGAGCGGCGGCCACTCCACGGCGAACAGGTCATCGCGCGGCGGCGCGGACCGGAAGGTGAGTCCCGCCGGCCGCATCACCAGGGATTCGACGGTCACCACGGGCATCCCGGCGGGATCGGTGGCGCTCAACGCCACCCCGCCGTCCGCCAGCCGCGCCACCCGGACCCGCAGGCGCGTCGCACCCGTGGCGTAGAGCGTCACCCCGCTCCAGGAGAACGGCACCTCGACACCGGCGCCTTGGACCGGCACCGGAGCCGGGGCCAGGACCTGGGCCGGAAGCCGGCCTGGGGCAGAAGCCGGGCCCCGGGCCGGGGCACGGGTCCCGGCTTCTGCCGACTCCGCCGGCATCGCGTGACGGCCGCCGCCATCCGGCGCGGCAGGGGGGTGGCCGTCCGCCCCGCCCCGCAGCGCGGGGCGGCTCTCCGCAGCGCTGTCGGCCGACCGCTGTCCCGTCGCCTCCGCCTCTGCGCCGCCGGCGGTGGCGGCGGGCGCGGGTTCGTTCCCGCTCGCGCGCGGGTCGGGGCGGAGCAGGGCCGCGGCGTGCTGGGCGGCGTCGAGGAGAGCGGGGTGGAGGGCGAAGGCCGCGGCGCCGGCCAGTGGCGAGGCCGAGTCGGGGAGGGCGACGTCGGCGATGACCGCGGGGCCGTCGCGCCAGGCCGCGCGCAGGCCGCGGAAGGCCGGGCCGTAGTCGTAACCGCGCTCCGCCAGCATCGGATAGAGGTCGTCGACCGCGATCTCCTGGGCTCCGGGCGACGGCCGGTCCGCGCCGTCCGGCTCGGGCTCGGACAGGGCGGCGGCGGGGGTGAGCACGCCGGTGGCGTGGTGGGTCCACGGCACGTCGTCCGCGCCCGCGTCGTCGGACACCCGATGCGGGCGGGAGTGGATGTGGAGCGCCCGGTCCCCGTTCTCGCCCGGTGGGCCCACGGCGACCTGGAGCTGGGCTCCGCCGCGTTCGGGCAGCTCCAGTGGGGCGTGCAGAGTGAGTTCCGCGATGTGCGGGCACGCCGTGCGCTCCGCCGCGAGCAGGGCCAGCTCCACGAAGGCGGTGCCCGGCAGCAGCGGGGTGCCCAGCACCGCGTGGTCGGCCAGCCAGGGGTGGGTGCGCAGTGACACCAGCCCCGTGAAGAGGAACCCCCCGGTGTCGGCCAAGGGCACCGCGGCGCCGAGGAGCGGATGGTCGGTCCCGCCGACCCCGGCGCGCGGCGCGGCGCCTCCCGCGGGCGACGGGTCGAGCCAGTAGTTCCGGTGCTCGAAGGCGTAGGTGGGCAGGTCGACACCGACGGCGGATCCGCCGTGGACGGCCGCCCAGTCGACGTCCACCCCGGCGACGTGCGCCTCGGCGAGAGCGGTCAGGAACCGGTCCGGGCCGCCCTCGTCCCGGCGGAGGGTCGGCAGGACCGCCGCCGGCGCGTCCAGCTCCGCGAGGGTCCGGCGCATCCCGGCCTCGACCACCGGATGCGGTCCGACCTCGATGAACGCCGCGTATCCGCGCTCGCGGAGCGCGCGCACGGCCGCGGCGAAGAGGACGGGGCGCCGCAGGTTGTCGAACCAGTACCCGGCGTCCAGGGCGGTGCCGTCCTCGCGCTCGCCCGTGACCGAGGAGTGAAAGGCGATCTCCCCGCGCCCGGGCCGCAGCCCGGCCAGCTCCTCCAGCATTGGGGCGCGCAGCGCGTCGACGCGCGGAGAGTGAGCGGCGAAGGTGACGGGCACCCGGCGGGCGAGAACCCCGCGGGCGGCGCACGCCGCTTCCACCTCGGCGAGCGCACCGCGCTCACCCGAGACCACAACGGAGGCCGGGCCGTTGACGGCCGCGATCCCCACCCGCCCGGCCCACCTCTCCAGGAACCGGTCGGCGTCCTCTTCGGACAGGGACACCGCGGTCATGGCACCCGTGCCGGCCAGCTCGGCGATCAGTCGGCTGCGCACCGCGATCAACCGCGCCGCGTCCTCCAACGACAACACCCCCGCGACACACGCCGCGGCGACCTCCCCCTGCGAATGCCCCACCACCGCCACCGGACGCACACCACACGCCCGCCACACCCCCGCCAACGCCACCATCACCGCGAACAACACCGGCTGCACCACATCCACCCGATCCAACCCCGGCACACCCCGCCCACCCCCCAGCACCCCCACCAGCGACCAACCGGTATGCGGAGCCAACGCCTCCGCACACGCCTCGATCCCCTCACGAAAGACCGGCGACGCCTCCAACAGCCCCGACGCCATCCCCGCCCACTGCGCCCCCTGCCCCGGAAACACGAACACCGGCCC
>NZ_JBHSFQ010000045.1:0-35299 GCF_042653925.1 Nocardiopsis mangrovi
GCAACGGGTGGGAGAACCCGGGGGCGCCGGGCTCGTCGTCCGACCCGCTTGCTCCGAACGCCTCGGGCGGCCAACCCGATGCCAATGGTGTCCAGGGCGGCGGGGGCGATCTGCGCAGCGACCCGTCCCCCGATGGGTCCGAGGCGTTCACCGGCGCGGTCGGCAACGGCAACGGCCAGGGCGGCGGGAACTTCGGCGGCGTCGGCGGCGGGATGGGCGGGATGGGCGGCATGGGTGGCGGGATGCCGCCCATGATGCCGCCGATGGGCGGTATGGGCGGGGCCGGCGGTGGCGGGGGGCAGGGCGGCGACGCGCGCACCCGGTCCACCTGGCTGTCGGAGGACGAGCGCGTCTGGGGGACCAGCGCGGGCGACCGGCTGTCGGTGCTGGGGCGACACGGCCTCGGAGACAACACGAAGGGAAGTGCCCATGAGTTCGTACCCGGAGCAAATGGAGCAGGCGCTCGCACGTCTACGGGAGGACCAGGAGAAGGTCACACGGGCAAGCGCAAGCCTGGCGTCGGCAACCGAAGAGGCCGTCTCCAAGGATCGGGCGATCAGCGCGAAGATCAACGCTGACGGGGAACTGGTCGAGCTGAAGTTCCGGACCACGTCCTACCAGTCGATGCCGCCGGCGGAACTCTCGGCGGCGGTCATGGACGTGATCAAGCGCGCGCGGGACAAGATGCAGGCCCGGGTGATGGAGGCGTTCGGCCCCTTCGCTCCCGAAGGGATCGACATGGAGGCGGCGCGAACGGGCGGGTTCGATCCCGCCAAGATGCTGGCCGACCTCGGCCTCGATAAGCTCGACTTCCCCGACTCGGGCCGCCCCAGTGCCTGACCCCCTGAACCGCGGCGGCCGGCTCCCACCGGCCGCCACAACCCCAGGACACCCGAAGGAGCCGCACCATGTCCGGTGATTCCCTGTTCGTCGGCCCCGACCTGATGAAGAAGTACGGCGGCATGCTGCACGAGCCGGCGGATGGCGTGGAGAAGATCTTCGCGGATTACGAGTCGGGGAGGAGCGCTTTCGGCGAGAAGCCCTGGGGCCACGGCGATGAGATGGCCGACGTCTTCGAGGACAAGTTCGTCCCCGCCGAAGGGGATCTCCTGGAGTTCGGCGTCACGCTCGTCGACGTGCTCCGGGAGACGGCCGACAACACCATCTACACCGCCGAGCGGTACCGCAGGGCCGATCTGGGCAACGAGGAGATCGCGAACAACCTCTACAGGGACCTGCCCGACTCCCCCGGCGACCTCCGCGGCCCCGGCGGCCCCGGCGGCCTGCCCGGCGGCAGGCCCGGTCGGGGATAAGGGACAGCGGGGCGATCGGTCATGGGCATGGAGCTGCCGCCGGGTCTGCGGAACCTCTTTTACGGGCTTACGGGCTCGCAGTGGTTCACCGCGGACGAGACGCTGCTGCGTGCGCTCGCGGATCTCCTCGACCGCACGGGTGACCGGATCGAATTCGACATCCCCCCGGTCATCGTCTCCGTCAAGCGACGGGTGCGCTCCACCTTCGACAGCCGGGCCGCCGAATACTTCGAAGAATCGATCGACAAGTTCACCTCGGGGGACACCAACTACGTCAAAGCCGCCGCCGACGCGGCCCACCAGCTCGGCGACTTCGTGCGCAAAGCGGCCAACCAGATCGAGTACACGAAGTGGATGATCATCGGCCAGCTCATCCAGTTGGCCATGGAGATCGCCTGGGCCATCGCCATGTCCAAGTGGACCTTCGGGGCCAGCCTGACGATGATCCCCATCTTCAAACGGATCGCCAGCCTGTTCATCCAGCGGATGCTGAACTTCCTGTTCAACACGCTGCTGACGCACCTGGTGGTCAGCGTCGCCTTCGCGATGATCATGGACCAGCTCATCCAGCGGCTCCAGATCGCCCGGGGCAGCAAGGACGAGAACGACGACGACCTCAGCAAGGCGGCGGGCGTCGGAGGCGTCATCGACGGGCTCTTCTCGGCCGGGCTGAGCGTGTTCGGCAACAAGTTCGCCGACTGGATCTCCGACAACTTCGGCGACACCCTCAAGCTCAACTTCCGCAATGGACCCGAGCCCACGCCGACTCCGGTCGGGGGCAAGGGGCTGACCCCCGACGACCTGCCCGGGAACGCGACCCCGCCGCCGCGCTTCGACAACCGTCCCGATGGCACGCCGACACCCAAGGGCGGCCCGGAGGAGGTCGGCGCCGGCGGACCGAGCCCCAAGGGGGGACCCGAGGAGGTCGGCGCCGGCGGTCCGCGTCCCAAGGGCGACGACACCCCCGTCCCGCCGCCCAAGGTGCGCGACGAGCACGCCCCGGCTCCGCCCCCGGGCGGTCGCGACGGCGCCCCGGTACCGCCGCCCCGCAACACCCCCGCGGACATCGACGGCCCGCCGCCCCCGGCGAGGACGCCCGAAACGGTGCCGCCGCCGATCCCCTCCGGGGCGCGCGACCTCCCCGAGACGGGCCCCGGACCGCGCCCGGGAAGCGTGCCGCCGCGCCTCGCCGACGACATGGCCGATGTGCTCTCCCGCAATGCCCGCGACCTGATCCAGCCCTTCGGGCGCAACCCGAGCCCTTGGGACAACGTCGCCACCACGGCGCGGTTCCGCGACGACGTCGGGAAGGTGTTCGAGAACAACCTCAGCGACACGCTCGGCCGTGACGCTGCGCGCGACCTGGGCCGCAACTATGCCGACACCTTCACCGCCAACTGGGGCAGGCGCGATATCGGCGATTCCCTCGCCCGGGTACTGGACGACGCCCCGGCGGGGCCCGGAGGCCGGCTGACGCCGGAGACCCGCGACTTCCTGTCCCGGACACTGCCCGACGGGACGGCCCGGAGCCTGTCGGAATTCGCCGACAACTGGCGGCGCACCGCCGCGCACTTCGGCACCAACATGGCCGAGGGCGCCGGGTCGGCCTACCTGGGCGAGGGCTTCAGCAACCTCATCCTCGAAGGCGAGTTCGACGCGAACGGCATGTCGGCCGTCGCCGGGGCGGCGAGCGCCGCGGTCACGACGGGCGGGGTCCTGGGCGGCATCAAGGGGATCGACGCCCTCCAGAACCTGTTCATGTCCAACCCGCCGGACGTCCCGACCCCGCCGGTCATGGAATCCGACCCGATGCGCACCACCAACGACTCCGAGGTGCCCGTCAGCGGCGGGAGCGCGGGCGGTGCCGGCGGCGGCGGTTCCGGCGGCGGCGGGGGCTCGGGAGGCCCCGGGCGCATCGGCGGGTCCGAGGACGGCGACCCGTCGGGCACCACCGGAAGCCCCGACACCCCCGAGGGCGCCGATCTCCGGGACCCCGACTCCCCCGGGAACAGGGATCTGCCCGAAACCGACGAGCGCGCCCGCCCGGCGCCGCCGCTCGAGGGACCGCGTCCGGACACGCCGGAGCGCCCCGAGGTCCCCGCACCGATCCGGACGTCCGCCGAGGCGCCGGAACCGCCGCCGCGTCCGGAGACACCCTCGGACGCGGGATCGATCCGCGACACCGGGCTGCCGAACCGCGATCCCGCCGACGTTCCGTCCCGGGACCTGCAGGACACCCCGGACTCCGAGGCCGCCCCGCCGCTGCGCGAGGACGACCCGGACCCGTCCCGGATCGGGGACGACGACATCGTGACGGCGCCGGTCGGCGACGGCGCTCCCGGCAACGGGATGCCGGAGCCGGTCGGGCCCGTGGGCGCGGCACCGCCGGACGCGAGCGAGACCGATGCCGTGCCGGACCCCTCCGCCGACGTTCCGGTCGCCGGGGGCGGGTTCATGGGCGCCCCTCCCGCTGCGGCCGGGGCGCCCCCGCCCGCACAGGGCACCGATGGCGCCGGAGCGCCCCGGCCGGGCGCCGCCCCGCGCGGCGACGCGGCCGGGCCCTCCGACGCCGCCCGGACGCCGTCCGGGCAGCGCGACGCGTCCGGCACACCGGACGACCTCGATACCTCCGCCGAGAACCGGCAGGACGGGCCGCCCGAGCAGGAGCGGACGTCCATTCCCGAACCGGGCGCGGCGGAGCCGGTGGACGGACCCGTCGACGCGCCGCAGCGGCCGGCGACGGAGAGCGGCGACGGCGCGGAGGACGCGCGCCCCGGCCCGGCAGACGCCCCCGCACCGTACGGTGAGACCGCGGTCGAGACGCCCCCCGTCGTGCGCGACGAGCCGCAGGCGCCGGCCGACATCACCGGTGCCGATCAGGAACGCGCGGGCGGTGTGCCCCTCCGGGACACCGATACGCCGGAGAAGGCCGATGGACCCCGGCCCCCGGCGATGGAGAGCGACAGCATGGCGCCGCCGGCTCCGCTCACCACCGCCACGCCCCCGGCACCGGCCGAAACCGGGGCACAGCCGCCCCGTGGCGGAGCCCGGTCCGGCCGGGAGTCCGATGGGCCCGACGCCTCCCGCGGGCGGGACGACGCCACACGGGCCCGCACCGACACGGAGCCAGTCGGGGAGGACACCGACCGCCCGAGCACCCGTGATCGCTCCGGCCCGGCGCCCGCGCAACCGGGGCAGGCCCCCGCACAGGTGCGGAGCGATGAGGGGGCGGCGCCCTCCGTCATCAGGACGTTCACCGACGCGCTCCAGGGCGGCGGCCGGTCGGACGGCGACCTGGCGGACGTCCCGCCGATCCGCCCCGAGGGTTCCTCGGATCCCCGTCCGGTGACCGCCACCCCCGATGCTCCATCCGGCCCGGACAAGAAGTCCGGCGCGCAGCGCGACCCTGGCCGTCCCGCTCCCACCCCCGGACCCGTGCCCGCCGGGCGCACGGCCCGGATGGACCCCGACACCGCGTGGCGCACGGCCTCCGAGGCGCTGAAGGCCCTCGGGTTCGGCGCCCTGCCGCCGCGCCCCCCGCGTTCCGTTGTGCCCGATCCGCTTGGGGGCAGCCCTCTCACCGCCGCTCCGCGGGGCGTCCGGGCCGCCGCGCTGAAACCGGCCGATGGACTGGAATCCCACGGCGGCGCACCCCGTGCGACCAACGCGCAGACCACGGGTGCCGTCCCGGCCCGGAACCCCGCGCCGCCGGCCTCCGGTCCGCCCCCCGGCGGCCCGACGCCCGAGGCCACCCACACGACGTCCCCGGATTCCCTCGCCGATGACGTGGCCGGGCTGCACGTCGACGACCGGCCCGGCGACCCCGCACCGCGCCACACGGGGCTGCCCGGCCCGCACACGCAGGGCACCCGGTCCCCGATTGAGCGCCGGTCGTTCTCCCGCCTGTACGCGTCCACTCTTGACGCGCTCCCGTCCGATGCCCTGCCGCTGACCGTCGGAGTCGATACCGGTAACGGCCGGATGCACGGCGACGTGCGGATCGACAACCGGTTCTTCGAGTCCACGACGATCACCGTCGACGGTCCCGACGGCCCGTCCACCGTTCGCGAGGTCACGCTGCGGGTGCGATTCGACCGCGCGCCCGGGGTCTTCCCCACGACCTCGCGCGACGCCCGCGCGGACTTCACCCGGCAGGTCGAGGCGCTGTTCAACGACCAGTACCTGCTCCCGCGCAGCGGTGAGCAGTTGCGCGTGCGCGTCGTCCAAGCCGATCTCCTCACCCCGCCGGAGGACGTCCACGCCACCGTCACCTGGCGCCCGGCGCCCCCGGCCGCGCAACCGCCGACGAGCCCCCCCGCGCCTGAGGCGCATCCCAAGGCGCTCGGCGAGTTCCTGCGCCGGCTCGGGCTCCTGGACGGCGATCCCGTCCGTTCCGGCGACACGTCGTCCACCGAGCCCTATGTGGCGCGGCGCACGCTGGACCGCATCGACGTCATGGTCCGGCCGCGGCCCCCGCGCCGCTGGTCCGACGCCGCGCGCGATCTGCCCGCGCAGGAGCACACCGGCCTGGCCGACCCCTCGGAGTGGGAGAACGCCCGCAACGACGCCCCCCTCCACGTCGTGGGCGGACCGCACCTGGGGGCCGACTACGCCGATGTCCTGACCGATGCGCGTGCGGCCCGGCCTCTGGGCCCCGGCGACCTCGACGCCAACGGCGCGCCGAAGGACCCGTCGGTCGTGGCCGACATCCCCAAGGCCGACCCCGGCGGGCCGCAGAAGTTCGTCAGCGCCGACATGAACGCCCAGTACACCAACCGGCGCAGGTTCGAATGGCGGCGGATCCCGCTCGCCAACCCCGCACCCGGCGGTCCGACCCACGTCCGGGAGATCACCTTCCGCCCGCGGATCTCCCCCTACGCGGGCATGAGCGACGCGGCCTACGCCAAGTACCTCCAGGACTACGCCGACACGCTGGACAAGATGGTCAACGGCAAGTTCCGGTTCCGCGGCGACGGGGGCGTCGACCGGGTCCTGGACGACGGCAGGACGGTGCGCGTGCAGGGGCCCGGCGCCGACCTGATCACCAAGCTCTTCGGCGAAGGAAGCCGGCCGGACCCCGGGGACAAGCCGGTGAGCGGGACCACCGCCGATCCGCGGGCCGGGAGCGGAGACCAGCTCCACATCCGCCTCCAATTCGCCGACGACGACACCCCGGCCGACCAGGTCCACGCGGACATCGAGATCCACCCCTGGGACTGGTCGAAGCCGTACACCGACCAGTCGATGAACGCGGAGCTGTGGTACGACGGCGGGTACCCGGTGGAGTCGCGCGTCCACGAGACCCTGCACTGGCTGGGGCTGCTCGATGAGTACGCGGATCACGATTCCTTCCGTCGCCAGGGCCACGATGCCGACGGCGTCCGTCCCGGCCCCGGCTTGATGGGGAACAGCTGGCTGACCGCCGCCGGCAGCGCGATCTCCAAGTCCGACGACCCGGAGATCCGGGTCGGCTACCTCGACACCATCGCCTCGGTCATGGACCACGGCTCGTCGGCCCAGGCGCCGCCGACGCGGGTGGCCGACATGCCGGCCGAGGTCACGTCGTTCATCACCGCGGTCCTGGCGCCCAACACCCCCGCCACCGACCCGCGGGTCGGCCAGGTCTTCGAGCACTTCGCGCTCGCCGTCGACGAGCACGTCCGCGGCTGGACCCGCGATCGGGCCGAGCAGCACGTCGCCGACCCCGCCGCCTACCGGTCCGACCTCGCCCAGTGGCGGGCCGACGGGCGGCTCGCGCAGCTGGTGTTCCTCCTCGGGCAGTGGGGGATCGACGTCCCCTTCCGGACCGTCCTCGACCTGTTCCCGGACGCCCAGCGCACGCGGCTCGGCGGCGGGCTGGCCGGATCCCGGGACCCGGCGGCGGTCGCGGATGCGCTCGCCGTGTTCGCCGGGGCGCGCGAACAGGGCATCGGCAATCCGATGGGCGACATCCCCGCCGCGCAGGACCGGCCGGCCATCAGCGCCCACGACGCCGAGACCCGCATGGAGCAGTGGCGCGGCAGCGGACAGCTGCTCGACGGCCTCAAGGTGCTCCGGGACAACGGGATGACGCTCATGGGCGTCGAGTGGACCCGCTCGCTGCCCGACGCCACCCGGCAGCAGGTCCTCAGCCTGCTGCCCCACAACGGAGCCACCACCGCTCCGGGGACCCCCGACGCAGGGCTGGGCGGCCTGCCGCGTCCGGTGGTCGAACGCGCGGTGCTGGAATTCCTCGCCTCGGGGTACGACCAGGTCGTCCACCAGGTCCCGGCCGGGGACACCACGATCACCGTCCCGGGGCACCCCCCGGCGCAGTTCACCGCGCAGCAGGTCTACGACCAGCTCGTCGCGTGGAGCGGCCAGGGCGGTCTCGGCGACGCACTGCGCGTCCTCCAGCAGTCCGGCGCCCCGATCACCGACGCCGAGATCGCCACCATCGCGCCGAACGCGGCCATCCAGCAGACCACGCCGCCCCCGCAGCAGGCCCCTGCTCCGAGCACGGCGGGATCCCCGCCGCCGCTCGCGGTCCGGAGCGGTACGGCGCCGGCGCTGCGGCCCCCGGCCTCCGGGGTTTCGACCCCCGACGCTCCCGGTCAAAGCGGCGGCCGCGCCGCGCCCCCGGCACACCAGATGGCCGGCACCGACCCCGAACAGCTCCCCGACGCCCCTGGCGACGACTCCGGCGGTGACCAGGCCGGCCGCATCCCGCTGCCCCCGCCGTTGCAATGGCACGGCGGAGGCCAGGACCAGGATCCCGGCGAGGGCATGGGCAACAACGTCCGCGCACGGACCGACGACGTGGCCGCCGACCAGTGGGCCCGAATGTTCCTGCCCGTCGTGGTGACCGGGGAGGGGGCGCCCGGTGCGGTGGAGAGCGCCCATATCCTGGGCGCCACCCCCGACCAGGCACATTCCATCTGGGAGTACACCGGTCATGCCCGCGACATGGTCGACGACGGACTGGCCGAGGGTGACGTCGCGCCTGATGACCGCGACGATTTCCAGTGGATCGTCAACGACGTCGACGCGGTCTTGGGCTCCGCGGTGCTGCCCGTGGCGACCATCGTGCACGTGGGTGCCGGGGCGGGGCTGCTCGGCCGTCTGGGCATCGACCCCAATCGCCCCCTTGATGCCGCGGGCACGGTGGTGGACGTCCCGCACTACCTCACCGGCACGTTCGGCACACGTGCCGCCGAGGACGCCTCCGCCTATGTGATGCTTCGCGTCCCTGGGGGGTTCCCGGGCGCTTACGTGGCCGGGGACCCCGCGGACGGGCCGGGGCGTGTGCTGATGGCGCGGGGGTCGCGTCTCGTCGTCCACGCCGCCTACGAGCAGCCCGGCCGGCGGGTCCCGGGCGCGGGTGTGGAGAGTGTGTTGTTCGTCGAGGCCGAGGTCGTGCCCGCCGGGTGGGCGCCGCCCCCCGGCTGGCGGCCCACCCCCTCCGGCGACGCCCACCACGGCTACCAGGACACTCTCGGTGACGCGGGTGACCTCCCCGCTGCCCTGGGGGCAGCAGGGCGGCTCGACGGCGGGGAGTCCTCCGCCGGCTTCGACGGGGCCCGTCAGGGGGAGGCGTCCGGCCTCCTCACCGCTGACGGCGACGACCTCTACGACCACTCGGGTGACGAGGGTGCCGGAGAGCGCCACACGATCAACGACCTCGGCGATCTCCCCGACGCCCCCGACATCGACCGGCTTCTCGATGCGGACGATCTTCCCGGTGGCTCCGGTGGTGTCCGCGGATCCGACGCCTTCGGTGATGTCCGCTTTGACCCCGAGGTCCTGCCCGATGCTTCCGGCGATCCGGCCCGTGACGTGGACGGCGCCCACGATCTCGACTTCCTCGACGATCAGGCATCCGACTTCGGCGACTTCGATTTCAACCTGGCCGACTTCGACGGAACTGCGGTTGATCTCGATGGTTCTGCCGCCGTCCCGGGCGGTGGCGTGGTCGCGGACGGCGGCCTGGAGGGTGCGGGTGGCCCGGTGCCGGGTTCGCCCGGCCGGGGCGAGTCGGGCGCTGAGCCGGTCGGCGAGGGTGTGGGTCAAGGCGCGGACGGGACCACGCCCGGCCGGGGTGAGTCGGGTGCCGAGCCGGTCGATGAGGCTGTCCGTCAACGTGTGGACGGGCTCAGCCCCGGCCAGCGCAGAGCCCTGGTTCTCCTCATGGACGAGAACCGCTCTCTCGCCAAGATCGCCAGGGACCTCGGCCTGACGACGGGCGGATTCAAGAGCATGGTCGCGCTCGCCTACGCGGCCTTGGGTGTGCATACGCGCAAGGATGCGGTGGCCATCGCCCGTGCGGTCGGGCTGACCCCGGAGTCGGTCCCGGCCACCGCCACCCAGGCAGCCGGCACCCCGCCCCCTCCCCCCGACGCCGACCTTGCGCGCCAACGCGTGGACGGGCTCACGCCCGACGAGCGCAGGGCCCTGGCTCTCATCATGAACGAGGACCGTTCGGTCGTTCAGATCGCCCGTGACATCGGCCAACCGCCGGACAGCTTCAGGGGCACGGTCTCGAGGGTCTACGCGGCCTTGGGTGTGCATTCGCGCGGGTCGGCGGTCGCCGTCGCCCGTGCGGTCGGGCTGACCCCGGAGTCGGTCCCGGCCACCGCCACCCAGGCCACTGCCCCCGACGCCGACGTTGCGCGCCAACGCCGACGCGTGGACGGGCTCACGCCCGACCAGCGCAACACTCTGGCCCTCCTCATGAACGAGGACCGTTCGATCTCCGATATCGCCCGTGGCATCGGCCAAATGCCGTCCGGATTTCGATACACGGTCTCGAGGGTCTATGCGGGCTTGGACGTGCATACGCGCGAGGAGGCGGTCGCCGTCGCCCGTGCGGTCGGGCTGACCCCTGAGTCGGTCCCGGGCACCGGCACCCCGCCCCCTGCCCCCGACGCCGACCTTGCGCGCCAACGCGTGGACGGGCTCACGCCCGCGAAGCGCAGGGCCCTGATTCTCCTCATGAACGAGGACCGTTCGATTGCTGATATCGCCAGGGACATCGGCCAATCGCAGGGCGGATTCGAGCGCATGGTCGGGAATGTCTATGCGGACCTGGGTGTGCATTCGCGCGGGGAGGCGGTCGCCTATGCCCGTGTGGTCGGGCTGACCCCGGATTCGGCCCAGGCCGCACCCGCACCCGCGCCCGCGCCCACACCCGCACCCGCACCGGTCGCTCACGTCACTCCCGAGCAACTCACCAGGGCACTCGACGGCATCAACGCGCTCAGCGACCCCCAATTCGCGGTCTTCACCCTCCTCGGGCGCGGATTGGACAACGACGAGATTCGCGTTGAACTCGGCAAGTCCCTCAGCACGGTCGCCAACCGGGTCACTCAGATCCTTCGCCACCTCTCAGTGGATACCCGTGCCCAGGCCGTGATCGTCGCCCGTGCCGCCGGTTTCGGACAGGACGCCCCGGCCCCCGCGCCGCCGACCACCCGGGCACGCCCGCTCGCGCTTCCCGATGGGGCGGAGTCCTCGGGCGGGACGTCCGGCGCCACCTCTTTGCCGGTGCGCTCCGCCGCCGGATTCTCCCCGGCCGAGAACCCTCCGTCGACCGATTCCACCCCGCCGCCCTCGCCCACCGGGGCGGCGACTCCCGCTGACGCCGACCCGCAGTCGTCTACGGACACCCTCGATGCCCCCGCCACCGGGCTGATCGAGAACCACCGGCCCGGCGACCCCGCACCGCGCCGCACCGGACTGCCCGGTCAGGACGCCCGGGGAGCCGAGACCCCCACGGAGATCCGCGAGTTCTCCCGCCTGTACCAGGAGACCCTCGATCCTGAGGACGCTCCGCCGCTGACCGTCGGGGTCCGTACCGGTACCGGTCCCGTGTATGCCGACGTGCGGATCGACAACCGCTTCTTCGCGTCCAAGCTGGTCGATCTCGATCGCGCGGGCGAGGACGGGCCGTCCGGCGTCCGCGAGATCATGCTGATGGTCAGGTTCGACCGAGCCCAGGGTGTGGGGCCCACTACCGCTCGTGACGCCCGGCTCGACTTCACCCGCCGCGCGGAGGCCCTGTTCAACGACGCCTACGTGCTGCCGCGCAGCGGTGAGCAACTGCACGTGCGCGTGATCGCTGCGGGGCCGGAGGTTCCGGCCGAGAACATCCACGCCACCGTCACCTGGCGCCGTCCGCCCGCGACGGACGCATCCCCGGAACCGGGTACCGTCCCGGACGCGGACGGCGGCGGGATCGGCGAGGTCCTGCGCCGGCTGGGCATGCTGGACGGCGACCCGGCGCGGGGCGTGGATGAGCCCTATGTGGCCCGGCGCACGCTGGACCGCTTCGACATCATGGTCCGGCCGCGCCCCGAGCGCCGGTGGTCCGACCCCGCGGACGACCTGCCCGCGCGGGAGCACACCGGACTGGTGGACCCGTCGGCCTGGCCGGAGTGGGAGGAGGTCCGTGCCGGCGCGCCGGTGCGCCACGTGGGCGGTCCGCACGTGGGCTATGACTTCAACATGGTCGCGACGGGCGCCCGCGCCGCCCGTCCGCTCGGCGAGGGAGACGTCAACGAGGACGGTTCGCCGAAGGATCCATCGATCACGGGCGATATCCCGGGTACCGACCCGAGCGACCCGAAGAAGTTCGTCACGGCGGACATGAGCGATTCGTGGGGAGGCAAGCGCAGGTTCGAGCACCGGCGCATCGAGATCCCGCCTGGGCTCCGTACCCCCGGTGGCCCGACCCACATCGCCGAGATCACCTTCCGCCCGTTGATCCGCCCCTACCCGGGCATGACGGACGCGGGATACGCCCGGTACATCCAGGACTACGCCGTCGCCCTGGACGGGATGCTCAACCGCCGGTTCCGGCTGCCGGGCGACGGCACCATCGTGAACCAGGACGGTGCGGTGGTGCACCGGATGGACACGCGCCTGTTCGAGACGCTGTTCGGCCAGGACAGCATCGGCAACCCGAAGGACCTGGAGGGCAACCAGGTGACGGCGCCGGGCGCCGGCCCGCTGCCCGGGACCGGCGACCAGCTCCACGTCCGCCTCGAGCTCGCCAACGACTCCACCCCCGAAGACCAGGTCCACAACGAGGTCGAACTGCTCCCCTGGGACACGTCGAAGCCCTACACCGACCAGGTCATGAACACCGAGGTCTGGTACGACGGCGGGTACCCGGTGAAGTCGCGCGTCCACGAGACCCTGCACCTTTTCGGCCTGCTGGACACCTACCGGCTCCACGAGTCCGTCTTCCTCTGGGGCGACGACGCCGACGGCGTCCGCCCCGGCATCGGCCTCATGGGCAACAACTGGGTCGGGGGCGTCGGGAACTCGGCCGTGCAGATCCACGAGCCCCAAATCCTGGACGGCTATCTCAAGACCATCGACTCGGTCATGGAGCACTCGTCGGTCCAGCCGCCGCCGGCGCGGGTGGTCGATCTGCCGGCCGACGTCAGGGCGTTCATCCCCGGGGTCCTGGCGCCCAATACCCCGGCGACCGACCCGCGGGCCGACACCGTTTTCGAGCACTTCGCGCTCGCCGTCGACGAGCACGTCCGCGGCTGGAGCCCAGAGCAGGCCGAGCAGCACGTCGCCGACCCCGCCGCCTACCGCGCCGACGTCGAGCGGTGGCGCCAGGACGGGCGGCTCGCCCTGCTGGTGCACCTCGTCTCCCGACATGGGATCGACGTCCCCTTCTCCGCCGTCCTCGACGTGCTTCCCGACGCCCAGCGGGCCCGGCTCGGCGACGCACTTGACGGCACCCGGGACCCGGCGGCGGTCGCCGAAGCACTCGCCGTCTTCGCGGCGGCCCACGACCGCGCTGAGGGCGGGAACCCGGTCGGTGACATCCCCGCCGGGAAGCACCACCCCGCCATCAGCGCCCACGACGCGGAGACCAGGGTGGAGCAATGGCGCCGCAACGGGCAGTTGCTCGACGGCCTCCAGGTGCTCCAGGACAACGGGGTGACGCTGCGGGGCGGCCAGTGGATCCACGCCCTGCCCGACGCGCCGCGCCGACAGGTCCTCGACCTGCTGACCCAGGGCGGCACCACCCCCGCACCCACGCCCGGTGCCGTCCCCGCACCGCGGCACCCGTCGCCCGCCGGCCTGGACGCCCTGCCGCAGCCGGTGGCCGAGCGCGCCGTGCTGGACATCCTCACCTCGGTCCATGACCTGCTCGTCCACGGCGTGTCGCTGAAGGACCTCACGGTCGCCGTGCCGGGCCATCCGCCGGCCCGATTCACCTCGGAGCAGGTGTTCGCCCAGCTCAGGGTCTGGAGCGGCCAGAACGCCATCGGCGACTCCCTGCGGGTCCTCCAGGACTCCGGTGCGCCCATCTCCGACGACCAGATCGCGGCCATCGCGCCGACGGCACCTTCCGGTCAGCAGACCCGGACCGCGTCGCCCCCGCCGCAGCCCGCGCCCCAGCAGGGCCCGGGAGGACACGGGGGACACCCGCTCGCGATGCGGCCCGGCCATCAGATGAATCTGCCGCCCGCGCCCGTTGCGGGCGAGCAGCAGCGCCCCGCGTCCGGCGATTCCCGCGCCGACGACACGGCCGGGTCCGCCACCGGCCACCGGCCGGGCGATCCGGCGCCGCGTGTGGCGGATCTGCCGGATGACGATGCGTGGGGGGAGGAGTCGGAGCCGGAGGTCCGTAAGTTCTCGAGCCTGTTCGCGGACACGCTGAAGCTGCCGGAGGGTGCGCCGCCGTTGGCGGTGGAGGTCGATACCCCTCATGGGCGGATGCGCGCCGAGGTGGAGATCGACAACCGGTTCTTCGAGTCGGTCACGATGGAGATCGACCGCGGCGGCGCCGGGGACGGGGGGCCGTCCTCGGTGCGCAATGTGAAGTTGCGGTTCGCGTTCGAGGCCGGGCCCGGTATGGACGTGCGCAGCGTGGTCGCGGCGTCGGTGGCGTTGCGGGATCACGTCCGGGGGGTGTTCAACGACGCCTATGTGCTGCCGCGCAGTGGTCAGCAGTTGAACGTGGAGGTCGTGCGGGCGCTGCCGTCCGATCCGCCTGAGCGGGTGCATGCCAGGGTGACCTGGCATCCGGTCGCGCCCTCCACCGACGGTTCCCCATTGACCGCCCCCGACGGCCGGGGGACGGGTGAGGTGCTGCGCCGGCTGGGGATGCTGGACGGCGACCCCGCGCGGGGTGTGGCCGAGCCGTATGTGGCGCGGCGGACGCTGGAGCGGATCGAGACCATGTCCGAGCCGCGGCCGGACCGCCGCTGGTCGGACGATGCCTACCGGCCCGCCACCCAGTACACCGGGAGCCGGAACGGCTTGGTGGACCCCTCGGTGTGGCAGGACGCACGCGACGGCGCCCGGGTCCACCGGGTGGGCGGGCCGCACGTGAACGCCGATTTCGCCGACGCCCTGACCGACTCCCGGGCGGCCCGCCCCCTGGGCCCCGGCGACCTCAACCCGGACGGCACCCCCAAGGACCCGTCGCAGGTGGTGGACAACCCCCACGCCGGGCCCGGGGACCCGCAGCGGTTCATATCGGCCGATATGGAACCGCATTGGGCCGAGCGCAGGTTCGAGTGGCGGCGGATCCCGATCCCGGCCGAGCACCGGGAGGAGGGCGGTCCGACCCATGTCCTGGAGATCACCTTCCGCCCCCGCATCGACCGCGATGAGGCCCTGCCGCAGGACCGGTTCGACGCCTACGTGGCCGCCTACGCCGCCGACCTGGACGCCCGGTGGAACGGCCGGTTCCGGCTGCCCGGCGACGGGAGCACGGTGCTGCCCGACGGCACGCGGGCCCACACGCTCGACGCGGGCCTGGCGCGGACGCTGTTCGGCGAGGGGAGCGTCCCCGAGGCGGGCGACCCCCGCGCCCAGCGGCCCCGAGCCGACCGCCCCGAGCCGGGCGACCAGCTCCACATCCGCCTGGAACTCGCCGACGACTCGACCCCCCAGGACCGGGTGCACCAGGAGATCCTCGTGGACTCCCGGCTGGGCAAGGGCCAGGCCATGGACCAGCAGGTGTGGAACGAGGCGATGCCGGTGGCATCGGCGGTCCACGAGACCTCGCACTTCCTGGGCCTGCTCGACCAGTACTTCCAGGCGGGAACCGTCTTCCGGGGGCGCCGCGACGCCGATGGCGTGCGCCCCACCGGCGGCCTCATGGACAACACCTGGACCCGGCGCGGCGCCGACGGCCGGCTGCGGATGAACCGCGAGCCCTTCATCGAGTCCGGCTACCTCGACCGCATCGGGTCGGTCGTGGCCCACGGCTCCTCGGCCTACACCCCGCCGGTGCGGGCGGCCGAGCTGCCCGACGACGTCCGCACCGACATCGCCCAGGTCCTCGAACCCGGCGTGGACGAAGCCGGCCCGGGCCCGGGCGGGATCGTCGACCGCTTCGCGCTGGCCACCGACCGGCTGCTGCGCGGCTGGGACACCGACCGCGTCGTCGACCAGCTCGTGGGGCCCGATGCCACCGCGGCGGAGCGCGACGCGGCCCGCGACTCCTTCGCGGCCGACATGGCGCGCTGGCAGAGCGACGGCCGCCTCGCCCAGGCGCTGGACCTCGCCGGCCGCAACGGTCTGGACGTGGGCTCCACGGCGGTGATCGACGCGCTGCCCGCCACGGCGCGCGCCATGCTGGAAGACGTACTGACCGACGCCAACGACCTGTCCTTCGACGACGCGGTCGCGGTCTTCGCCGCGGGCCGCGACCAGGCCATCGGGCGCGGCCCCGTCACCGGCATCCCCGCCGCGCCGGGGCGCCCCGCCATCACGGCCGACGACATCGCCGACCAGGTCGAGCAGTGGCGCGCCGACGGCGATCTGATCGCCGCGCTCGGCGTGCTCGGCGCCAACGGCGTGCGGGTGACGGGGAGCGAGTGGATCGGCGCGCTGCCCGACGGACAGGTGCGCGATGTCGCCCGCCGCCTCCTCGCCGAGCAGCAGCCGGCCCTGAGCGGCCTGGGCCTGGACCGGCGGGCGCTGCCGCACGTGGCCCTGGAGGTCTTCGCCGCCGGCTTCGACCAGATGGTGCACCGTTCGCCGGCGCGCGATGTCACCGTCACCGCCCCGGACGGACGGCAGGTGCGGGTCACCGCGGAGCAGGTGTACCAGCAGTTGCGGGCGTGGCGCAGGCAGGGAGCCCTGGCCGAGGCGCTGCACGTCCTGAGTGACAACGGCGCGACCGTCCCCGGCGACGTCATGGACCGCGCCGGGCGCGCCCGGCAGCAGCGGCAGCAGACGCTCCCGGTGGGAACGGGCCGCCCGGTGCAGTTCACCCCGCCCGATTCCGCCGAGGCGCAGTCCCCGGCGACCGGTCCGGCCCGGGCCTCCGCCCACCCATCGACCGCGCAGGTCACCGGTGCCTTGGGCGGCCTGGACATCTCCGACCCGGCCTCCGATCCGGCCGGGGGGACCCGGAGCGGTACGAACGGGGACGCGTTCGCCCCTGCGGCCCCGGCACCGCGCCGCACCGGACTGCCCGGCCAGGACGCCCGAGGAGCCGAGTCCCCGCCCCTGTTCCGCGAGTTCTCCCGCCTGTACGCCGCCACCCTTGACGGCGTCCCCGCGGGATCCCCGCCGCTGACCGTCGGGGTTCGCGCGGGCACCACACCGGTGTACGCCGACGTGCGGATCGACAACCGCTTCTTCGCGTCCAAGCTGATCGATCTCGATCGCGCGGGCGACGACGGGCCGTCCGGCGTCCGCGAGATCATGCTGATGGTCAAGTTCGACCGAGCCCAGGGTGTGTGGCCCACCACCGCTCGCGACGCCCGGCTCGACTTCACCCGCCGCGCGGAGGCCCTGTTCAACGACGCCTACGTGCTGCCGCGCAGCGGTGAGCAACTGCACGTGCGCGTGATCGCTGCGGGGCCGGAGGTTCCGGCCGAGAACATCCACGCCACCGTCACCTGGCGCCGCCCGCCCGCGACGGACGCACCCCCGGAAGCGGGCACCGTCCCGGACGCGGACGGCGGCGGGATCGGCGAGGTCCTGCGCCGGCTGGGCATGCTGGACGGCGACCCGGCGCGGGGCGTGAACGAGCCGTACGTGGCACGGCGCACGCTGGAGCGCCTGGACACCATGGTCCGGCCGCGGCCCGAGCGCCAGTGGTTCGACCCCGCGGACGACCTGCCCGCGCAGGAGCACACCGACCTCGTGGACCCGTCGGCCTGGCCGGACTGGGAAGCCGCCCGCGCCGCCGTTCCCGTCCACAACGTGGGCGGTGCGCACATGGGGGAGGACTTCGCCGAGATCGCGAAGGGCTCCCGCGCGGCCCGTCCCCTCGGCTCCGGCGACCTCAACGCCGACGGTTCGCCGAAGGACCCGTCGATCACGGCCGACATCCCGGGAACCGACCCGAGCGACCCGAAGAAGTTCGTCACGGCGGACATGAGCGACGGGTGGGAAGGCAGGCGCTCCTTCGAGTGGCGGCGTGTCGAGATCCCGGCCGAGCTCCGTACCCCCGGTGGCCCGACCCACATCGCCGAGATCACCTTCCGCCCGCGGATCTACTCCTACCCGGGCATGACCGACGGGGAATACGTCCGGTACATCCAGGACTACGCCACGGCGCTGGACGGGATGCTCAACCGCCGGTTCCGGCTGCCGGGCGACGGCACCATCGTGAACCAGGACGGTGCGGTGGTGCACCGGATGGACACGGGCCTGTTCGAGACGCTGTTCGGCCAGGACAGCATCGGCAACCCGAAGGACCTGGAGGGCAACCAGGTGACGGCGCCGGGCGCCGGCCCGCTGCGCGGGGCCGGCGACCAGCTCCACGTCCGCCTCGAGCTCGCCGACGACTCCACGCCTGAGGACCAGGTCCACCACTACGTCGAGGTGCATCCGTGGGACCTGTCGAAGCCGTACACCGACCAGGTCATGAACACGGACGTCTGGTACGACGGCGGGTACCCGGTGGAGTCGCGCGTCCACGAGACCCTGCACCTCTTCGGCCTGCGCGACACCTACTCGGACTCCGGTTCCATCCACCGCTGGGGCAAGGAAGCCGACGGCGTCCGCCCCGGCTTCGGCCTCATGGGCAACAACTGGATCGACATCGTCGGGAACGCGGGCGTGAAGAACCGGGACCCCGAGATCCTGGAGAACTATCTCGCGACCTTCGCCTCGGTCATGGAGCGCTCGTCGGTCCAGCCGCCGCCGGCGCGGGTGGCCGACCTGCCGGCCGACGTCAGGGCGTTCATCCCCGGGGTCCTGGCGCCCAATACCCCGGCGACCGACCCGCGGGCCGACACCGTTTTCGAGCACTTCGCGCTCGCCGTCGACGAGCACGTCCGCGGCTGGACACGGGACCGGGTCGAGCAGCAGGCCGCCGACCCCGCCGCCTACCGCGCCGACGTCGACCAGTGGCGCCAGGACGGGCGGCTCGCCCTGCTGGTGCACCTCGCCTCACGGTGGATCGACGTCCCCTTCGCGAACCTCCTCGACGTGTTCCCGGACGCCCAGCGCGCCCGGCTCGGCGACGCGCTGGACGGCTCCACCGACCCGGCGGCGGTCGCCGAAGCACTCGCCGTCTTCGCGGCGGCCCACGACCGCGGCATCGCCAATCCGGTCGGCGACGTCCCCGCCGGGAAGAGCCACCCCGCCATCAGCGCCGCCGACGCCGAGGCACGGATGGAGCAGTGGCGCGGTAGCGGGCGGTTGCTCGACGGTCTCCTGGTGCTCCAGGACAACGGGGTGACGGTACAGGGCGCCGAGCTGACCCGCGCCCTGCCCGACGCGCAGCGGCAGCAGGTCCTCAACCTGTTGCCGCCCGGTGGCGCCGCACCCCCGCAGACGCCCGGGTCGCCCGCCGGCCTGGACGCCCTGCCGCAGCCGGTGGCCGAGCGCGCCGTGCTGGACATCCTCGCCTCGGTGTACGACCTGCTCGTCCACGGCGTGTCGCTGCCCGACCTCACGGTCACCGTGCCGGGCCATCCGCCGGCCGCGTTCACCTCACAGCAGGTCTTCGCCCAGCTGAGCGCCTGGAGCAGCCAGAACGCCATCGGCGGCGCGCTGCGCGTCCTCCAGGACTCCGGCGCCCTCATCACCGACGCCCAGATCGCCGCCATCGCGCCGATGGCGACGGCCCCGTCCGGCCCGCAGACGCCGACCGCGTCCCCCCCGCCGCAGCCCGCGCCCCAGCAGGGCACGGGAGGACACGGGGGACACCCGTTGGCGATGCGGCGCGGCCGTCAGATGGGTCTCCCCCCCGCGTCCGGAGCCACGGCCCGCACCGCGCCGCCTCCCGCTGACCACGGCGATTCGCTCACGGTGTCGTTCGACAGGAGCGGCGCCACGCTGCGCGAGCACGACCGGTCGGCGATCGGTGACTTCGCCCAGCGCAGAGTCGACGAGGCCTACCAGGCGTTGCTGCACAACCGACAACTGCCCGCTGTGGAGGCGCAGGGCCACGGCAACCGGGCCGCCGCCTCCGAGACGGCGCAGTCCCGCGGGGACGAGGTGTCCCGCGCGTACACGAAGTCGGTCCTGGACCGAGGCGTACACAAGATCGGCATCGTCGCGGACGACCTGGCCCCGACCACCCTGGACCCGTCCAAGGGTCAGGGCGGGAGGGACGCCAACCGTTCCGCGGAACTGCGGAGCACCGCACCGCCCCGGCAGCGGGTCGTCATGGGCGGTTCCTCGGACACCGCCGCAGAGGTACCCCGGATCCTGCACATGAGCTGGTTCCAGGGCCGGGTGCCCGACGCCAGCGCGCAGAACATGCGGGACTGGGTCGGGCGTGCCGCGGATGCGGGCTGGACGGTCCGCCTGTGGACCGACCCCTCAGCGGCACAGCGCAACGCCGCCCTCTTCTCCGACCTGTCGGGCACGACCGGGGCCGACGGCCGGCCGGTCGTGGAGATCTCGACCAGCCCCGCCGACGACCTCGGCGTCAGGGGTGGGGCACGCGACCTCCACGACTTCGCCGCGCAGCGGGAGGTGTGGACGATGCAGTCCAACATCGTCCGCTATCAGGCCCTGATCACCTATGGCGGGATGCACGTCGACTCCGACATCGGCCCGGGATCGATCGACCTGAGCCGCCCCCTGCCGCCGATGGACCGCGATTCGGTGCCGATGCTCGCTCCGCTGCTGCGCGACCAGAAGCAGGAGGAAGAAGTCCGGCAGATGGTGTCGGAGCTGGGGCGGCGCGCCGGGGCGGATGAGTCCGCACTTCCCACACCCGCCCAGTACCAGTGGCGCCTGGGCCACTTCAACAACAACCTCATCGTCGCTCCGCCGGGGTCGCGCTTCCTGACCGAGATGGTCTCGGAGTTGGCCCTCGACGCCCGCATCTCGGATGCGGTGCCCAGGCCGCTGTCGCAGCTTGAGGGCAACGCATCGGAACGGGCCAAGGAGGTCTCCCCCCAGGTTTCGGGGCCGGGCAGGATGCGCTCCAAACTGCTTACCTACGTGGCGGCCCAGGAGGGCCGGGACGTCCCTGAGACGCATCGCTTCGGTGAATTCCGGCAGGGCAGCTGGACGGTCGACCCCCGTTACGCCGGTTACCTCGCGGGTCTTGAATGGGTCACCGCCGACAGCGCCGACTACGGCAAGCGCGCCGCCACGGAATCCGGCCGGCACTCCGGTGCCGGGACGGGCCCTGCCGCGCACCGTCCGCTCGCCGATCCCTATGGTCTGCTCTCCGGGGGACAGCCGCCGCTCAAGGCGTTCATGATGACCGGCGGCGAGGGGGCGCCCCTGCCCTCCGAACCGATCCGGCCGCCCTCGGCCCCCCGGAGCGGACCGGTCGGCGACACCGGGCAGCCGACGGCGAAACCCACGCAGCAGGCTCCCGCTCCCAGCACGGGGGATGCCGCGGCCGACCGGGGACTGTCCTCCGACGCACCCGCGCCGACCGGGCCGCCCGTCGACCACCGGCCGGGCGACCCCGCGCCGCGTGCGGCCGATCTGCCGGGCCGTGAAAGATGGGGGGCCGAGCCGGAGCCGGAGCGGCGCCTGTTCTCCCGCCACTTCGCGAACACCCTCGACTCCCCGGAGGGTGCGCCGCCGCTGGCCGTCGAGGTCGACACACCCAACGGCCGGATGCGCGCCGAGGTGTCGATCGACAACCGGTTCTTCGAGTCCGCCACGATCCCGATCGACCGCGACGGTGATGACGACGGCGGTCCGCCCTCCGTCCGCAATGTGACGCTGCGGTTCCGCCACGTCGCCGGGGACGGTGTCGACGCCGATACCGGTACCGCGACCTCGCGGGCGTTCGATCGGCACGTGGAGGGTGTGTTCAACGACGCCTACGTGCTGCCGCGCGGCGGTCAGCAGCTGAACGTCACCGTGGTCCCCGCGACGTCCTCCACCCCGGAGGACGGTGTCCACGCGACCGTCACCTGGCATCCGGTGCCGCCCGCGGCCGATGGTTCGCCGCCCCCCGCGCCCGGACCCGGCGCCGATGGCCGCGGCGTGGGTGAGGTGCTGCGCCGGCTGGGCATGCTGGACGGCGACCCCGCGCGGGGTGTGGCCGAGCCCTATGTGGCGCGGCGGACGCTGGACCGGATCGAGGCCATGGTGGAGCCGCGTCCGGCGCGTCGGTGGTCGGACCTCGAAGGCGACGCGCCCGCGCAGGTGCACGCGGGCCTGGCCGACCCGTCGGCGTGGGCTGCGGCCCGGGAGGACTCCCAGGTCCACGTGGTGGGCGGGCCGCATGTGAACGTCGACGCCGCCGAACCCTTGAACACCGCCCGGGCGGCGCGTCCGCTCAGTCCCGATGACCTGCACTCCGACGGGTCCCCGAAGGACCCTTCGGCGCTGGTGATCAACCCCGACGCGCGGCCCGGCGACCCGGAACTGTTCGTCTCCGCTGAAATGCGGCCCCAGCTGCTCGGCGTGAGCAGGTTCGAGTGGCGGCGGATCGAGATCCCGGCCGAGCACCGTACGGACGGGGGCCCCACCCACGTCCGGGAGATCACCTTCCGCCCGCGGGTCAGCCCCGGCCCGGGAACGACGGAGGCGCGCCACCGCGCGTACCTCCGCGAGTACACGGCCGCCATGGACGCCGTGTGGAACGGCAAGTACCGGCTGCGCGGCGACGGGACGCTGGCGGGCCCGGACGGTGGGCCGGTGCACCGGCTCCCCGCGGATCTGGTCGAAACCCTCTTCGGTGAGGGCAGTGTCCCGGACGCGGCCGACGCGCCGGTGCGCCGGGACGGCGCCGGCGACGCCCTGCCGGGGACCGGGGACCAGTTCCACGTCCGCGTCGAACTCGCCGACGACACGACGCCCGAGCACCAGGTGCACGCGGACGTCACCCTGCACACCTTCGATCCCGCCCGGTCCTGGACGACGCAGGTTCCGGACATGAGCAACTGGTACGACGGGCTCCCGGCGGAGATCGCCGTCCACGAGAGCGCGCACTACTGGCGGCTGGGCGACGAATACCCCGACCAGAGGTCGGTCTTCCGGCGGGGCGACGACGCCGATGCCGTCCGCCCCGGCTACGGCCTCATGGGCAACGAATGGCTGGGCCTGGCCGAAGGCCGGTGGCGCAAGCTCCGCACCCCCGAGACCCGCACCCGCTATTTCGACGTCCTCGCCTCGGCCATGGACCACGGCTCCTCCGCCTACCGTCCGCCGGTGCGGGCGGCCGAGCTGCCCAGCGAGGTCAAGGCGATCACCAACATCATCCTCGAACCCGATGTGGCGGCCAGGGACCCGCGGCAGTTCGAGGTGTTCGACCATTTCGCCCTCGCCACCGACGAGGCCCTCCGCGGCTGGACGACCGACCGGGCCGAGCAGCACGCCGCCGACGCCGCCGCCTACCGCGACGACGTCGCGCGCTGGCGGGGCGACGGCCGGCTCGCGCGGGCGCTGGACTTCGTCGGTGTGAGCGGGCTGCTGGACGTCCCCTTCGCGAAGGTGGCCGGCCTGCTCCCCGATGCGGAGCGGACCCGCCTCAGCGACGCCCTCGGGGGCACGCGCTCCCCGGCGGCCGACTCGGACGCGCTCGCCGTGTTCACCGCGGGCCGCGATCAGGCCGCCGGCCGCGGCCCGGTCACCGGCATCCCGGCCACCAACGACCGCCCCGCCATCAGCGCCCACGACATCGAGGCCCGATGGGAGCAGTGGCGCGGCAGCGGCGAACTGCTCGACGCGTTCCGGGTGCTCGACGACATCGGGCTGACGGTGACGGGCGGCGAGTGGGCCCGTGCGCTGCCCGACGACCTGCGCGGGCAGGTCCTCGACGAGGTGCTGCCCGTGGGCACGGCGTCGCCCCGGTCGGTCCTCGACGGGCTGGGCCCCCTGCCGAGGACCGTGCTGGACCGAGTCGCCCTGGAGATCCTCGGTGCGGGCTACGACGGGCTCGTCCTGTCCGCACCGACGCGGGACATCACCGTCACCCTCCCGGGGCATGGGCCGGTCCGGCTGACCGCGGACCAGGTCGGCGCGCAGCTGAACGACTGGCGGGACCAGGGCGACCTCGCCGAGGGGCTGCGCGTCATGAGCCGGTACGGCGTACCGGTCTCCGACGACGTCCTCGACGACGCCACGCGCACCCCGACCGGGCCGCCTCAGCCGCAGGCGGCGGTGGAAGGGCCCGTTGACCCGGGCGCAACGGGGCCGAGCCGCCCGAAGGGCATCATGCCCGACCCCGAACAACTCCCCGACGCCCCTGACGACCACTCCGGCGGCCAGGCCCGACCGTCGGCCGGCGACGACAGCACCGGAATCCCCGTCTCGGCCCTCACCGGTGAGGACCGCACCATCGCCGCCCTCGTCGGGCAGAAGCAGCTGCTCCGTGTCATCGTCGGGAAGACCGGGATGTCGCTGAGCGCGCTCAAGGGGCGCCTCAGCGGCATTTACAGCCTTGTGGGTGTGGACGGCTACGCCGGGTTGGGTGAGCTGGCCCGGGAGAGCGGGCTGACCCCCGACCCGGCCCACCTCCGGGATACCCCGACCGTTCCCGTCACGGCCCTCACCGGTGAGGACCGCACCATCGCCGCCCTCGTCGGGCAGAACCAGCCGACCAGCGCCATCGCCCGGCAGACGGGGATCGACCAGCGCACGCTCCCGACACGCCTCGCTGACATCTACAACCAGGTGGGCGTAGGCGCGCGCGGCTACGCCGGGCTGGGTGAGCTGGCCCGGGAGAGCGGACTGAGCCCCGACCCGGCCCACCTCCGGGATACCCGGACCGTGCCCGACCCGGCCCCCCTCCAGGGCACCCGGACCGTTCCCGTCACGGCACTGACCGGCAAGGACCGCACCATCGCCGCCCTCGTCGGGCAGAACCAGTCGACCCACGCCATCGCCGGGCAGACCGGGCTGCACCAGCACACGGTCGAGGTGCGGCTAGGTGACATCTACTCCCGGGTGGGCGTGGACATGCCCGGCTACGCCAGGCTGGGTGAGTTGGCCCGGGAGGCCGGGCTGGCCCCCGACCCGGCCCACCTCCGGGGGACCCGGATCGTTCCCGTCGCGGATCTGACCGGTGAGGACCGCACCATCGCCGCCCTCGTCGGGCAGAACCAGTCGGTCCGCGCGATCTCCGGGCAGATCGGGAAGTCGCTGAGCACGGTCGAGAAGCGTCTCGGCGCCATATACAACCGGGTGGGCGTGGCCGTGCCCGGCTACGTCAGGCTGGGTGAGCTGGCCCGGGAGAGCGGGCTGACCCCGGACCCGGCCCACCTCCGGGGGACCCGGATCGTTCCCGTCACGGACCTGACCGCTGAACACCGCACCATCGCCGCCCTCGTCGGGCAGAAGACGTCGGTCCGCGACATCCCCGGGGCGACCGGAATACCGTTCTCCACGGTCAAGAGGTATCTCGGTGTCATTTACAACCGTGTGGGCGTGCCCGGCTACGCCGGGCTGGGTGAGTTGGCCCGGGAGAGCGGGCTGACCCCTGACCCGGCGTACCTCCGCGGCGGCCACACCGCCACCGCGCCCGTCTCCCACGAGGGCACCGACACCCTTCGCACCGGCTCCCCGGTGACCAACGACCCCGAGAACCTGCCCGACGCCGGCGACCCCCTGGGCGGCCCGGGCGGCGACCAGGCCGGCCGCGTCCCGCTGCCCCCGTCTTTGCAATGGCACGGCGGCGACCAGGACCAGGATCCCGGCGGGGGCATGGGCAACAACGTCCGCGCACGGATCGACGACGTGGCCGCCGACCAGTGGGCCCGATTGAACCTGCCCATCGCGGTGACCGCGGAGGGGGCGCCCGGTTCGGTGCAGGGCACCCATATCCTGGCCGTCACCCCGGATCAGGCCCGTTCTGTCGGGGCGTACACCGGCCGCGCCCGCGACGAGGTCGACGACGGGCTGGCCACCGGCGATGTCGCACCTGGTGACCGCGACGATTTCCAGCGGATCGTCGGCGACATCGACGCCGTCCTCGCGTCGGCGGCGCCGCCCGTGGCGACCACCGTGCACCTGGGCGCCGGGGCGGTCCTGTTGCGGCAGTTGGGCATCGACCCCGGCAGCCCTGACGACGCCCACCGGGCCGCGGGCACGGTGGTGGACATCGCGCATCCCCTCATCGGTACCTTCGGCACACGCGCCGCCGAGGACGCCTCCGCCTATGTCATGATCCGCGTGCCCCAGGGGTTCCCGGCCGCTTACGTGGTCGGCGACTCCGCTGGTGGGGGAGGGCGAGTGCTGGTGGCGCGGGGGTCGCGTCTCGCCGTCCACGCCGTCTACCGGCACCCCGACCGGCGGGCCCCGGGCGCGGATGCGGAAAACCCGTTGTTCATCGAGGCCGAGATCGTGCCCGCCGGGTGGGTGCCGCCCCCCGGCTGGCAGCCCACTCCCACCGGCGACGCCCACCACGGCTACCAAGGCACTCTCGGTGCCCGCCTCGCCGCCCCGGAGGCGTCCGGCCCCCTTTCCACCGTCGGCGACGACCGCGACGACCACTCGGGTGACGCGGGCGCCGCAGAGCGCCACGCGATCAACGACCTCGGCGACCTCCCCGACGCCCCCGCCGTTGCCGACGATGCGGACACCACCTCCTACTCCGACTTCCTCGCCTTCCTCGACGGCCAGGCCGACCTCGACGATTTTCCGTTCGATCCAGCCGATTTCGACGACGCCCTGTTCGATTTCGATGGTTCCGCCGTCGACTCGGGCGGTGCCGTGGCCGCGGACGGCGGCCGGGAGGGCACGGGTCCTCCGGTGCCGCAGGCGCCCGGCCAGGGCGAATCGGGCGCCGCGCCGATCAGCGAGGCACGTGCGCACGAACTCGTGGGCGGGCTCACGCCCTACCAGCGCAGAGCCTTGGCCCTCCTCATGGACGAGGGCCGTTCGATGGCTGGGATCGCCCGTGGCCTCGGCGTGAGGCCGGACAGATTCGCGAGCCTGGCCGGGCGTGTCTACGCGCGTCTGGGGGTGCACTCCCGCGCGGATGCGGTCGCCGTCGCCCGTGCGGCCGGGCTGACCTCGGAGTCGGCCCAGGCCGACATCCAGGCCGCGCCCACACCCGCACCCGCGGCCACCGCTGGACTCTCTCCCGAGCGACTCGCCACGGCGCTCGACGGCATCAACACGCTCAGCGATCCCCAATACGCGATCTTCACCCTCCTCGGGCGCGGATGGGACAACAACGAGATTCGCGTCGAACTCGGCAAGTCCCTCAGCACGGTCTCCAATCGGGTCAGACAGGTCCTTCGCCACCTGGGGTTGGACATCCCTGAACAAGCCGTGACCGTTGCCCGCGCCGCGGGCCTCGTGCCCGATGCCACGCGCACCCCGACCGGATCGCCTCAGCAGCAGGCGGCGACGGGAAGTCCCGTTGACCCGGGGGCGCGGGGGCGCGGCCGCCTGGACGGCCCCATGCCGGAGCCGGACACGTCCGGGGCGGGGGCTCGGGGTGTTCCGCCGGGCCTTACGCCCGTGCCACCCGCCCAGGGAGTGGTGCCCCCGGCGGGTCCTTCCGGCACGGCGACGGCGGGGCAGCCGTCGGCCGGTCCGACTTCGGACGGTGCTCCGCATAGGTTCACCCCTCCGGCCCCGGCGCCGGTCCGCAACGACCTGCCCCGTCCCGACAGCTGGGGTGCGGAGTCGGCTCCGCAGCGCCGGCTGTTCTCGCGCGACTTCATCGAGACCCTCGACCCGCCGCAGGACGAGGGGGATTCCGACTCGTCGGTGGATGCGATGAGCGTCGACTCCTCGACGGATGGGGATGCGCCGCCGCTGACGGTCGAGGTCGACACACCGAATGGGCGGATGCGCGCCGAGGTGTCGATCGACAACCGGTTCTTGGAGTCCTCCACGATCGAGATCGACCGCGGCGGCGAGGACGGCGGTCCCTCCGGTGTCCGCAATGTGACGCTGCGGTTGCGCCATTTCGCCGGGAACGGTGTGGACGCCGCGACCAGGAGCGCGGCCGTCGAGGGGCTCAAGCGGCGTATCGAGTCGGTGTTCAACGACCAGTACGTGTTGCCGCGCGGCGGGCGGCAGCTGAACGTGACCGTGGTCGAGGCGGGGTACATGGCCCCGCAGGACACCGTCCATGCCACGGTGTCCTGGTCTCCCGTTCCGCCCGCCGTGGGCGGGCAGCCGGCCCCGGCTCCCGCGGCCGGCGCCGGCGGGCGGGGCTTGGGTGAGGTGCTGCGCCGGCTCGGGATGCTGGACGGCGATCCCGCGCGGGGCGTGGCCGAGCCCTACGTGGCGCAGCGGACGCTGGACCGGATCGAGGCCATGGTGGAGCCGCGCCCGGAGCGGCGGTTCTCGGATCCCCAGGGCGATGGGCCCGCGCGGGAGTTCACGGCGCAGGACGGGCTGGTCCACCGGTCGGTATGGGAGGACGCGCGGGCCGATGCTCCGGTCCACCGCGTGGGCGGGCCGCATCTGGAGGCGGATTTCTTCGACGTCCTCACGGAGGATTCCCGGCCGGCGAATCCCCACGGTCCGCGCGCCGCCATGGACCGCATCCGCAACCAGCGCAGGTTCGAGTGGCGGCGGATCCCCATCCCGCAGGAGCACCGCACCCCGGGCGGCCCCACCCACGTCCGCGAGATCACCTTCCGGCCGTCCATCGACGCCGACCACATGACGGATGCGCAGTACGACGCGTACCTGCGTGAGTACGCCGACGCGCTGGACGCGACGCTCAACCACAGGTTCCGGATCCGGGGCGACGGGAGCGTCGTGCGGGGGCAGGACGGTGCGGTGGTGCACCGGATGGGCACGCGGCTGCTGGAGACGCTGTTCGGTGAGGACAGCATCCCCGACCAGCACGACCCGGACCTGTGGGGCAACGAGGGCACGGTGCCCGGCGCCGATGCGCTGCCCGGGGCCGGCGACCAGTTCCACGTCCGCCTGGAGTTCGCCGACGACGACACGCCCGCCGATCAGGTGCACGCCGAGATCGAGGTGCTCGCCGCCGACCCGTCGCTGCCCTACACCGACGACGACAGGATGAGCACCAAGGTCTGGTTGGACCGGGGGTATCCGGTGAAGTCGCGGGTGCATGAGACCCTGCACTACCTTGGCCTGCTCGACGAGTACTCCGAGAGCGACTCCTTCCGCCGCTGGGGCGAGGACGCCGACGCCGTGCGTCCGGGCCCCGGCATCATGGGGCACAACTGGACGGCCGAGGACGCCAACGGGTGGATGGTGGAGGTCACCGACCCCTGGATCCGGCAGAGCTACCTCGACACCATCACCTCGGTCATGGACCACGGGGCCTCGGCGCAGGCGCCGCCGATGCGGATGGCCGACCTGTCCGACCAGGACAAGGCGTCCATCATCGCGTTCCTGGAGCCCGGCTTGCTGGCCACCGACCCCCGGTGGAACGAGGTGTTCGACCACTTCGCGCTCGCCGTCGACGAGCACGTGCGCGGTTGGAGCCCTGAGCAGGCCGAGAGCCACGCGGCCGACCCGGTCGCCTATAGCGAGGACCGCGCCCGGTGGCGGGACGGCGGGCTGCTCGCGCCGATGGTGTACTCCGCCTCCCGGGCGGGGGTCGACGTCTCCTTTAGGACCGTCACCGACCTGTTCCCCGATGCCGAGCGTTCCCGGCTCGGCCGCGGCTTGGCCGGCTCCGGCGACCCGGCGGCGCAGGCGGCGGCCCTGGCCGTGTACGCCGCCTACCGCGACCAGGCCGCCGGCCGCGGCCCGATCGGCGACATCCCCGCCACGCCCGACCATCCCGCCATTAGTGCCCGCGACGCCGAGGCCGCTGTGGAGGGGTGGCGCCGCGATGGGCGGCTGCTGGGCGCGCTCGATGTGCTCAGCGACAACGCGATCGATGTCATGGGCCGCGACTGGGCCCGCGCCCTGCCCGACGCGGCACAACAGCAGGTCCTCACGCTGCTCTCCCCCTACCAGGCCGCCCCGCCCGGGACCCGCGATGCCGGGCTGGGCGCGCTGGCGCCGCCGGTGGCCGGACGCGCGGTGCTGGACATCCTCGGCTCGGCCTACGACCAGGTCGCCCTCAGCAAGATGGCGGCCGACATCACCGTCGCCGCCCCCGGACACTCCCCGGCCCGCTTCACCGCCCAGCAGGTCTACGACCAGCTCATGGCCTGGAAGCACCAGGGTGTCCTCGCCGAAGCGCTGCGCGTCCTCCAGCAGTCGGGCGCGCCCGTCACCGACGCCCAGATCGGCGCCATCGCGCCGGCACCGGCCCCGCAGACCTTCGGGCACGGTGCGCCGGGCCCCTACCAGCAAGCTCCCGGCGCAATGGGCGGGTCCTACGCCCCCGGGATGGCGCCGCGCAGCGGTGCGACCCAGGCCCCGTCCGTGCGAGCCGCGGACGGCGACGACGCCGCACCCCAGGGCGCCGTCCTGCCGGCCGCGGACTCCACCCGGCCATCGGAGCCGGACTCCACGGATGACCCTGTGTTCAGGCCACCCGTCAACCACCGGCCGGGCGACCCCGCGCCGCGCGCCACCGGCCTGCCCGGCCCTGAAACCTGGGGCGCCGAGTCGGCTCCGGAGAAGCGCCAGTTCTCGCGTCATTTCGTTGAGACCCTCGACCCGCCGCAGGATGAGGGGGATTCCGACTCGTCGGTGGATGCGATGAGCGTCGACTCCTCGACGCATGGGGATGCGCCGCCGTTGACGGTCGAGGTCGACACCCCGAACGGGCGGATGCGCGCCGAGGTGTCGGTCGACAATCGGTTCTTCGAGTCCTCCACCATCGAGATCGGCCGCGACGGCGACGGAGACGACGGCGGTCCCTCCGGTGTCCGCAATGTGACGCTGCGGTTCCGCCACTTCTCCGGGAACGGTGTGGACGCCGCGACCAGGAGCGCGGCCGTCGAGGGGCTCAAGCGGCGCATCGAGTCGGTGTTCAACGACCAGTACGTGTTGCCGCGCGGCGGACGGCAGCTGAACGTGACCGTTGTCGAGGCGGGGTACATGGCCTCGCAGGACAGCGTCCATGCCACCGTGACCTGGTCTCCCGTTCCGCCCGCCGTCGGTGGGCGGCCGGCCCCGGCTCCCGCGGCCGGCGCCGATGGCCGGGGCTTGGGTGAGGTGCTGCGCCTGCTCGGGATGCTGGACGGCGATCCCGCGCGGGGGGTGGCCGAACCGTATGTGGCGCGGCGGACGCTGGACCGGATCGAGACGATGGTGGAGCCGCGTCCGGCTCGGCGGTGGGGGGAGGATGTCCGGGCGTCGGATGTCGCGCACGAGGGGGTGGTGACGAGCCCGTCGAAGTGGAGGGGCGGGGGGAAGGCCGAGTGGGAGGCCGCGCGGGCGGCCGCGCAGGTCCACCAGGTCGGCCTGAGTGTCGAGGCGTCGTGGCCCGAGATGAAGGTGGACGCCCGTCCGGCGAGGCCGCTGGGCGAGAACGACTTCGATGCGTACGGCAATCTCAAGGACCCGTCGTCGGTCACGGCGGAGAGCCCGTCCATGGGCGTGCCGCGGCATGTCCGGCCGGACCTGCCCGGGTGGGAGGTCGACCGGAGGTTCGAGTGGAAGCGGGTCCCGATCCCCGACCGGTACCGCAAGCCGGGGGGGCCGACCCACATCGCGGAGATGACCTACCGCCCCCGGGTCCGCCCCGCCAGGGGGATGACGAAGGCGTCGTCCAACGCCTATCTCACGGCGGTCCGCAAAGAGCTGGACGCCATGTGGAACGGCAAGTTCCGGCTTCGCGGGGACGGGACCGTCGTGAACGACGCGGGTGCGTTGGTGCACCGGATCGACCCGCGCCTGTTCGAGACGCTCTTCGGTGAGGGGAGCCGCCGGGAGGCCGACGACCTGAACGGCAACGAGGCGAGGCTGTCCGGCCCCGGCCCGCAGCCCGGAACCGGCGACCAGTTGCACATCAACCTCGAATTCGCCGACGACACCACCCCTGACGACCAGGTGCACCACACCATCACCCTGCACCACTGGGCCAACGTCTCCACCATCCATGACGTACCGCCCATGAACACGGAGACCTGGTACGACATCTACCCGGCGAAAGCCGCCGTCCATGAGATCGGGCACCTTCTCGGCCTGGTCGACCAGTACCCGGACCCGAACGCGATCTTCCGCTCGGATCCGGACGGCAATGGCGTGCGCCCGGGTCTGCGCCTCATGAACAGCGCGGAGTGGCTCGAATTCTCCAGTGGGCGGATGAAGGAGGCCCGCCCACCCGTCGCCTGGATCGACGACCTCGACAGGTTCGGCTCGGTCATGGCCTACGGCACATCGGATCACTCTCCAGCGACGCGGATGGCCGACCTGTCCGATGAGGACAAGGCGTCCATCATCGCGTTCCTGGAGCCGGACATGCTGGCCACCGACCCCCGGTGGAACGAGGTGTTCGACCACTTCGCGCTCGCCGTCGACGAGCACGTCCGCGGCTGGAGCCCCGAGCAGGCCGAGAGCCACGCCGCCGACCCCGTCGCCTACAGCGAGGACCGTGCCAAGTGGCGGGACGGCGGGCTGCTCGCGCCGATGGCGTACTCCGCCTCCAAGGCGGGGGTCGACATCTCCTTCGGGACCCTCATCGACCTGTTCCCCGATGCCGAGCGTTCCCGGCTCGGCCGCGGCTTGGCCGGCTCCCACGATCCTGCGGCGCAGGCGGCGGCCCTGGCCGTGTACGCCGCCTACCGCGACCAGGCCGCCGGCCGCGGCCCGGTCACCGACATCCCCGCCACCCAGGACCATCCCGCCATCAGCACCCGCGACGCTGAGGCCGGGCTGGAGGGGTGGCGCCGCGACGGGCGGCTGCTGGGCGCGTTGCACGTGCTCGGCGACAACGCGCTCGATGTCGTGGGCCGTGACTGGGCCCGCGCCCTGCCCGATGCGGCGCGGCAGCACGTTCTCACCCTGCTCTCCCCCTACCAGGCCGCCCCGCCCGGGACGCCCGGCGCCGGTCTGGGGGCGCTGGCGCCACCGGTGGCCGGACGCGCGGTGCTGGACATCCTCGGCTCGGCCTACGACCAGGTCGCCCTCGGCGCGTCCGCGGCCGACATCACCGTCACCGCCCCCGGACACCCCCCGGCCCGCTTCACCGACCAGCAGGTCTACGACCAGCTCATGGCCTGGAACCACCAGGGCGTCCTCGCCGACGCGCTGCGCGTCCTCCAGCAGTCGGGCGTGCCGGTCACCGACGCCCAGATCGGCGCCATCGCGCCGGCACCGGCCCCGCAGCCCTTCGGGCAGGCCGCACAGAGCCCGTACCCGCCCGCGCCCGGTTCCACGGGCGGGTCCTACACCCCGGGGATGGCGCCGCGGAGTGGTCCGGGGGTCATGCCCGCGCCTCTCGCGGACGGCGGCGCCGCACACCAGAGCGTCGCCCCGTCGGCCGCGGACTCCACCCCGCCGGCCGCCGCCACCCCGCCGTCGACTCCGGACTCCACGGATGCTCCTGTGTTCGGGCCGCCCGTCAATCACCGGCCGGGCGATCCCGCGCCGCGTGTCACGGGTCTGCCGGATTCGGGCAGGTGGGGGGACCAGTCGCCGGTGGAGTTCCGCGACGTCTCCACTCACTTCGCGAGCACCCTCAAGGTGCCGGCGGACGCGTCGCCGTTGAGTGTCGAGGTGGACACACCGCGGGGTCCGATGCGGGCCGAGGTGGTGATCGGCAACCTGTTCTTCGAGTCCGCCACGATCGAGATCGACCCTGCGGATGACCAGGGACCCTCGGCCGTGCGCACCATCACGGTGCGGCTGAACGTGGTCGCCGGGGACGGTGTGGACCAGGAGGCCGCCGACGCGGCGACCCGTGCGTTGCGGGGGCGTGTCGAGGCGCTGTTCAACGACGCCTACGTGCTGCCGCGCAGCGGTGCGCAGTTGCACGTGGAGGTCGCCGAAGCCACACCGGGCGAGGACGATCCCGACCGCGTGCACGCCACGGTGACCTGGCATCCGGTGGCGCCCGGGGACGACGGGTCGCCGGCCCCCGTTCCCGCCCCGGGTGCCGATGGGCGGGGTGTGGGTGAGGTGCTGCGCCGGCTGGGGATGCTGGACGGCGACCCGGCACGTGGCGTGGCCGAGCCGTATGTGGCGCGGCGCACCCTGGACCGGATCGAGACCATGGTGGAGCCGCGCCCGGCCCGGCGATTCTCCGATCCCGCGAGGGACGTCCCCTTGTCGGCGCACGAGCACGCGGGGGTGGTGGACCCGTCACTGTGGACGGGAGAGGGCAAGGACGCGTGGGAGTCCGCGCGGGCGAACGCGCAGGTCCACCAGGTCGGTAGGCCGCATGTGAGCGCCGATTGGGCCGAGATCCAGCAGGGTGCCCGTGCGGCGCGCCCGCTGGACCTCGCCCCCGACGGCGGCCCCCGCGGCCACGACGCCAACGGTAACCCCGTCGACCTCGACGCCGGCGGCAACCAGGTCGATGCGGAACAGGTGGTGCGCAACCCCGATCGCCGGCCCGGCGACCCGGAGCGGTTCGTCAAGGCCGACATGGGGCCCCAGTGGACCGCTCTGCGCAGGTTCGAGCACCGGCGCGTCGAGATCCCGGCCGACCTGCGCACGGACGGCGGCCCGACCCACATCCGGGAGATCACCTTCCGCCCGCGGATCGTGCCCGGTGCGGGTATGGTCCCGGCGCGCTACGACGCCTACCTCAAGGAGTACCGCGCCGCCCTGGAGACCATGTGGAACGGCCGGTTCCGGCTGCGCGGCGACGGCAGCATCGTGCGGCCCGAGGACGGCGCGGTGGTCCACCGGATGGGCACGGACCTGTTCGAGACGCTGTTCGGTCCAGGTAGCCGCCCCGACCCTGGGGACCTGGACGGCAACGCGATCACGGTGCCCGGCGCCGAACTCCTGCCCGGAACCGGTGACCAGCTGCACATCCGCCTGGAATTCGCCGATGACGCCACGCACGCCGACGACGTGCACGCGGCGGTCGTCCTGAGCCACTACGACGACGTCGCCCAGCCGTGGGACCTGCCGGGCATGAACATCGGCAGCTGGCACGACGGGTTCCCGGTGGAGGTGGCCGTCCACGAGACCGGGCACTGGCTCGGACTGTCCGACCAGTACGCGGATCCGCGGTCGCTGTTTCGGTGGCCGGCCGACGCCAACGCCGTGCGTCCCGGGCCCGCCCTCATGGAGGGCCTGGGCTGGTACGCGTTCTCCGGGGGGCGCTACGGCAAGTACAACGAACCTGTCGTGGCGACCGACTACGCCGACACCATCGGCGCGGTGATGGACCACGGATCCTCGGACCACACCCCGCCCGTACGGGCGGTGGAGCTGCCCGCCCCGGTCAAGCTCGCCGTTCCCTGGATCCTGGAACCGGGCTGGGCCGTGTCCGACCCGCGGCTGGCCGGCGTCTTCGACCGCTTCGCCCTGGCCACCGACCGGGTGCTGAGGGGGTGGGACGGTTCGCGGGTCGCCGACGCGCTCGTCTCTCCCGGCGATGCCGAGGTGCGGGGGGCCGTGCGCGAACACCTCTCGGTGGCCGCCGATGCGCGTGGTGCCGCCCGCCGTGAGCACGAGCGCGCGGACGCGGCCCGCGCGCAGGGCGACGACGCGGCGGCGCGTGCCGCGGATACCCGCGCCGCCGGCTTCGAGACGGCGGCGCAGGAGGCCGACGCCCGTGCCGATGAGGCGCGGAGGCGCGCCGCCGGCACCGGCGCCGACGCCCGCGCCGCCGACGCCCT
>NZ_JBHSFQ010000046.1:0-33782 GCF_042653925.1 Nocardiopsis mangrovi
TCACCGGCGCGGTCGGCAACGGCAACGGCCAGGGCGGCGGGAACTTCGGCGGCCTCGGCGGCGGCGGGATGGGCGGCATGGGTGGCGGGATGCCGCCCATGATGCCGCCGATGGGCGGTATGGGCGGGGCCGGCGGCGGCGGGGGGCAGGGCGGCGACGCGCGCACCCGGTCCACCTGGCTGTCGGAGGACGAGCGCGTCTGGGGGACCAGCGCGGGTGAAACGATCTCGGTGCTGGGACGCCCCAGCCCGGGTGATGTGAGGAACGGGCATCTCGATGAGTTCGTAGCCGGAGCAAGTGGAGCAGGCGCTCGCACGTCTACGGGAGGACCGGGAGACGGTCACACGGGCAAGCGCAAGCCCGGCGTCGGCAACCGCAGGGGCCGTCTCCAAGGATCGGGCGATCAGCGCGAAGAACGCTGAGGACCGGCCGGTCGAGCCGCGGCTGCGCACCGCGGCTGACCGGTCGACGCCTCGGCCGAGCCATCGGCCGACAGCTTGTTCGCCGTTCTGGGCGCCGTTATCTCGGCGTGCAGAGGCCGCGGATGCAGGAGGAAGACCACGAATCGGAGTCCGGAGCGGCACCCGTGACACCGGGATACGGTTGAGGCTCTGTGACGACTTCCGGTCATGGTCCGCGAACCTGCCCGGCGACATCTATCAGTGCTTGCCCCGGCGGCTCACGGTTCGCCGGGGCTTCCGTGTGCTCCGCATGGGGATGACCACGCGCATCACCACGCCGTCGACCGTCGCATCCACCGCCGCCGACGCGGCATCCGGTCTCGACCTATCCGGTCGGCCGGCCATCATCATCGGATGATCCTCCGGCCTCGGCGTCAAGGCCGTCACACGACCTGCCCGACCCCGAGATCGCCCGGCTTGCCGAGCAGGGGGTGCGCGCGGTGCGGTTCAACCTGCGCCCGGCGCCCCTTCGCCGACTCCGACCTGTCTCTCGTGGCCGGGGCGGCCGGCGACCACATCGATGCCGTGCTGTACGGCAACGCGGTGGCCATCTACCAGGTATGACCGAAGGCACGTCTTCTGCCGGGGCTCTCCGATGAATGAACCGAAAGCGTTCCGGCGGACACTCACGACTGGCCCGCATGTGGCGCCGCCTGGGCGGGGGTGATGCGCCGGCGGGCGGGCTGGGAGACTCGTCGCGGGCGGGTGGACGCGGTCGGCCGGCGGCCGGAAGGGGGGTGCCCGTTGGGGGCGGTGGTGCGGCCGGGGATGCGGGTGGCGGCGTTCGCCGTGTGGGTGGCGGCCGTTGTCGCCGCAGCGGTGCTCCTGCCGGACATCGGGGTCCTGCGGGCCTGGATCGAGGCGGCCGGTCCGGCCGCGCCCGCGGTGTTCGTCGCCGTCTACACCGCGGCGGTCCTCGGCTTCGTCCCGCGGCCGCTGCTGAGCGCTGCGGCGGGGGTGCTGTTCGTGCCCGTCCTGGGGGTGGCCGCAGCCCTCGCGGGCGGGGTCGCGAGCGCGCTGGTCCAGTTCGCGATCGCGCGTTTCGTGGCGCGCGACGCCGTGCGGTCCCGGATCCCCGAACGGGCGGCGGCGCGCCTGGACCAGGTCATCGGCGCCCGCGGCGTGCTCGCGGTCGTCCAGTTGCGGCTGCTCCCGGTCATCCCCTTCGCCGTGGTCAACTACGGCCTCGGGGTCACGGCGCTGCGGACGCGCTGGTTCGTCCTCGGCACCGCCCTCGGGAGCCTCCCGGCGACCACCGCTCTCGTCCTGGTCGGCGACGCCGCCGCCGACCCTTGGTCCCCGGCGTTCATCGCGAGCACCGCCGGGCTGCTCCTGCTCACCGTCGCCGCGCAGGCGGCCGCCATCGTCAGCCGCAGGAGGCATCCCTCCGCGGTCCCGGCGGCGGGCGGGGCGGCGCCCGACCGGCGGCCGACCGGGGCGCGGCCGCGTCGGCCGGCCGCGCCTGGGACGACGTCCGGCGAGGGGGCAGCGCTTCGATGATGTGCGCGGCGTTCCGCCGGGGACGTCGGCGGGCACAGTGGTCCTGTGCCGAGCGGTCTAGCAGCAATCCATTCGGCACACCGCTCGGCTGAAGTCGCCCGCGCGCAGGGCGTCGGCCGGGATCGTGAAGTACAGGACCCCGACGTCGCCCCACATCCAGTGGTCGTCGCTGTCCAGTTGGAGGAGGTGCACGTCGCCGTCGCCCACGACCCCGCCCTGGAGCAGCCAGGGCCAGCCGAAGGCGCGGTGCCCGCTGGTCTTGTCGTCATCCGGGGCGGACGGTCCCCACGTGGTGCGGATCTCCATCGCCTCCAGCGCGGGTACCTTGCCGGGGCCGAGGTCCAGGGTGCCGACGGCGTGCTCCCAGTTCCCGGGCAGGGTGAGGATCGGATCCGCCTTCACCGCGCGCCGCTCGTAGACGCGTGCGGCCCCGGGAGCCAGGGGTGAGACCGCCGGTTCGGGGTCGGCCGCGATGACCCGCCAGGCGCTCGGGGCCTCTGTGTCGATGTGCTTGTACTCCGACCAGGGCAGGTCGGGGTCGAGGTAGAAGAAGTTGAGCAGCCCCGGGCGCACGGGGAGGTCGCCGCCGAGCCACGGCGCGAGGGCGCCGGTGTCCAGGACGGCGAGCAGGCTGAGCGGGATGCCCTCGACCTCCGGCCAGGGGGTGCCCGGCTCCAGCTGGGGCGACCCGCCCAGGTGCGACCGGCCCGCGGGGACGTCGAAGCCCCCGACGGGCGCGATCGTGTGGCCGCGGCGGACCAGCGCCGCCATGGCCGGCCCGCCCACCTCCCCCAGCACGTCTGTGCAGTGACGGTCGATTTGGGGCAGGATTTCGCTTTCGTTCATGAGGCGGAAGTCAATCACCCCCTGCGGGCCGCCCATGACGCGTGGGTCCATACGGCCGGAACCGGCCAGGCCAGGGGCTGAAATCCCCGTCCATCAGGGGAGGCGCCGCACCGGGCGCGGGCCGCGAAGGCGGGGCCCGCCGCCTGCGGCGGCGGCTCTGGGTCTCGGGTCGGTGCGGGATGGCGCCGGGGGGAGCACTGATCTATTATCTGCGTATGAACGAAGATAAGCAATCGTGCAGTCTCGACGAGAACAGCCCTTTCGTCGAGCTCGCGGTGGAGATCCTGACGCTGCTCGCCGATGCGACGCGGGTGCGCATCATCCTGGCGCTGCGTGAGGGTGAGCTGTCGGTCAACGACCTCGCCGAGCGGGTGGGCAAGTCCGGCCCCGCGGTCTCGCAGCACCTCGCCAAGCTGCGCATGGGCAGGGTCGTGACCTGCCGCAGGGAGGGTACCCGCATGTACTACCGGCTGGCCAACGAGCACGCGCGCAAGCTCGTGGCCGACGCCGTCTTCCAGGCCGAGCACGCCCTGGAGGTCGAGCCCGCCCACCACCGCGCGCACGTCGCCCCCGAGGCCGTCGCGACCCGCGCGCCCGCCGAAAGCGGTGCGCCCGCCGGGAACGGCGGCGGCGCCTGCCCGCGGACCGACGCGTCATGAGCACCCTCACGCCCCCGCCGCCGGTGCGGGAGCGGATCCGCCGCGGCCCGCCGTCGCTGGTCGCCACCGGGCTGGGCCTGGCCGAGGTGCGTTGGGCGGCGGCCGCGCTCGCGCTGTTCCTCGCCGGGTGGGCCGCCCAGATCGCGGGCGCCCCCGACTGGGCGTGGTGGGGCCTCTTCCTCGCCTGTTATGCGACCGGCGGCTGGGAACCGACCCTCGCCGGGCTCCAAGCGCTCAAGGAGCGCACCCTCGACGTCGACCTGCTGATGATCGTCGCGGCCATCGCCGCCGCCTCGATCGGCCAGGTCTTCGACGGCGCCCTGCTCATCGTCATCTTCGCCACCTCCGGCGCGCTGGAGGCCGTCGTCACCCAGCGCACCGCCGACTCCGTGGGCGCCCTGCTCGACCTCGCCCCCGAACGCGCCGTGCGCCTGACCCCGGCCGCCGGCGGCGAGCGCGAGGACACCGTCGACGCCGCCGAACTGGAGGTGGGCGACACCATCCTGGTCCGCCCTGGTGAGCGCATCGGCGCCGACGGCACGGTCGTCGACGGCGCGAGCGAGGTGGACCAGCAGGCCGTCACCGGGGAGTCGGTGCCGGTCCCGCGGAGCGCGGGCGGCGAAGTGCTGTCGGGCACCCTCAACGGCACCGGGGCGCTGCGGGTCCGGGTGGACCGCGCGGCGTCGGAATCGGTCATCGCCCGCATCGCCACCCTGGTCGAGGAGGCGTCGGCCACCAAGGCCGCCTCGCAGGTGTTCATCGAGAAGGTCGAGCAGCGCTACTCCGCCGCGGTCGTGGTGGCGACCCTGCTCGTGCTGGGCGTCCCCCTCGCGCTGGGCGCCGCCTTCGAGCCCGCGCTGCTGCGCGCCATCACCTTCATGATCGTGGCCTCGCCGTGCGCGGTCGTGCTGTCGACCATGCCGCCGCTGCTGGCCGCGATCGCCAACGCCGGCCGCCACGGGGTGCTGGTGAAGTCGGCCACCGTCATGGAGCGCGTGGGCCGCACCGACCTGGTGGCCTTCGACAAGACCGGCACCCTCACCCACGGCACCCCCGAGGTCGCCGACATCGCCGCGCGGCCGGGGCACACCGCCGACGAGGTACTGGCGACCGCGGCGGCGGCCGAGCGCTTCAGCGAGCACCCGCTGGGCCGTGCGATCCGCGCGGCGGCGGCCGAACGCGGGCTGGACCTCCCGCACGACGTCGAGGGGTTCCAGGCACTGCCCGGCCGGGGCGTGTCGGCGTTCATCGGCGGCGCCGCCGTACGCGTGGAGCGGGCCCGCGGCGGCGACGCGGTCCCGGAGGCGCCCGCCGCCGCGGGCACCCTGGTCGACGTCCTGCGCGACGGCGAACCCATGGGGACCATCGCGCTGACGGACGCCGTGCGCGCCGAGGCGCCGGCGGCCGTGGCCGCCGTGCGTGCGGCGACCACCGCGCCCGTCCACCTCCTCACGGGCGACAACCCCGCCTCGGCCGCGCGGGTCGCCGGGGCGACGGGGATCGGCACCGTCCACGCCGGCCTGCTGCCGCAGGACAAGGCCGACATCGTGCGCACCCTGCAAGAGGACGGTTCGCGGGTGCTGCTCGTGGGCGACGGGGTCAACGACGCTCCCGCGCTGGCCACCGCGACGACCGGCGTCGCCATGGGGCGCAGGGGCTCCGACCTGGCGCTGGACACGGCCGACGCCGTCATCGTCCGCGACGACCTGGCGGCGCTGCCCAACCTGATCGCGCTGTCGCGGCGGGCCCGCCGGTTCGTGATCGCCAACCTCGCCATCGCCGCCGCGTTCATCGCGGTGCTGGTCACGTGGGACCTGGTGGCGACGCTGCCGCTGCCGCTGGCCGTGGCCGGGCACGAGGGGTCGACCGTCATCGTCGCCCTCAACGGCCTGCGCCTCCTGAGCGGCCGCGCCTGGCGCGAGTGACGGCGGCGCGGAGGCGTCCCCGGCCCCCGTCCTCCGGCACCTGTTCTGGAACGGGCCGGACGGCGGGCGGCCGGGCGGGGCCTGCCGCCGCCGCGCCCGTCCAGTGGTCGGCGTTGCGGATCCCCAGCGCCAGCGGGTCGAAGGTGGGGTCCAGGCCGCGCCGCCGCTGCGCCTCGTAGTCGCGCAGCGCCACCAGCGCCGGCCGGGCGAGCAGGATGATGCAGGCCATGTTGATCCAGGCCAGCGTCGCGTAGCCGAGGTCGCCGATCGCCCACACGACGTCCGCCGACTCCACCGAGCCGTGGAAGACCATGGTGAGCAGCGCGGCGCGCATGCCGTGCCGGCACGCGGGGCGCGAGACCCCGCGGGTCAGGTAGGCGAGGTTGGTATCGGCGATATAGGCGAACGCGACCAGCGTGGTGAAGGCGAACAGCGTGATGGCGAGCGCAACGAAGTACGTCCCGACCCCGGGCAGCACCGCGTCGACGGCGGCCTGGGTGTAGGCGGGCCCGGCTTCGACGCCCGGGACGTGGGCGACGATGTGCCCGCCGCCGGCCGCGTGCACGTTGTAGTTGCCGGTCACCAGGATCATGAACCCCGTCGCCATGCAGAGGAAGAGCGTGTCGATGTAGATCGAGAACGCTTGGACCAGCCCCTGCTTCGCCGGGTGCGACACCTCGGCCGCCGCCGACCCGAAGGTCCCCTCGCCCACCCCGGCGACGTTGGAGAACAGGGCGCGGCGCACCCCCCAGGCGACCGCCAGGCCGACGATCCCGCCGAACACCGCGTCGGCGCCGACCGCGCTTCGCAGCACCAGGGCGACCACAGCGGGGACCTCGGCGATGTTGACGACCAGGACGGCGAGCGCGACGGCGATGTAGCCGCCCGCCATGAAGGGCACGAGGGTGTCGGCGACGGCGACGACCCGCCTGCGCCCGCCGAACACGATGAAGCCGAGCCCGGCCGTGACCAGGGCACCGGTCACCCACGGGCTGAGGCCCGTGGCCTGGCCGACGCTCACCGCGATGCTGTTGGCCTGGACCCCGGGGGCCAGGAGCGTGTACAGCACGAGCGCGACCGCCGCGGCGGCGGTCGCCAGCCACTTCCTGCCGAGGCCCTTCTCGATGTAGTAGGGGATCCCGCCGCAGAACCGCCCCTGCGACGTGCTCTTGTAGATCTGGGCGAGGGTCGACTCGACGAACGCCGTCGCCCCGCCGAGCAGGGCCATCACCGCCATCCAGAACAGCGATCCCGGGCCGCCGGCGGCGATGGCGGTGGCGACCCCCGCGATGTTGCCGACGCCGATCCGGCTCGACAGCGTCAGGGTCAGTGCCTGGAAGGACGACACCCCGGCCGCGGAGCGCTCGTTCGACACGATCAGCCGGACCATGTCGGGGATGCGCCGGACCTGCACGCCGCGGGTGAGCACGGTCAGCACCAGGCCGAGGCCCAGGGCCAGGACCACCAGCGGATTCCACAGCCGGTCGGTGAGCGAGACGAGGACGTCCATGGGCACCCTTCTGGGGCGGGGGAGATGCGGGCGGGCGCTCGACCGCGGCCCGTGCGGCGCGTACCCGGTGTGCCCCCGGGGCGCGCCGCACGGGCCGCGGCGGGATCGCTCGCTGTACGGAAGCAGGGCGGGATCGAGCCGACGTCCAGCGCCCGGTGGCCCCGGGCCGCGCGCCCGCGGGGGACGGGGCGCGGAGCGGGTGGGGGACGGCGCCGGCACCGGCGCGTGTGCGCGCCTTCGGCGCCGACCTGTCCGCTCGCGATCGGCCGTCTCGGCTCGCATCCGAACCGCTCACGCGCGGAAGGACCCGCGCACGACCCGCGCACCGGACGGCGTCCGCGCAGGTCGGGAGAGGAGGCATCCGGAGTTCGGTGGCAAGGCCGATGAGGGAATCGCCGGGAGTGAGTGGGTCGTCCGCGGTCCGAGCGGCCGGATTCCGCCGATCCGCTCGACGCGCCGGTCACGGACGTGGGCGATGCGCGGCTCGAAGGCGAGCGGACGACACGACCCCGTCGGCGTGGCCCGCGTCACTCCGATGAGGATCAGTGCAATATGACATGATTCAGAGATGAGCCTCATCCCGATGCCCCGTTGCGCGGCCGCGCCCGCCGCCCCCACTCCGTCCCGGCGGCAGCGGACAGGGCCTTCGCCCAGGTGCGGCCCCCTCCCCGCCCTTCGTCCGCCCGGATCCGTCCACAGGCGGCCGATCGGTGTTGTGCCGTACCCGTCCGATCGCGCACGGTGAATCCATGGCCGACGACGACTCCCCCTCCCCGTCCAGCGGTCCCCGCCCCTCGATCCGCTCCCCGCTCTCCGGCGCCGCCCGGACCGACGTCGTCGTCATCGGAGCCGGCGTCGTGGGGGCCGCCTGCGCCTACTACTGCACCGCCGCCGGCCTGCGCGTGGCCGTCGTCGAACGCGGCGCGGTCGGCGGCGGTACGACGAGTGCGTGCGAGGGCAACATCCTCGTCTCCGACAAAGAGCCCGGACCCGAACTGGACCTCGCCCTGCTGTCCGCGCGGCTCTGGCGCGACATCGCCGAGGACCTCGGGGCCGCGGAGCTGGAGTACGACGCCAAGGGCGGGGTCGTCGTGGCGGCATCGGCCGAGGGCGCGGCGGGGCTGCGCCGCCTGACCGAAGGGCAGCGCCGCAACGGTGTCGACGCCGTCGATGTCGGCCCCGACGAGCTGGCCGAGCTGGAGCCCAACCTCTCCCGCGACGTCGCGGGCGGCGCGTACTATCCGCAGGACGCCCAGGTCCAGCCCATGCTGGCCGCGGCCCTGCTGCTCCGCCGCGCCCGCGAACGCGGCGCGGCCGTGCACACCGGCGCCGGCGTCACCGGCGTCGTCCGCGACCGGGCGGGCACGGTCACCGGTGTGCGCACCGATTCCCCGGCCGTCCCCGCCCTGCACGCCCCATGGGTGGTCAACGCGGCGGGGACCTGGGCCGGCGAGGTCGCCGGCCTCGCCCGTGCCCCGGTACCGGTCCTGCCCCGCAAAGGGTTCATCCTGGTCACCGAGCCGCTGCCGCGCACCGTGCGCCACAAGGTCTACTCCGCCGACTACGTCGCCAACGTCGCCAGCGACCACGCCGCCCTCGAGACCTCCACCGTCGTCGAGGGCACCGGGAGCGGAACCGTCCTGATCGGCGCCAGCCGCGAGCGCGTCGGGTTCGACCGCGGCACCTCCCTCCCCGTCCTGCGCACCCTCGCGGCCCAGGCCATCGCCCTCTTCCCGTTCCTCGCCGAGGTCGCCCTGCTCCGCAGCTACCTGGGCTTCCGCCCCTACTGCCCCGACCACCTCCCGGTGATCGGCCCCGACCCCCGCGCCCCCGGCCTGCTGCACGCCTGCGGCCACGAGGGGGCCGGGATCGGCCTGGCCGCCGCGACGGGCCGGCTCATCGCCGACCACGTCAGCGGACGCGCCCCCGACCTCGACCCCGCCCCGTTCCGACCGCACCGATTCGAGGAGGCCGCCCCGTGAGCGAGCCGCCGGTCACCTTCAGCTTCGACGGCCGCGAGATCACGGCCGAGCCCGGCCAGAGCATCGGCGCCGCGCTCATCGCGGCGGGCCACCGCTCGTGGCGCCGGACCCGCCGCGACGGCCGCCCGCGCGGCGTCTTCTGCGGCATCGGGGTGTGCTTCGACTGCCTTGCCACGGTCGACGGCCGGCCCAACGTCCGCGCGTGCCTGGCCGAGGCGCGGCCCGGCGCCACCGTGGAGACCCAGGAAGGAGCGGGCCGTGACGACCTCGCCTGCTGAACGCGGCGCCGCCCCCTACGACGTCGCGGTCCTGGGCGCCGGCCCGGCCGGCCTGTCGGCCGCCACAGCGGCGGCGGCGCGGGGCGCCCGGGTGGCGCTCGTCGACGCCGGTCCGCGCCCCGGCGGCCAGTACTGGCGCCACCGCCCCGCCGACGACGGCGCCCCGCACCACGACTGGGCCGGGTTCGTACGCCTGCGCGCCGCCCTGGAGGCCCACCGCGACCGGCTGGACCACCTGCCCGGGCACGCCGTCTGGCACGTCGAGGCGGGCGGCGGCGGATTCACCGTCCACGCCCTGTGCGAGGGGCGGCCGCGGGAGATCGCCGCCCGCACGGTCACCGTCGCCACCGGCGCCTACGACCGCCAGCTGCCCTTCCCCGGCTGGACCCTGCCCGGCGTCTTCACCGCCGGCGCCGTCCAGGCGCTGCTCAAGGGCCACGGCGTCCGCGCCGGGCGGCGGATCGCCGTCTCCGGCACCGGCCCCTTCCTGCTCCCGGTGGCCGCCGGGCTGGCGCGGGCGGGCGCCGAGGTCGTCGGTGTCTTCGAGGCCGGGGCGCCCACGGCGTTCGCCCGCCACCCCGTCGCGGTCGCGCGCGGCGCCGCCAAGCTCGCCGAAGGCGCCGGCTACCTGCGGACGCTGCTGCACCACCGGGTCCCCTACCGCACCCGGACGGCCGTGGTCGAGGCCCACGGCGACACCGAGGTCACCGGGGTGACGGTGGCGCGGCTGAACCGCGGGTGGCGGATCGTGCCCGGGAGCCGCCGGGAGCTGGCCTGCGACACGGTCGCGGTGGGCTACGGGTTCACGCCGCAGACCGAGATCCCGGTGCAGCTCGGCTGCGCGATGGTGCGCGACGCCGACGGCAGCCTCATCGCCCGGGTCGACGCCGGACAGCGCAGCAGCGTGCCCGGCGTCTTCGTCGCGGGCGAGGCGTGCGGGGTCGGCGGGGCCGGGCTCGCGGCGGCCGAGGGCGAGCTGGCGGGGATGCACGCGGCGCTCGCGGCCACGGGCGCGCCGCCCGATCCCCGGGCGGTCGCCCGGCTGCTCCGGCGGCGGTCCGCGCACCGGGCCTTCGCCGCGGCCCTGCACGCGGCCCATCCGGTGCGGCCGGGCTGGCTGACGTGGCTGCGGCCCGACACCACCGTCTGCCGCTGCGAGGAGGTCGGCGCCGGGGAGGTCCACCGCGCCATCGACGACCTCGGGGCGGTCGGGCCGCGCGCGGTGAAGCTCTACGCCCGCACCGGGATGGGCCTGTGCCAGGGGCGCGTCTGCGGTTACGCGACCGCGTGCCTCGCCGCCGCGCGGACCGGGCGGGACACGACGGCCGAGGATCTGCTGGGAACGGCCGCCCGGCCCATCGCCCAGCCGGTCCCGCTCGGCGTCCTCGCCGACCGGCGCCCCGGCGGCATACCGCCCGGGGACGGGGACTGAGGAGTCCATCGGTGCCGGCGATGCCGCCCACGTCGACGACGACCCCGCCGAAGACAATGAGGACCGCGAGCAGGTATCCCGTGCCGGGCAGGACCTTGTGCGCGAGGTCTTGGGCGCGGGTGCCGGAGACCCCGATGACCCGCCAGATGTTCGGCTGGCCGATGTCCACGGGGATCGGCACCAGGACCGCGAACGCGAAGGCGGCGCCGAGCCGGGCGGTGGACGTGGCGGTCTGGGCGATGCGGCCGGGGCCGATGGCGCTCGTGGCCATCCGTGGCCCTCGGGAACATCGCGCCGAGCAACCCGCTGCCGACGACGGGGCCTGAGGAGTCCCATGACAAGCGGAATTGTGCCATGTAATATTGCACTGAAATCGAGAGTGGAGGCCGGATGAACGCACACGCGAAACCGTGGCACGGTGTCCTCGTCGCCACGGCCCTCCCCCTGCGCGAGGCGACGGCGGGCCGGCTCGCGGTCGACTTCGACGGCTACGCGGAGCACGTCGCCTGGCTCGCCGCTAACGGCTGCGACGGCATCGTCCCCAACGGATCCCTCGGCGAGTACCAGACCCTCACCGACGACGAGCGCGCCCGGGTCGTCGCCACCGCGGTCGCCGCCGCCCCCGACGGGTGCACCGTGCTCCCCGGCGTCGCCGCCTACGGCGCCGACGAGGCCCGCCGCTGGGCCGAGCAGGCGGCCGACGCCGGCGCGCAGGCGGTCATGCTGCTGCCGCCCAACGCCTACCGGGCCGATCGGCGCGCCGTCGTCGCCCACTACCGCGAAGTCGCCCGGGCGGGCCTGCCGGTGGTGGCCTACAACAACCCCTACGACACCAAGGTCGACCTCGTGCCCGAGCTCCTCGCCGAGCTGCACGCCGAGGGCCTGATCACCGCGGTCAAGGAGTTCTCCGGCGACGTCCGCCGCGCCTACCGGATCGGCGAGGTCGCCCCGGAACTCGACGTGCTCTGCGGCAGCGACGACGTCGCCCTGGAACTCGCCGTCGCCGGGTCGCCCGGCTGGATCGCCGGCTACCCCAACGCCTTTCCGCGCGCCTCGGTGCGGCTGTGGGCGGCCGCCACAGCGGGCGACCTCGCCACCGCGCTCCCGCTCTACCGCACCCTGCACCCGCTGCTGCGCTGGGACTCCAGGACCGAGTTCGTCCAGGCCATCAAGCTCAGCATGGACATCGCCGGCCGCTACGGCGGCCCCACCCGGCAGCCGCGGGCGCCGCTCACCCCCGAGCACGAGGAGACCGTGCGCCGGGCCACCGAGAAGGCCATCGCCGAAGGGCTCGACTGACCATGCGCAGCAGCCGCGTCCTGCACGCCGTGGACTCCCACACCGAGGGCATGCCGACCCGCGTCATCACGGGCGGCGTGGGGGTGATCCCCGGCGCCACCATGTCCGAGCGGCGCCGGAACTTCCTGAACGACCTCGACCACATCCGCCGACTGCTGGTGAACGAGCCGCGCGGGCACCCGGCCATGAGCGGGGCCATCCTCCAGCCGCCGACCCGTGCCGACGCCGACTGGGGCGTCCTCTACATCGAGGTGTCGGGCTGCCTGCCGATGTGCGGGCACGGCACCATCGGCGTCGCCACCGTCCTGGTGGAGACGGGCATGGTGGAGGTCCGCGAGCCCGTCACCACCGTCCGGCTCGACACCCCCGCCGGCCTGGTCACCGTCGACGTCCGGGTCGACCAGGGCGCGGCGCGCTCGGTCACCCTGCGCAACGTGCCCTCCTTCGCGGTCGGCCTGGACCGCAAGGTCGACGCCGGGCCCTGGGGGGAGGTCGCCTACGACATGGCCTTCGGCGGCAACTTCTACGCCATCGCCGAACTCGCCGATCTGGGGATCCCCTTCGAACGGGCCGCCAAGAACCGGATCATGGAGGCCGGCCTGGCCGTCATGGCCGCGGTCAACGAGGCCGACCCGCCGGTCCACCCGGAGAACCCCGAGATCAGCGGCTGCCGCCACGTGTACCTGGCCGCCCCCGGGTCCACTGCGGAGCACTCCCGGCACGCCATGGTGATCCACCCCGGCTGGTTCGACCGCTCGCCCTGCGGCACCGGAACCAGCGCCCGCATGGCGCAGCTGCACGCCCGCGGCCTGCTGCCGATCGGCGCGGACTTCCGCAACGAGTCGTTCATCGGCACGCGCTTCATCGGCCGCCTGACCGAGGAGACGACGGTGGGCGGCCGGCCCGCGGTGGTGCCCACGGTCACCGGTCGCGCCTGGATCACCGGCACCGCCCAGTACCTCCTCGACCCCGACGACCCCTTCCCTGAGGGGTTCGAGCTATGACCGGCCGGCCCGGAGGCACGGGAGGCACCGGCCGCCCCGGTGCCGCCGGCCCGCCCGACGCCCCTGGCCCGGGCGCAGCCACCGGAGCGGCCGGCCCGCCCGGATCCCCCCGCGTCCCCGACCCGTCCGGCGCCGCCGCTCCGCCGTATGCGCCCGGCGCCGCCCGCGGACCGCGTCCCGCGGCATCCGACGACGTGCCCTTCCTCGACTCCGACGCCGTGCACGCGGCGCTGCCGATGCGCGACGCGGTCCGGGCGCTCCAGCAGGCGCTGCGCGACGGGCTCTCCCCCGAGGCCGACCCGCCCCGCGGCGTGCTGCCCGTGGACAACGGGCAGCTCCTGCTCATGCCCGCCCACGGCCGCGCCTACGCGGGCGTCAAGGTCGCCACCGTCGCACCGGGCAACCCGGCGCGGGGCCTGCCCCGCATCCAGGGCCGGTACCTGCTGCTGTGCGCCGAGACGCTGACCCCGCTCGCCACCCTCGACGGCATCGCGCTCACCGACATCCGCACCGCCGCCGTATCGGCGGCGGCCGCCGACCTCCTGGCCCCCCGCGACGCGTCGCGGCTGGTGCTGTTCGGCGGCGGCCCGCAGGCGCGCAGCCACCTGCGGGCGCTGCACGCCGTCCGCCCCATCACCCGGGTCACCGTTGTCGGTCGCACCCCGGACCGCGCGCGGACCCTCGCCCGCGGCCTGCCCGACATCAGCGGGGTGCGCGTGGACACCGGCGGGCCCGAGGCGGTGGCCTCGGCCGACCTCGTCGCCTGCTGTACCACCGCCACGACCCCCCTGTTCGACGGCGACCTGCTGCCCCCGCACGCCACCGTCGTGGCGGTGGGGTCGCACGAACCCGGCGCCCGCGAGGTCGACACCCGCACCGTTCTCCGGTCGACCGTGGTGGTCGAGGCGGTATCCGCCGCCACCCGGGAGGCGGGCGACATCGTCCAGGTCATCCGGGAGGGCCTGCTCGACCCGGCCGCCCTCGTCCCCCTCGCCGACCTCGCGCGGGGCGCCGCCCTCCCCGTTGACGGGCGCCCGCGGCTTTTCAAGAGCGTGGGGATGGCATGGGAGGATCTTGTCCTGGCCGGAGCCGCCTACGAGGCCGGCCGGGCCCGGCCGGTGAGGGGGAACAGATGAACGTGGACGATGGCGCCGCGACCGTGCGCCTGCCCTCGTTCCGCGGGCGCCGCAACCTCCGCGAGGAGATCACCGAGACCCTCCGCGGCGCGGTGATCTCGGGGGAGCTGCAGCCCGGGGCCGTCTACTCCGCCCCGAGCCTGGCCGAGCAGTTCGGGGTGTCCGCGACCCCCGTCCGCGAGGCAATGCTCGACCTGGCCAAGGAGGGGCTGGTCGACGTCGTCCGCAACAAGGGCTTCCGCGTCACCCACCTGTCCGCGGCGGAGCTCGACCACATCACCGAGATCCGCGCGCTCATCGAGATCCCGGTGATCCGGAAGATCACCGATCAGGGGGTCGACCCCGCGGTCATCGAGCGGCTGCGGCCCCTGGCGGCCGGGATCGAGGACGCCGCCCGGCGGCGCGACTTCATCGCCCATGTCACCATCGACATGGAGTTCCACCTCGCGCTGCTGGAACAGGCCGGCAACCCCAGGCTGGTGGAGATCGTGCGGTCGCTGCGCGTCAGTTCGCGGCTCTACGGCCTGCGCACGCTGACGGAGGGCACCGCCCTGTTCGACTCCTCCCACGAGCACGCCGAACTCCTCGACCTCATCGCCGCCCGCGACGCCGACGGCGCCGAGGCCCTGATGCGGCGCCACCTCGGCCACGTCCGCGGCATCTGGGCGGGAGACGGCACCGACGACGACACCGCCGCCGACCGCTCGGCCGCCCATCCCTGAGCGACAGGATCGGTGCCTGTGCCCGGTCCACCCGGCGGTCAGTGGGGGAAGGTGCGCTTCGGGCGCGGATCATCCACGGTGAACCGGTGGGCATCGACGGCGGCGCGGAGTTCGGCGTAGGTCGTGGTCGGCGCGACCCGGTCGAGGTAGCGGCAGTGGGCGGCCACCGCGTCCAGTTCGAAGGCGAAGTACAGGCCCATCAGCGGGTTCACGAACAGCTCGCTGTTCCCCGTACGCGGGGTGAACCGCACGTCGCCGAAGTCCCCGCGCACCGCCGCCGCGATCGAGCCGTTGACGATACTGGGCGCTGAAGGGGTCTGCTCCTGCGCGTGGGCCACGGCGTCGAGATAGGCGGCCCCCTCGTGACTGGCCCGCGGAAGCGAGAACGCCCCGAGGTAGCCGCCGGCCCGTTCCAGCGCGGCGACGTTCTCCAGGAAGAGCACGTGGGAGACGCCGTGGTAGGCGTCCACGCCGAACCCGAGGCACGCCACCAGCCGCACGGGGACGTCGCCGGTGCCGGCGACCGCGGCCAGGCTCGCCACGTCCTCCTCCGGGGTGCCCAGTCCGGCTTCGTCGCCGCGCATGAGGATGTCGGTCCCGCCGTCGACCAGGACGATCGCGTCGACGCCCAGCCGCCGTACGAGTGCGCGGTAGGCGTCGCGCAGCGGGCGCGCGCCCGTGCGCCGGAACGCGTGGACGGTCGGCGGCAGCCCCCGCGACTCCAGCCATCGGGCGAGGGTTCGCTCGGGGAAGTAGCCGGGGTGGCCGGGGGAGTCCGGGGTGACGGCGGCGACGTCGGGCGCCACCCAGTCCAGGCCGGCGTCGAGCCGGCTGAAGCTCAGATTCGCCAGGTGTACGCGCCGGCCACCGCGCCGCAGCGCGAGGGCGAGCGGCAGCCCGGCGTACACGTCGAACCCGCCCCCGGCCCCCGCGACGAGCACCGACCGGGCCCCGTCCAGCCGGGCGAAGAGCGGGTTGTCGCTCAGGGCGTGTCGCGTGTGTGTCATCCATCCCCTGTCCTCGCCGGATGCGGTCGGGGCTCGGTCGCCTCCGGCCGGGTGCCGGCCCCTCGACGGCGCAGGATCGGCATTCCATGGTCCAGCCCATCATGTGGTGGATTGACGGGCCACAAAACTGCAACTAAGTTCATTGCAGTTTCGATCGGCGCGGCGGTGGCCGCGGAGGGGGTGCCGTGGGGATCAGCAGCAGGAGCGCGACCGCGATCCACGCGCTCACGATGTTGGCGCGGTGGGGGGACCGGTCGCTGACCTCCGCGGAGATCGCGGACAGCCTGGCGAGCAATCCGGTTCTCGTGCGGCGCATCCTCGGCGGGCTGCGTGACGCCGATCTGGTGCGGTCCACCGAGGGGCGCGGCGGCGGCTGGTCCCTTGCGCGTCCCGCGCGCGAGATCACGCTCTACGACGCGTATGCCGCCGTCGAGGCCGGGCCGGTCCTGTCGCGGCACGCCCACCCGCCCAGCGCCGAGTGCGAGGTGGGGCGGCACATGCAGGGCCTGCTGGAGGTGGAGTTCTGCGACGCGCAACGGGCCATGGAGGAGCGGCTCCGCCGGACGAGCATCGCCCACATGCTCCGGCGGGTGCTGGACGCCGAGCGTGAACTCGGACTGCGCAAGCGCTGACCGAGGCGCGGCGGAGGGACGCCCCTCCGCCGTTTTTTCGCCCTAACTGTAACCACGAAAGTGGCAGTATCGACCACGACCGCGGAGGACGCCCCGAATGACACCCACGCCGACCACCCCCGAGCGGACCGGCCCAGGACCGGCCCTGCTGCTGTCCGTGCTCCTCCCCGCCGTGCTCGTCACGGTCATCGCCAGCGACATGGTCAATCTCATGCTTCCCTCGATCGGAGCGGAGTTCGGGGCCTCCGAGGCGGAACTCGCCTGGGTCGTCACCGGCTTCCTGCTGACGTTCTCGGTCGGCATCCCCTTCTACGGCCGCGTCTCCGACCGGGTGAGTCTGCGGCGCCTCTTCGGGTTCGCCCTGTTGACCTACGCCGCCGGGAGCCTGATCTGCGCGCTCGCGCCGGATCTCCTCGTGCTCGTGCTCGGGCGGATCGTGATGGGGGCGGGCGCGGCCGCGCTGCCCGTGCTCTCGATCATCGCCGTCACCAGGCTACTGCCGGCCGAACAGCGAGGAATGGGGATCGGCGTCGTCTCCGCGGCAGCGGGTATCGGCACCGCCGCCGGACCGGCCATCGGCGGCGGGGTGGGCCAGTTCCTCGGCTGGCCCGCGCTGTTCTGGCTCATGCTCGTGGCCGCGCTGGTCCTGCTGCCCGCGGCGGTGCGCGTGCTGCCGGGCGAGCCCCCGGCGGGAGCGGACCGGTTCGACCTTCCCGGCGGTGTCCTCCTGGGCCTCGGCGCCGGGCTGGCCCTGTTCGGCACCACCCAGGCGCAGGCCGGGGGCTTCGCCGCGCCCTCGTCCTGGGGCAGCCTCGCGGTGGCGGCCGCGGCGATCGCGCTCTTCGGGTGGCGCACCGTCCGGTTCGCCCGGCCCTTCGTCCCGCCCGCTCTGTTCGCCAACCGGGTCTACCGGGTCGCGGTCGTCGTCGCGTTCTCGGCCATGGCCGTCAACCTCGGCGGCCTGGTCTTCGTCCCGCTGCTGGTGGTCGACGTCAACGGACTCGGCCCGGGTGCGGGCGCCCTGGTCATGATCCCGGCGGGTGCCGCCGTGGCCGTCCTCTCGCCGTTGATCGGCCGCCTCGCCGACCGCATCGGCACGCGCGCGCTGGTGCTGACGGGCCTCGCGCTCATGGGAGCGTTCGCCCTGTTCCTCTCCGCCTTCACGGGGGGCACGTCGGTGATCCCCGCGGGGGCCGGGATCCTCGGGCTCAGTGTCGGCTTCATCCTCGTGCTGACCCCGATCATCAGCGCCGCGGCGGGCGCGTTGCCGTCCGACCAGGTCGGCGTCGGCCTGGGGATCCTCCAAGGCGCCCAGTTCCTCGGCGCCGGCGCCGGCCCCGCCCTGTTCGGTGCGCTGGTGACCGCCAGGCAGCAGAGCGGCGGCGGCGCCGTCAACCCCCTGTACCCCGGCCAGGACGGCGCCGCCTTCTCCGACGCCTTCCTGGCCATGGCGGTGGTCGCCGCCCTCACACTGGTCGTCGCGTTGCGCATGCGTCCCGCGACGGCCCCGGAGACCGCGTCGGCCGGCGACGCGGACAAGGTCCACTAGCCCGCGCCCCGGCCGTCCGAAGCCCGGCGCGCCGCCCGCGGCCGCGCAGGGGCGCGGCGGCGGCCGGCGGGCGAATGACCGGAACCGGCCGTGGAATGGCGCCTTCCAGGGCTTTTGGGACGTAGGGCCCTAACTATCGTTGATCGCCGACACCCCCGACCGGAAGGCATCCCCCATGTCAGACACCCCGCCCGACCCCGCGCCCAGTGATGGCGCACCGCCATCGGACCGGTCCGGCGACGAGGGCGGGAGGGCGGAGCCGACGACGGGGGCGGCCGGGGCCGACACGGTGGCCGCGCCACCGCGGCCTGGAGCGGGTGACGGGGGACCGGACCGCCCGGGCGGTCCGGAGGCGCGCCGCGACCCGCTGGAGCGCGACTACCGGCTCTTCCACAACGAATCGCCGTTGACCGGCGCGTTCGCCCTGGTGCGCGAAGCGATCGTCCCCTTGGCCGCGACCATCGTGTTCCCCGCTGTGCCGGTCGCCGTGTTGAGCGCGGTCCTCGTGGTGCTCCTGGGGCAGGGGAGGCTCGCTGTCGCCGATGGTGCGCTCCAGGCCGCCGTGGTCACGGAGAGCGCGCCGCTGCCGGCGTGGGGATGGGTGCTCGTCGCACTGTGGGCGGCCGCGGCACTGTACGGCCTCGCGGTGATCTTCACGTCCTCCCTCCTGGTGGCGGGCGCGGTGCTGGCCGGGCGTCCCATCACGGCCCGCACGGCGCTGCGCCGGGGGGCGGGGCGCCCTTGGGCCATGATGCTGTTCATCGTGCTGCTCTCCGCCAACGGCGCCGTCGCGTGGGCGGCCTATGAGTATGTGGCGGAGGGGGCCGCGTTCTTGGGGGTGGTCGCCGCCGCCGTCGCCTTCATGCCCGCCATCGTCCTCACCTACGGCGCGGTGGGATCGACGATCGCCGCTATGGGCCCCCTCCGCGCGTGCGTGCGGATGCCGGCGTTCAGGGTGTTCCCGTTCGCCTGGTATCCGCTGGTGATCCTGCTGGGGGCGGCCGGGCTCTCGTGGCCGTCCGGCTTCCTCATGGGCCTCGTGCCATTGCCGTCATGGGCGATGACGGTGATGGGCGGCCTGTTGCGCGCGCTGCCGGCGGGCGTGGCCGTCGCGGTGCTCGCGGGGCTGCTGGCCATCCTCTTCCTGCGCGATGATGAGACGGCTCCGGGGCACGACATCGACACCGTGCGTGGAACTCTGCCGGCCGACGACGGGTCGTCGGCCCGGTCCTTCGAGCGGCCCGCCGCCGTCCTGGCCGCAGGGCTGGCCATCGTGCTCGTGCCGTCCGCCCCCGCGTTGGCGGCACCGGGGATACCCGCGTACACCGAAGAGGTCATCCCGAGCGATCGGTCGTTCCAGCTGGAGCTCATACTGCGGTCAACGGACGAGGGCCTGCTGGTCCAGGACGGAGACAGCGTCCTCGCCCGGTGCGGTGCGGCCTGCGAGGGCGTCGTTCCGGCGGACGGGGACTCCTCGTCCGCGCTACCCGCCCAAGCGTTCTGGTCCGACGGCCGGCTCCTCCTCTCGCCGGGCGTGTGCGCCGAGGACGGGTGCGTCTCCTACCCGGGGAGCCGGCAAGCGGGAACGGAGGTGCGTGTCGAGGAGGAGCAGGACAACCCCCACCCCCGGTCCGACTACACAGCGGCCGATACGGTCGCTTTCGGAGGGGGACTGGTCATCGCCTCCTTGGCGCGCAACGCCGATGGAACCGAATCGAACCTCCAGTTGCACCGGTGCGACGGCGCGGAATGCGGGGACGTACGGACGGCGGATCTGGGTGACATGCCGGTGTTCCAGGTCGCGGATGAAGCTCGGGCCCGGCGCAATCTGGAGATCGCGGTGGGTCCGGCCGGGGAGGTCGCCGTCGCGGTCCGGGAGCCGGACAACGGGTCGGTCACCCTCGTGACGTGTGAGGACGCCGATTGCGCGGATCCGCAACGGCGCGTCGTCGTGGAGCCGCGGCTCGAAGGCGACCCGTCGGGGACGGAGGCGGACGGGGTGACGCTGGGTGCCCGGACCGAGATCCGGCCGGACGGGCGGCCGGTCGTCGTCTACCGCGCGCACGACGGCTCCGCGCTCCTGCTGGACTGCGTGGACACCGCGTGCTCGGAATCGGCCGAACGGGAACTCACCGGACCGGGCTGGCAGCGCCCCCTTCCGGCGCTCGCCGTCGATTCCGGCGGTCGCCCGCAGATGGTCACCACCGACGGCCATGGCGAGAATCTGGTGTTCCTGTCGTGCCGGGACGGTTCATGTGCCGACGTGGACAGTGTCACGCTCCGCCCGGGTTCGTCCCGGTACGGTGCCGATGCGGACCTGGTGCTGGACGAACGTGACAGGCCCGTCATCCTCACCCGTGAGGCCGGCGAACGCGGCTGGGACCCGCTGGTGATCCGGTGCGACCGGCCGGGTTGCGGGGCTAGCGGTTGAGGGCGAAGAGCCGGGGGTTGTCGCAGTGGAGGGCGTCGGCGACCGCGGGCGGCCCCGTCTGGGTGCGCAGGGCGTCGGGAGCGCACGCCGCGCCGATCAGCGCTTCGCCATCGGCGGCGTGCAGCATGCCGACCCCGGCGTAGCCCGGGTCGGCCACCGGCTCCTCCTCCAGCGGGTTCACCAGGGTGGGGAACCGGCGGATCTCATCGGGTTTCTCGTAGTCCAAGGGAAGGACGGGGTTGGGGTACCGGTCCCGGACGGGTGCGTCGGTGTCCTCTCCGCCCCCCGGTACCGCGTCTCCCGTGCGCGCGTCGAACCGGAGGATCTCCTCGGAGGAGGCGTCGTCGTCGGGCCTGCCGGCGAGGTCGAGCCGGGTGATCTCCTGGCGGACGTTGAGGACATCGCCCACCAGGGTGCCGGAGAAGAGGTCGCGGCGGCGGTCGTCCTCAGGCGGGGCGTCCAGTTCCACGCTCCACACCCGGTCCCCGGAGAGGAGGTCGTAGGCCGCGAACTCCAGCTCCCCGTCCCGGACGATCGCGGATCCGCCGACCGCCCCGATGAGCTCGTTCTCACCGGGGTAGGGGATCGCGTCGCGCACGGGGCTGCCGTCGCGGGGGTCGAGAAGGGCGAGTTCGCCGGGGAGGTCACTGCCGGGCCCGGTGTCCCGTCGCAGTTCCGCGACGATACCGGCGTCCGATTCGTAGACCTCCCAGACGAGCATGGGGACGCTCGCCGCGACGTCGGCGGTCCAGGCGAGCTCGCCGGTGGCCGGATCGATCGCCCGGACGCGGTCGTCCTCCGTGGCGTACAGCGTGCCGGACAGGACCCCGCCGCCGTACCGCGTGTACGGGGTCATCCGGGTCCGCGTGGTGAACAGGCCCATGTCGGGGTCCTCACCTCCATCGGAGGGGACGAAGTAGTCGCCCCCTTCGAGGGGGATCGACCAGCGCAGGGTGCCGGATTCCGTGCAGTCCGCACCATCGCGTTCGCCGTCCTCGCACAGCAGCGGCTCGACGGGGCTGATCCCGGAGGCGGGGTAGTCCAGTCCCAGTGATTCCAGGGTGGGTTCGTCGGCCGGTGGGGTGAACGGCAGCGCTCCGGCGACCGCACAGCCGCTCAGCAGGGGCGGGACCAGGACAAGGGGGAGGATTCGCGAACCGCGCATGGTGGGAGAGCCTAACGGCGCCCTCGGGCGACGGTGGCCCCCGGGATCTGCGGCGTCGCCGGGAAACCGCAGGTGGAGGCGGGTTCCGGCGGTCCCGGTCGGGCGATGACCGGTTCCGGTCAGCCGGTCATCGGATCGGTGGCATCCACCGGAGCATAGGCCGGATCCGTGGCACGGGTGCCGCGGCGGCCGAAAAGGGCGGCGCTCAGGCGACCCCGTGGAAGCGGCGGTGGAGGGCGCGGATCTCGTCGGCGAGCCATGTTGGCCGCCGCCCACCGCGCCAGCGCGAATTCCGGGTGCCGGGTGTTGTCGCCGGTCGTGGCGACGTGGTTGTGGTCGGCGCCGAGGACGGTGCCGTCGCCGGCGACCAGGACGGAGCCGAACGGCTCGTCGCCGCCGTCCACCGACTCCGCCGCCAGTTCGACGCAGCGGCGCAGGTGCGCCAGGTCGGCATCGCTCACCATGATCGGCCTCCTTGAGTGTGCGGGGTCGCCCCAGACGGCGACGGGAGCCGGTCGAGCCCTCGATTCCGCCCTGGCCTGGTCCGGCCCGTGGTCCTATGATCCGCCATCGGGCCGCCCGATCCGCAACGTCCGCCGCCGTGCCGGGCTTTCCGGTCCGGTCAGGTCAGGTCCCAGACGGCGATCTCCCCGCTGTGATGCCCCACCGCGAGCCGGGAACCGTCCGGGCTGAACACGGCGACCGTCGGGGGTGCGTCGACCCCGGTGTCCAGAACCGCGATCTCCTCCTGGTCGGCGACGTTCCACAGCCGGACCGACGGGTCGAACTCCGGCCCCAGGTACGCGGCCTCCTCCGGATCGTCCTCCGGCTCGCTGAACCCGACGCTGACGAGGAGCGACCCGTCGTGGTTGAACGCGATGCGGTCGATGGCGCCCTCGTTGCCCCGCAGGGAGGCGTAGCGCTGAGGGCCGTCCCCCGCGCCGACCTCCCACAGTTCCACGGCATGGCCCAGGCCGCTCGTCGCGATCGTGGACCCCGCCGGGCTCACGGCGATGTCCAGGACGCGGTCGGGTGCGGGAATGGCGTCGAGGACCTCCCCGTTGCCGGGGTCGATGATCGTGGGGGTGTCGCCTCCCGCCGTCGCGACCCAGGCCCCGTCGGGCGACCAGGAAAGACGGGTGCGGAACTCGCTGTAGGCGCCGATCTGGGCGGCGGACGCCCGGGCGATGCGCGGGAGGTCATCCTCGGTCATGTCCCACGTCGTGACCACGCCGTCGCCGCCCCCCGCGGCCAGCGTCTCGCCGTCCGCGGAGAACTCCAGGTCGGTGACGTGGACGCCCTCGCGGTACGCCTGGGCTTCCAAAAGGCCCTCGTGGTCCGATGCGTACTCCACGCGCCCGTCCAGGAAACCGATCGCCGCCCGGATCTTCCACCTGCCGACCGGTTCCGGGGTGAAGGCGAAGCTGTACGCCCCCGCCTCACCGGGCAGGACCATGTCGGAATCCAAGAGCCCGGTGTCCAGATTCCATGCCTGGACCAGCTCCGGCCCGCCCGCTGTGATCGTGTCGTCCCGGCGCGGGTTGAACTCCAGCTCGGTGATGTTCCGGCCGCCGGGGTCCGCCAGGACGGTGGTGGGCCCACCGATGTCGTCCGGCGTCAGTGCGCTGGCCGGCGCCCCCGGGCCGGTCGGCGCCTGGGGGGTGGCGCGGTCCGCGGGCGGGGACGCCTCCGCGGCGTCCGGCGCGTCTCCGCCGTCCCCCATGAGCCCGGCCCGCGCGAACGCCCCGGCGGCGGTCAGCACCAGGGCGGCCCCGGCCGCTCCCGCGACGATCGGCCACCGGCGCCGCCGCTCGCGCAGCGGGCGGCGCCGGGCGGCGAGGCCGGAGCTGAGGCGCTCGGCGCTGCGGACCTCCGCCAGGGCTTCGGCCGGCAGCCAGAGGGTGTCCGGGCCTTCGGCGGACGGCGCGATCCGGTCGAGCAGGTCGGTCGCCGTGGGGCGGTCGGCGGGGTCCTTGGCCATGCAGGCGGCGACGAGGCCGCGCGCAGCGGGCGGCAGTGCCGACAGGTCGGGCTCGATCGAGGCGATCCGGTAGAGCAGGACCGGAGCGGGCCCCTCGCCGAACGGGTCGCGGCCGGTGGCGGCGAAGTACAGGACACCGCCCAGCGCGAACACATCGGACGGGAACGACACCTCGTGGCCGTAGGTCTGCTCGGGTGACATGTAGCCCGGTGTTCCCATGAGCTGGCCCGTGCGCGTCATGCCGCCGGCCTCGGTGGTCCTGGCCAGGCCGAAGTCGATGAGGCGCGGCCCGTCGGCCGTCAGCAGGACGTTGCCCGGTTTGAGATCGCGGTGCACGAGCCCGGCGTCGTGGACGGCGCGCAGTGCCTCGGCCAGTCCCAAGGCGAGGGTGTGCAGGGACTCGGCGGGCAGCGGGCCCTTCTTCTTCACGACCTCGCTCAATGACGGGCCGGGGATGTATTCGACGGCCAGCCAGGGGGTCTCCGCCGCGGCGTCGGCTTCGATGACGGCCGCGCTGAAGTGGCCGCTGACGCGCCGGGCCATCTCGGCTTCGCGGGCGAACCGCTGCCGGTACCCCTCCTCAGCGGCGTGGTCGGACCGGATGACCTTGATGGCGACCAGCCGGTTGCCGGGTGAGCGCCCGAGGTAGACCAGGCCCATGCCGCCCGCGCCCAGCCGGGAGAGCAGGGTGTAGTGGCCGATCGTCTTCGGGTCGGAGGCGGTGAGGGGCTTCACGGTGAGCGGTCCGTTCGTCGGGCGGGGGTGTGCGGGAACCGGGTACGCGCGGTGGCGGTGCGCCGCACCCCGGGGAGTGCGCGTACTCGTGGTGCGGTGCGAGCGGCCGGGTCCCGGGGCCGCTCTAGGTCACTGGCGGATCAGCGGCGGGTCCACACCATGATCAGGCTGTTCTCATAGCCGGCTGCGAGCCGGGCGCCCTCGGCGTCCCAGGCGAGGGCCCTGACGGGGTTGGGCTGGTTGTCGTTCTCCAGGAGCGGGGCGCCGGTGTCCAGGTTCCACGTCGTGATCAGCCCGCTCTGGTCCGCGGTGGCCAGGACGCGCCCGTTGGGACTCGCGGCGATGGCGATGACGGCCGAGGTGTGCGAGGTCAGCTCTTGTTCCGCTTCGAAGGTCTCCGCGTCGAAGACGCGGACCACCGTGTCCGACCCGGCGGTGATGATGCGCGTGCCGTCTCCGCTGTAGACGGCCGATATCCGTCCGCTCGCCCCACTGTCGAACGCTCCGGCCTCCTCGCCGCTCTCGGCGTCCACGATGCGGACGGTGCCCCCGTCGGTGACCAGCAGCCGTGTGCCTTCGGGATGCAGCGACACCGCGTCGCCGGCGACAGGGGAGCCCAAGGGCCGTTCCTCGCCCGTGGCGGTGTCGTAGCGCGTCACCCCTCGGGAGCCGGCCGCATAGAGGGTTCGGCCGTCCGGGGCGAACATCACCGTGCGGCCGTCGGGGAAGCGCTCCTCGAGAGAGCGCTGGGAGGCATCGGGGAATCCGCCGTCCCCCTCTGCCGGCGCCACGGTGCGGACTGCGCCGGACGAGCTGTCGATCACCCGGATCTCACCGCTGGTGGTGGACGTGGCGACGGTGCCGCCCTCGGGAGCGGTCGCCACCGATCGGACGAGGGTGTCGCCGTCGCCGTCGATGTCGGTCTGCTCGTCGCTCTCCGCAGTGGGGAACTCCCCCTCGGGGGCAGGGGGGATGGGCCACCGGTCGAGCCGCCCCAGCCGGGCCGCGTAGATCACGTCGCTCTCGACCGGATCGAACGCGAGCGAGGCCACCGGGTCGTGCCCCTCGATGTGGAGGAACGCCGACTCCACGTCCAGGCCGTCGGGGTCCACCCCGCCGTCCCAGGGGCGCGGGGGCGCGACACCGTCCTCCGCGCCCGGCGAGCCGGCGCCGTCGGCGGAACCGTCCGCCGCGGCCCATGGGGACACGCCGGTGAGCTGTGCGGCGACCAGGGCCGCGGCGCCGATGACCAGGACCGTGGAGGCCGCCGCGAAGGTGACGAGCAGGCGGGTGCGCCCGCGGCGGGGCGCACCCGCGCCGCCGGGCCCGGCGGCGCGGGCGTTCTCCTGGAAGTACCGCGCCTGCCGCTCCCGTTCGGTGATCAGGCCGCGCACCGGCAACGGAGGCCACACCAGCGCGGGGCCGGGCTGCCCCGGGACCGCCGGGGCGCCGGGATACGGGGCCGGCGAGAGTCCGGATGCGGCGGGGACCGTCCGCGCGAGTTCGGCGACGAGGTCGGCGGGGGCGGGCCGCAGGCCGGGGTCCTTGGCCAGGCAGCGACGCACGATGTCGCGGAGGGGGCCAGGGACGGCGCCGAGGTCGGGCTCGTCGCGCACGATCCGGAAGAGCACGGTGTGGTCGTCGCCGGGGAACGGCGCCCGTCCCGTCAGGGCGAAGTGCAGGACGCCGCCCAGGGCGAAGACGTCGGAGGCGGGGCCGGCCCGGTGCCCGTTGGCCTGCTCCGGGGACATGTAGGCCGCGGTGCCGACCATCTGACCGGTTCTGGTCATCGGTGTCTCGTCGAAGCTGCGCGCGACCCCGAAGTCGATGACCCGGGGGCCGTCGGCGGCGAGCAGGATGTTCGACGGCTTGAGGTCGCGGTGGGTGATGCCCGCGGCGTGGACGGACCGCAGCGCCTCGCCCAGCCCCAGGCCCAGGTAGGCGACGGCCGCCTCCGGCAGCGGGCCGGCGCGGTGCACGGCCTCGGCCAGGGACACGCTGGGCACGTAGCCCGTTGCCAGCCAGGGCGGATCGTCGGTGGGGCCGGCGTCGACGATGGGCGCGGTGAACGCCCCGCTGATCCCCTGAACGGCGCGGACCTCGCGCGCGAAGCGTTCGCCGAACTCGGGGTCGCCCGCGTGGTCGGGGTGGACGACCTTGACCGCCAGGAGCCGACCGGAACGGGACCTGCCCAGGTAGACGCGGCCCATTCCGCCTCCGCCGATGCGGGCGAGCAGCGTGTGGGCGGAGATGCGGCGCGGATCGTCGGCGGTGAGGGGCAGCACCGGGGGGACCTCTCGATCGGGGAGCGGGGCGGGCCGTGTTCGCGGTCGTCCGGCGGGGCCCGAAACGCAATATATGCGGACGTTCGCCGAGGCCCCGAGTGCCCACGGCTCGTCCGACGACGCCCCCTGATCACGCGTGGTATGGGGCGCTCCGGCATGCGGAACCGGAAAAGGCCGGACCGGACGGGCACACCCCCGGCCGGGGCTGAGCCGCGCTGAGCCGGGGGCGTGCCGTGCCGGTCATGCCGGCCGCGTCGGTCAGGCCCGGTCGGAGCCGTCCGACGTCTGCGGCAGGTCGTCCCGCTCGGAGAACAGGCCGACCGCCGGCGCGTCGGAACCGTTGAGCGCGGCGTGCACCTCCGTGGCCACCAGCTCGATGGACTCGACGCCGTAGGCCATGCCGTCGTTGTCGTCGGTCAGCACGACGATCTGGTACGGGCCGGCCTCGGTGCCGTCGAAGGCGCCGACACTGTTGATGCGCCAGATGTCGGTGTCGTCGTAGGGCAGCCACCCGTTCTTGACGAGGACGTCGGTGCCCTCGGGAGCGCCGGTGGGGGTGCCCCACTGCTGCTCCTCGATCACGCTGCCCATGAGCTCCTGGGCGTAGGCCCGCTGCTCATCGCCGAGGATGTCGTTCTCGGTGGTGATGAGGTCGAGCAGCCGCAGCTCATCGTTGGCGTTGATCTTCATCAGCCCGATGGCGTTGTTCTCGTGCAGGGTCGTGTTGGACATGCCCGCGAGGTCGAGGAACTCCTGCATCCGCTCCTTGCCGAGCAGGTTGCGCAGTTCCACGGTGGCGTCGTTGTCGGACACCGTGATCATGGCGGTGGCGAGCTCGTCCTCTTCGGCGGTCAGCTCGCGCCCCTCCTCCTGCGCGGTCCGCAGGAGGGTGGTGAGGACGAGGACCTTGCCGACGCTCGCGGCGTCGTAGCCCTTGTCGGCCTGGAAACCGCAGGTGAGGTCGCCGCCGAATGCGGAGACGCCCACCGCGATGTCACTGGCGCGGTCGACGGTGATGGCGTGGATCGCCTCGTCGAGCGCCGCGGCGACCTCGGGGCGGGCGGCCGAGGTGCAGATCGCACCCGCGGCCTCGGGCTCGTCGGCGTGCGCGGCGGGCACCGCAAGGCCCATGGAGAGCAGCACACCGGTACCGATGGCGGCGCTCCGCAGGGCGGAAGGGGGCATGCGTCGGATATACGACATTGATTCCTTGCCGATGGAAAGGGGGTGGTAGGTACGAGGCGGCCGGATACGTCGTAGAACCGCCTCAAGTCCCCAATCGCACCACATGGTGGAACCCGGTTCGTCCATGTATGGCGGAGATAAAGACGAATCGGTCGCGGATCAGTGCGTCACACCGTAGAATCGACCGATCGCTCGGGCGGATGCCCGGACGCGCCGGTCATCGCACGGGCCCACCGCGACGCGCTCCGCGTTCCGCAAACCCCTCGATGCGCCGCTCAGGCGGTCGCGGCGACCATGGCGTCGATGCCCTGCGAGTTGAGCAGGTCGATCCGCACGAACCCGGGGTGGTCCTCCAGTTCGAAATGCCGCTGGTCGAGGGCGAGGAAGCCTTCGGGCGGGACCGCGGGCCGGGCGAAGAGGAAGTACCCGGTCTCGATCGGGGACTGCGCGGCGAGCGCGCCCGAGGCGGCCAGCCGGCGGTGGTTGTGCCGCGCGTGCTCGATCAGCGCCCCATTGCCCTCGCCCAGCATGAGGTCGACCGCGCGGTGGGCGAACCTCCGGTCGGCGAGGGTGGCGTCGCCGTGCAGGTTCTCGTGCAGTTCCGCCAGTTCGTCCCGGTACTCCTCCGGGCCGAGCAGGTAGGCGCTGCGGTAGCCGGGCAGCGACAGGTACCGGGCCGGGCACACCAGCCGCAGCGTCCGTTCGACCGGCAGGGCCGCGGACCTTTCGGCGCGGCCGCCGTCCCAGCGCATGTACTGGAAGGTGCCGTCGACGAACACGAGCGAGCCCGTCGCCCGCTGCCAGGCCCCTATTTCGGCCATGACCCTTTCGGGCACGCGGCGGCCCATGTAGCCGACCGGGTCCGTCAGGACGAGCACGGTCGACTCGTCGGGCAGGTCGAGCCTGACCCCGGGCGCAACGGCGTGGCGGCGGCACACGGGGACGGGTTCGATGCCGAAACGGCGGAACAGGTAGGCGAAGGTGGGGTCCACCGGCGGCACATAGCGCACGCGGGTGAGCCCCGCCAGCAACAGCCAGACGCAGAACGTGCTGATGAACGCGGTCGGCGCGCCACCGGGGATGACCCGGGCGGGGCCGTAGTCGACGCCGTCGTAGCGGCGGTGCAGCGAGGAGATCCGCGCGCGCAGCGCGGCGTCCTCGTCGGCGGTGGGGTGGCGCGTGGCCTCGCCGAGGGGTTCGCGCGAAGGTTCGGCCAGCTCACCGAGGTAGTCGTCGGCGAAGGGGTGGCGGCCGACGTGGTCGGAGATGAACGGACGCGCCCCCGGGAGCTGGCGCTCGGCCTCGATGCGCTCGTGCCACTGGAGCATCTGGAACATCGATGCCGTCACGTCGTTCCTCGCTTCCCCGCTCCGCGCGTGGCGTCCGAACGTGACCTAGTGTGGAGGGCCCCCGCACAGCGGGCAATGGCCGCGCGCCGGCCGCTCCCGGGCGGTGTGACACACGTTGACGGATGTTTCCTCGTGGGACTGCGGGGGCGACATTGCGACCGAAACCGGCCACAACGAACGGCGATTCGGCTCGCCCGCAAAGGGGTCCGGGACCGACCGTCAATTCCGGGTGGCGGACGGCCCGCGCCGCGCGGCGCCCCGGGTGCCCCGGGCGTTTCCGGCGCTGCGTGCGGCCCGGCGGCGGATGTCCCACATGAAGGCGTTCTTGGGCAGCGACCGCACCGCCATCGGAAGCCGAGGGTAGACGGCGCGGACGGCGGCGACCAGGCGGTCGTACCGCCGCTGCCGGGCGGGGTCCCACGGCAGGCCCAGCTCATCGCGGATACGCGGCGGCAGCAGGCCCGCCGCGAGGAACCCCTGCAACCGCGCCGCGGGCCGGATCAGCCGCTGCGGCGGATCGAACAGCGCCCGTGCGATGCTCCGCGCGGTATCGGTGACCTCGATCGACGCGACCTCATCGGCCCAGTAGCGCTCGAAGGCGGCGCGGTCGGCCGGCCAGCGGTCGGCCGGGCAGCCCAGCGACGTGGCGTAGACGGCGCACTGCGCGCAGAAGTCGTCCTTCTCCCGGGGCGACATCGGCCCGAAGACCAGTTCGTAGGTGCGGATGCCCCCTTCGCAGAGGGTGGCGGCCACCCACACCTGGAGCGAGGGGTCGCGTGCGTCGTAGCCGGGGCCCGTGACCCCCTTGTGCGCGGAGCGGACCCCGCGCGCGATCCGCTCGGCCTCGTCGGTGGTGCCGAAGACCATGCCGTAGATGAACGTGAGCGTGCCGCGCAGCCGGTCGAGGGGGCGCTCGGCGAAGTCGCTGTGGTCGGCCACCCCTTGGCCCACGCCGGGGTTGGTGACCTGGAGCAGGATGGCGTACCCCGCCCCGGCGAGGATGACGGCCTCGCGGGTCACCCGGCGGATCTGCGTATCGTCGGTGAACAGCCCATTCGCCATGGGGCCAGCGTAATCGGGCACCCGCGCGAGCCGGAAGGAGCACCGCCGCGGCCGGCGCCGCGGGATCGGAGGAGGGGGAGCCGGCGGGCACCGCCCAGGAGGCGAGGGTTCGCGCTTGTGACGCGCATCCCCAGGATTTCCCAGGATCCTCCACTACGCTCGGGACGACCTCCACCTCGCGATCGGATGCTCCATGCCCGACCTCCTGCGCGCCCGGGTGCTCTCCGTCGACGGCCAGCACGCCACCGTCGTCGTCGACGGACGCGCCGAACCGCTGCGCGCCTCCGTCGCCGATATCGCCGCGTCCACTGGTCTTCCGGCGCTGGAGTTGCCGGGCCTGACGCTGGAGGTCTGGGCGGGCGCCGATGAGCACTTCTGGGGCTGGCAGCATTCACGCTAGCCGGCCGGGGGTGCCCCGGCCGGCCGCCGACCGCTACCGCAGCTCGGTGGCGCGGGTCTCCGGGAGGGTGAGGACCACCGCGAACGTCACCACCGAGGCGACCGCCACGTAGACGAAGAACGCGCTGGACCAGCCGTAGGCGGCGAGCGTGCTGATCACCAGCGGAGCGGTGCCGCCGAACAGCGCGACCGTGAGGTTGTACCAGGCCCCGATGCCCAGGCCGCGCAGCTCCGTGGGGAACAGCTCGCTCATGATGGCGGGGGCGATCGAGGTCATGGCGGTGTAGAGCGCCAGACCGACGCAGAAGACGATCAGCAGCCCCCACAGGTTCGGGCCCACCAGCCACGACAGGGGAACGGTCAGGAGCGCCATCGCACCCGACCAGGCGAGGAGCTGGGGCTTGCGCCCGAACCGGTCCGCCGCCGCTCCCATCGGGTACTGCAACGCGACGAACAGGGCGGTGCCGATCGACAGAGCGAGGAAGACGTCGACGTCGTCGGCGCCGCGGGAGTTGACCGCGAAGGGGCCGAGGGCGGAGAAGAAGGTGTAGTAGCACAGCGTCGAGAGCATGCTGAAGCCGACGAGCTGGCCGACCGCGCGCGGGTGGGCGCGCAGGGTGGTCCACAGCGGATGCGAGATGCGGCGTGCCTTGCCCTCGGTCTCCTCGAACGCCTCGGTCTCGGCGAGGGCGCGGCGCATCCACAGCCCGACCAGGCCGAGAAGGGCGCCCACGGCGAAGGGGATGCGCCAGCCCCAGGCGGCCAGCGCGTCGGGGTCCATGAAGCGCGCGAGGAAGAAGCCCAGCAGCGACGCGATGAGGACGGCGGAGCCGGTGGAGATGTAGAAGAAGGAGGAGTAGCGACCGCGCCGGTCGCTGGGGGCGATCTCGCCCAGGTAGGCCGAGGCGTTGGACACCTCGCCGCCGATGGACAGGCCCTGCGCGATCCGCGCCAGCAGGAGCAGCAGCGGTGCGATCCAGCCGACCTGCTCGTAGGTGGGCAGGACCGCGAGGATCAGCGAGCCCCCGGCCATGAGCAGGATGGTGAAGATCATCGCCGGCCGGCGCCCCTTGACGTCGGCCAGCCGCCCGATGAGGATCCCGCCCAGCGGGCGGAAGAAGAACGCCAGGGCGAACGCCGCGAAGGTGTTGATCCGCGCCAGGTTCTCGTTGTCGTCCGGGAAGAACTGGGTGGCGAAGTAGATGCTGAAGGTGGCGTAGATCGTCCAGTCGTACCACTCGATGGCGTTCCCGATGCTCGCCGCGACGAGCTTGCGGACGGGGAGCCGGTGCGCGGGGGATGGCGGGGCGGTGTTCGCGCCGGTCGCGTGATCCATGGCGTCCATAGTGCGTCCGCGACCCCGTGAGCACCAGTGTTCTCAGGAATCTCATCCTCCCCGTGACCTCGGAGCCGGGGGGACGTGGTTCCCGCCTCCCCTCCGGAGGCGGGAACCACGCGTATCGGTGCGCGGCAGGTCAGGCCGCGGAGGTACGGGCCGGGTGCCAGCTCAGGGTGAAGGCGACGCCGGTACGGGGGCGGGGCAGCGGCCCCCAGGAGTCGGCGATGTAGTCGATGAGCTTCATGCCGCGTCCGTGCTGGGCCATGGGGGTGATCGGGCGGATGAAGGGCAGTGTCCCGCCGGCGGGACACCCTTCGTCGTCGACCTCGATGGTGATCCGCCGCAGGTCCACCCGCAGCGTCACCGTGAAGACACCCCCGCGTCCGCTGGCCGTGTAGCGGATGGCGTTGGTGGCCGCCTCGCTCACCAGCAGCACGGCCGAGGCGATCGTGTCAGCGGGGATGGCGAACCCCCCATGAGCGGAGAGGACGTCATCGGTCCACTCCCGCGCCTTGCGTACCTGGTCCGCCCACCCGGGGAACCGTCGTTCATAGGCCACCGCCATCACCGCACCGGGGCCGAAGCCGGTCGCCCGGAACGGAACATATAGGGACGGATTCGGGCGCTTCGCTTGGTCTGCATGAGGTCATCAGCTCCTCGCATAGTTGGTGGCCGGACCCCGGACCGAACCGGCCGCGAGGGTGCCTTGTGGCCGCCCATCCTTGCGACGTCGTCTCTGTCCGGCCTCATCATCCATAGAGCTCGGCAATGTTTCGGATTTTGTGGACAGCATCGGACAGGCGTGGAATGCTCTTGGACATGACTGATCCTCCGCTTCCCACATGGGATGAATGGCGAGACAGGCTAAAGCAACTTCGAGACTCATCCGGAATGACGCAGCGCCACGTGGCTCATTCTGCGGGTCTCGGTAAGAGCACGGTCAATGCATTGGAGACCGGCCGGGCGACCCCGAAGCGCACTCACGCCGTCGCGCTTGACGAAGCGCTTTCTGAAGTAGGTGAGCTTACCTCTCTGTGGGAAAGTGTTTCCGGGCGCGGAAACAGGATCCCCGAGTGGTGGGCGAAGCCGCTGGAGCTCGAAAAACGCGCAATGAAGATACTGGAGTACGATCCATGTATCGTCCCCGGTCTGCTGCAAAGTGATGACTATGCCCACGCGATGCTGGGTCTCAAGGAGACGGACCCGGAGGTCGTTGAGAAGAACGTGAGGATGAGGCTTGCTCGATTGGGGTCATTGAGAGCAGAGGTGAGCACGATCCTGGCTGAGCGCGCTCTGTTGTCGCATCCTCCGGGCAGGTCCGACATCGTCCCTGGGCAACTTGATCACATCCTGGGGCTTGTGGAGCGAGGTAGGGTGAGGCTCCAGATTCTCCCCGATGCTTCCATACCCCTCAACGCCCACTCCAGTTTTCGGATCGCCACGATAAGCCCCCGGCAGGGGGTTGCGTACTGTGAAAGCTACCTCGGTGGACTCACCAAGGGAAGTGCGGAGAGGCTGACTGAAATGACGGCTCTTTTCGAGCGCCTCGCATCCGAGAGTCTTCCTGTGCAAATGTCGATGGACTGGATAAGGAAGAGAAGAACGGAATGGAATGGCACACCAGCTCCTACAGTAGCCCGAACAACGACAACTGCGTCGAGGTCGTAGAAGGGCTCCCCACCTTGATCCGTGACTCGCAGAACCGGAAACTCGGACAGTTGGCGTTCGGCTCCACCGAGTGGCGTGCGTTCATCCAGGGTGTGAGGTCCGGCGAGCTCTAGCTGTACTGCCCCGAGAGGTTAGGTACGCGGGTGGCGGGAGGGCCGCTGATCGCGGTGTGGAACCGGTGGTGATTGTAGTGGTGCAGCCATTCCGGGAACGCCTGGCGCCGCTGGGTCTCTGAGGTGTA
>NZ_JBHSFQ010000047.1:0-31768 GCF_042653925.1 Nocardiopsis mangrovi
GCCCCCCGCCGCGGGGCGCGCGGCCCCCGGCCCCGCCTCCCCGGGCGGCCGCCGCCGCGGCTGCCGCGCCGCGCGCGGCGGCGGCCGCCCGCCGGCCTCCCCCCGGCCGGGACGGGGCGGGCGCGTCCCCCTGCTGACCCGCATCCGCCGCGACTGGCAGCTCCTGCTGATGGCGGTCCCGGCCCTCGGCCTGCTCGCGGTCTTCCACTACACGCCCACGGCCGGCAACATCATCGCCTTCCAGGACTACAACGTCTACGACGGCGTCGCGGGCAGCCCCTGGGTCGGGTTCACCAACTTCTACTGGCTGTTCACCGACTCCTCGTTCTGGCACGCCGTCGGCAACACGGTGCTGATCACCACGTTCCAGTTGGTGTTCTACTTCCCGATCCCCATCGGCCTGGCGATCCTGCTGGACAGCGTCATGTCACCGCGGCTGCGGCTGCTGCTCCAGAGCATCGTCTACCTGCCGCACTTCTTCTCCTGGGTCCTCGTGGTCACCCTGTTCCAGCAGATCATCGGCGGGGCCGGGCTGATCTCGCAACTGCTGCGGCAGAACGGCTACGAGGCGCTGGACGTCATGAGCAACCCCGACGTGTTCCTGCTCGTGGTGACCTCGCAGGTCGTGTGGAAGGACGCCGGCTGGGGGACGATCATCTTCCTCGCCGCACTGGCCGCGATCAACCAGAACCTCTACGAGGCCGCGGCCGTCGACGGCGCGAGCCGGTGGCGGCGCATGTGGCACATCACCCTGCCGGGGCTGCGCCCGGTGATCGTGCTGCTGCTGATCATGCGGCTGGGCGACGCGCTCAACGTGGGCTTCGAACAGTTCTTCCTGCAACGCGACGCGTTCGGCGCCAACGCGGCGGAAGTCCTCGACACGTTCATCTACCACCGGACGCTGACCACCGCCGCCTACAGCTACGGGGCGGCGGCCGGGCTCGTGAAGGGCGTGGTCGGGCTCCTGCTCATCCTGGTGGCCAACAAGGTCGCCCACCGCCTGGGCGAGGACGGGATCTACCGACGATCATGACCACCACGCACCCGCGCCCCGTGTGGGCCGAACCCCCCGGCGTCGCCGGCCGCGCCGGCAAGAACCTGGCCCTCGCCGCGATCGCGGCGGTCGTGGCCCTGCCCATCTACGTCGTCGTCCTCACCAGCCTGTCGCCCGCCGCCGCGGTCAACGAGGCCGGCGGGCTGGTCCTCGTCCCGCAGGGGATCTCCTTCGCCGCCTACACCGAGCTGTTCGCGGGCGGGGTGGTGACCCGCGCCGTCCTGGTCAGCCTGGGCGTCACGGCCGTGGGCACGCTGGTCAGCCTGGCGGCGACCGTGCTGGCGGCCTACGGGCTGTCGCGGCCGTCGTCGCTGTGGCACCGGCCGCTGCTGTTCACCGTCCTGCTGACCTTCCTGTTCACCCCGGGCATGATCCCGCAGTACCTGCTGGTCGGCTCGCTGGGGCTGATCGACTCCTACTGGGCGCTGATCCTGCCGACCGCCGTCAGCGCGTTCAACCTGGTCGTCATGCGGGCGTTCTTCATGAACATCCCCGCGGAGATCGGCGACAGCGCGCGGGTCGACGGGGCGAGCGAATGGCGGATCCTCACCCGCCTGGTCCTGCCGATGTCCAAGGGGGTCACGGCGGTGATCGGGCTGTTCTACGCGGTCGGGTACTGGAACGCCTTCTTCAACGCCATCCTCTACATCAACGACAACCGCATGTGGCCGCTCCAGCTCATCCTCCGCCAGTACGTCCAGCAGGGCGGCTCGCTGACCAGCGCGTCGGTGGTGGACACCTCCGCGAGCGCGGTGCTGCCGCCCAACCTCGCCATCCAGATGGCGATCGTGGTGGTGGCGCTGGTGCCGGTCACGGTCATCTACCCACTGGTGCAGCGGCACTTCACCAAGGGCGTCATCATCGGGGCGGTCAAGGGCTGACCTCCCCGAGAGCATCCGGCCGGGGCGGCCTTCGGGCCGGACGGCCGACGGGGCCGGGAACGCGCCGCGTTCCCGGCCCCGTCCCCCTGTGCGGTGCCCGCCCGGGCGGGGGATGGCCGCGGGGCACCCGGGCGGGCACTCCTGCGCGGACGGCGGCGGTTAGGCGGGGTCGCCGTAGACGATGCCGCGTCCGTTGGTACTGACGTAGACCCGGCCGTAGACGTTCGGGTCGCCGGTGATGGCGGCGCCGGTCCACGCCCACTGGTTCCGGTCGTCGTTGATCCTGGTCCACGTGGCGCCCGCGTCGTCGGAGCGGAAGATGCCGCGCACCCCGTCGATCCGCGCGCTGGTGTAGACGGCGGGGTGGCCGGCGCCCGGCGCGGGCGCGCCGAACCCGACCGAGTCTCCCTCGTCGACCGCCGCCACCGGCGTGAACGTCGCACCCGCGTCTGTGGAGCGCCACATGCCGGAGGCGTCGCCGGAGCCGCCCGCGAGCCACACGCCGCCCTCCTGCCCGGGGACGGCGGCGAAGCGCACGTCGCCCTGGGCGGGCAGGCCGGCGGCGGCCGACTCGGTGAAGGTCGCCCCGCCGTCGGTGCTGGTGTAGAACCGGCCGCCGGAGAACGCGTAGAACACCTGCGGGTCCACCCGGTCGGCCTCCACACGGGCACCGGCCGGCACGCCGGAGGCGGCGGTCCACGACGAGCCGGAGGTGGTCGAGACGTGCACGCCCGTTCCCGCGGGGCTCCACACGATGCGGGAGCCGTCGGCGCCCATGGCGACCGTCCCCGGGCCGGTCACGCCTCCGGGCTCCTGCCCGGCCCACCAGTTGTCGCCGCCGTCGGACGACAGGCCGATGTGGGCGACGCCGTCGTCGCCGTCGCCGACCCGGACCACCTGCCGCGGCGCCAGCTCGGCGAAGTCCAGGGAGGTGGTGCCGCTGTGCGTGGGCTGGGTGTACATGAGGTCGGGGGCGGTGGAGAGGTCGTCGTGGCGGAACCCGCCGACGTCGCCCATTGCCGAGAGCAATGGGGCGCCCTCGGGCGGGGCGGCGAGGTCGTTCACCGCGGTCTCCTCGATGCCCCGCGCCTTGACCTCGATGGTGAAGGTCTCGTCGCGGTCCCAGGCGGTGAGGTCGTCGGTGCCGTAGAGGGTGGCGCCGGTGCCGTACATCATCCGGTCGGAGTCGAAGGGGTCGATCTCCAGGGCCTGGGTCATCCAGCCGAGCTTGGGGGTCTGCTCCGGGGGCTGCGGGTTCGCGCCGAAGGTGAGCCACGGCGACGCGGAGATGTCCATCTCGTAGCGGTTCGCGCGCTCGGGGTAGTTCGTGTACTGCCACGCCTGGGTCCAGGTGGCGCCGCCGTCGGTGGTGCGGAAGATCTGGATGTCGGGCCACCAGGAGATCTGCGTGGCCACCATGAGGGTGCCGGGGTTCTGGCGGTCGATCGCCAGACCGCCGTAGCCGTAGTAGCTGTCCTCGGATTCCGAGGGCACGGGGCTGATGCGGGTCCACTCGTCGGTGGCGGTGTCCAGGCGCCAGACGTCGCCCTCCGCTCCGTCGTAGGGGCCGCCGGTGTCGCTGGTGGAGATGTAGAGGTAGCCGTTCTCGTGGTCGAGCACGCCCTCGATGGCCAGGTGGCCGGTGGGCTGGCCCGGGACGCGCTCCCAGGTCCGGCCGGCGTCGGTGCTGCGGTAGACCGTGTTCTGCTTGTCGGCGACCCCGACGTAGACGTCCCGGGTGCGCTGGCCGGCGCTGCCGCTGGCGGGGTCGAAGGCCACCCAGGTCACGCCGAGGTTGTCGCTGAGGTAGCCGGAGGAGTCCGAGGGGTCCTGCACGTAGTTCCCGGCGTTGGGGAACGCGGTGACCTCGGCCCAGGTGGCGCCGTAGTCGGTGCTGCGCCACAGGCCCTCGCCGCTGGGCGCGCCCAGGTAGAGGACGCGGTTGTCGTTGGGGTCGATCGCCAGCCGCTCGATGCCGCGGCCGGGCATGTTGCCGCCGAGCTTGAACGGCAGCTCGGTGGTCTCCCAGGTCTCGCCGCGGTCGTCGGAGCGCAGGATCGCGCCGTTGTTCGGATCCCAGTCGTTGGTGTAGGTGCCGACAGCGGCGTAGACGCGGTCGGGGTCGACCGCGTCGGTGGCCAGTCCGGCGACTCCGGTGTAGCCCCAGTCGTCCCAGCCGACCCAGTCGAGCAGTGGGATCCACTCCTCGGCGGCGGGGTCCCACCGGTAGGCGCCGCCGATGTCGGTGCGGGCGTAGATGAGGTCGGGCTCGGACTCGTTGAAGACGACGCCGGGGATGAAGCCGCCGCCGACCACTTCGACGTTGTCCCAGGTGTAGGCGTCATCGGCGGCTGCGGGGGCGGACGAGACGGTGATCAGCGAGGCGGCCAGCGCGACAGCGGCGGCAGCGGCCGTGGCGCCCCGAGAGCGCCGCCGGACCGGTGGATGGGGAGAACCAGGGGATGGCGGGGGTGCCGTTGTCACATCAGACTCCTCGGTGGGGGCACTCGGAATGCTGTTGTCTAGCGGCCTCGTGAGTTAGTTTGGACACGCAACCAACAAAACGTCAACCGATGCACCGCCCACCAGCGGACATGACAACGGCCTCCACGGGGACATGGAGGCCGAGGCACGAAGCGGGGAGAAACGAAGCGACAGGGGCTACAGCCCGTCGACAACGGCCAGAAACGCCCGCCACTCCCGAGCGGGGAAGGCCAAGGTACCGAGTTCCCTGTTCCGCGTGTCCCGGACCCGGGTGATCGACCCCTCGGACACCTCCACGCAGTGGCCACCGGTCTGGTTGCTGTAAGTGGACTTGTGCCACGGAATCGGGTCACTCACGAGAACTCTCCTCTGATGCGTTCGATCAACTTCCGGGAGGCGGGGACTGGGAGCGCGGCACCCCGCAGGTCACTGAAGTGAGCCATGTAGGAACTTACAACTTCCGGATCGTCGTGCGCCGCGGCCGTCATCCGGGTCTCCATGAAGACGGCCTCGCCCTTATCGGGTACCGCGAAGAGCGAGAAACCCTCTGACAGTCCGGGGTGGTACTCGGTATCGAACGGTATGACGTGCAGGGCGACACGCGCCTCCGAGGACACCTTCAACAGATGCTCCAACTGCTTGCCCATGGTTTCACGCCCCCCGATCGGACGCCTCAGCACTGCCTCGTCGAGAACTTCGATCAGGTGCGGCGGCCGTTCCGCGAAGAGGACGGCCTGCCGCTTCATGCGCGCCTTCACCTGCTCCTCGATATCCGCATCGGTGTCGGCCGGCTGTCCGGCACGCAGGATGGCCCGGGCGTACTCCTCCGTCTGCAAGAGCCCGGGGATGAGCATCGGGTTGTACTCACGGAGCTGCGTGGCTTGCTGTATCAGGGACGCCAGTCCCTGGAACCACGCAGCCAGCCCATTCCCGTCATTGGCCGCCTGCCACAACCGGATGAGCGCTCCGCGGCTTGAAAGCGCATGGTCGATTCGTTCCACATGCGCCAGTTTCGGAACGTGGATCCCGCGCTCGAATGCACTCACCAGGCCGTACGAGATTGAAACCTGACCACCGAGATCACTCTGCGTCAGACCAGCCTGATCGCGCCAGCGTCGGAGTTCCCTCCCGAATCGCCGCCACTGCGGCTGAACCTTTTTAGCCATGAATCAAGCGTATTCAAATGATCTTGAAAAATCCTGCGATCAAAAAAAGAGTATTCGCAGGTGCACTTGAAACCATGGACGCGTACCCCCAGTTAGATGAAGCTGAGTCCCACCAGGTCGCCACAAAGACAAACGCCCCACCCAGTGTTCGGCGCACTAGGCGGGGCCGAGCCCTCAACCTGACAACACCAGGGAGGACCCAGCAATGAACACTAACGGTGAGCAATCCCGTAGGAGAAATATCCGACGAACCGGGGCGCGACGGGTTCGCCCCTATCTGTCCGAGACCGAGTACCGGCGCGTCAGCGCTATCGAGCGGTGGTGAGAATGGTGACCTACTCTCGGCGATTCCCCGGCTGGGCCGACCAGGTGCGGGCGGCGCGGAACTGGATGGAGGACCTCCTCACCACCCACGACGGGTTCCGTGTGCCCGAGGACACCGTCGCCTCGGCCGTCCTGTTGGTCAGCGAGGCCGCCACCAACAGCATTCGCTACACCGCCAGCGGCCGGGGCGGCACCTTCACCGTCTGGCTGCACCTCCGCCGATACCGCATCACCATCGACGTCGATGACGAAGGATGTCCCGCCGGCGGGACGATCCCCTTCATCCGCCCGATCACCCCCATGGCCCAGCACGGCAGGGGCATCACGCTGATCGACTACCTCGCCACCGCCTGGGGCCCGCTCCCCCACCCCCGTACCGGCGTCACCTTCACCCTCACTTGGGCCACCAAGGACACCCGCGCCGCCTGACCACCCGCTCCACGCACCCGCGGCCCTGCCTCCGGAGGGGGAGGCAGGGCCGCCCTCTCCTCGGCAGCAGGCCGCAGGATCCGCTGTGGCTACTCGCCGGTGACGTGTCCCGTTGCCGGGCGCTCAGGGGGACGCCCTTCCTCTTTTGACGGCGGGGTGGACGGGTGCTTCGCGGAGGCGAACCGTCCCGTGGCGATCAGGGTCACGACGAGCGCGAGCGGCACGATCCACCCGCTCCAGCCGAGGACCGTCGCCTGCGTGGTGTCGATGTGCTCGCCTGCCTTGGCGAAGAAGAGGTAGCTCGCGCCCGCTCCATTGAACGCGGCGTGCGCGAGAGCCGCGGGCCACACCGATCCCGATCGGAGCCGCAGCCAGCCGAAGACCGCGCCGACCAGGATGCACATGGCGACCATCGCGGTCAGGCCGAGCCAGCCCGGCGCATCGGGGTAGTTGTACCCGAGGAGGATGAGCGGCGCGTGCCACAGGCCCCAGATCACGCCCGAGATCAGGAGGGCCGGGAGCACACCGAGCGGCATCAGCTTCGGGAGCAGCCAGCCTCGCCACCCGAGTTCCTCGCCCAGCGCCGGGATGAGGTTGATGAACGCCGCCATCGGGAGTGCGGCGAGCTGGATGACGATGAGCGCGCCGATCGGTATCGGAATCTCGGCCACTCCCGCGGCGCCCACCTGCTCGTCGAGGAGCTGCCGGAACGCGGAGAAGTTCACAAGGTCGACCGGATAGACCCCCAGCAGCGCGCCGACCGGGAGCGCCGCCAGGACGAGCGCGATGGACACGAAGATCCCCAGCGCCGCGTAGCCGAGCACTCTCGGGACCGGTCTCAACGGCCACAGGCCGAGCGTCCACGCCTTCTGCTGCGGCCGCTCCACGAAGAACACGACGGCGAGGGCGGCGATCGCGGGGGTCATCATCGTGGCGGTGGCCACCACGGTGAACCAGGGACTGGCGAGTCCGTCACCGAACCAGAGCGGGAGCGCGAGGAGCCAGGCGAGCGCGAACGCCAGGATGGTGAAGAGGCCGATGGACCGCAGATCGCGGCTGCTCATGCGGGGTCCGCTCCGGGTCGTGGCCGTCGTCGATCCCGTCGGAGATGTGATGGTCATGAGGTCCGCCCGTCGAGGATGTGCAGACCGGCGATGGTGCGGTCGTCGCGGAACGCGATCCGTGCCGTGTAGTCGCCCGCCTCCAACGAGAGCGGCGTCTTGGTGATCGTCATGTCGCCGGCCCGGGTGGCCTCCGGCTCTCCATACCCCTCGAAGGCTCCCGCCAAGCCGACGATCTGCGCCCACGCGGCCGCGAGCGCGTCCTCCGGCAGGCCGTCGCGCATGGTCGGATCGAACCGCTCGGTGACACGCGACCATTGCCCGGACGCGAGGTCTTCGATCACCGAGGCGGCCAGTTCGGCGACGCCGGGAAGCGGCGTGGTGTTCATCGGTTCTCCTGTTCGGGGGTCGATCGGTTTGCCATAGCGCTGGAACGCCGCTTGCCGGCTCACGCCGAGTGCGTCGCCGACGACTTGCCACGTAGCGCCGTTCTGGCGCGCCTGCTGCACGACGGCGCGCACGACGTCATCGGCGGCCGCCTGCAGGCTCACGGCGCGCCCTATCGTGTCGGCCCAGTCGTCGCCCCTCGTCAGGACACGTGAAGCGAGGAACGCCTCCATGTGCGCCTTCAAGGCCCGCAGCGCATCCGTCAAGTTTTCTTGCACGTGTAAATCATAGCTTTACAAACTGCCCGTGCGCCAGGCGGATGCGCGCAATGCGCACGTCGTTCACGTCCCAGCGGTGCCTCAAAGCCGCAGGGGCGGCGGCGCCCAGGCCCCGAACGCCGGCCTGATCGCGCTCATGAGTGGCACCAACAGCGACCAGGGCGCGCAGACACGGCTGATGGAGATCTACGGCGCCGAACCCGGCTACGAGGACGGCGGCCCCGTCTCCTCGTGGGCGAAGTGCGGTTCCGCCGCTTCCAGTCGCGGTACCGCGATACCCAGCCGTCGTGCTTCGGCCAAAGTGTCCCGGCAGACCTCCCGCGGCTCCTCGGCGTCGGGGTCGGAGTGCGTCGCGAAGTTCGCGCGTATCGGCGGGACATGGGCGGTCAGCCAGGCGAGCACGGGCGCCGTCAGCCAGGTGGGCGCCCGGAACGGCAGCACACCGCCCCGGTGGCGTCGCAGGTCGACGCCGCGTGCTTCGAGGAGCGGCAGCAGCTCGCGGCCGGCCAGCAGTCCCTCGCGGAAGTCGCTCGTCGACCCGGCCAGCTCGGACAGGGAGCCCAGCCGCAGGCCCTGCGAGAACAGGCCGGCATCCGACACGAAATGGACCCACAGCCAGCCGCGGAAGTCAGGCCGCTCCTTGATCCGGAGCCCGGCCTCGCGAAACGCCTGGCGCACGGCCTGCTCCCGGTCGGTCGGGGGCCGGCCGAGGGTGCCGAAGACGACCGACGGCAGCAGTGCCCCACGGAGCACGCCGTCCGCGTCGAAACCGCCACCGGCCTGGGGAAAGCCCCAGGCGATCCGGTCGAGGGGGAGTGCGCCGACTGCGGCCGTCGGCTCGGTCCAGAGGTTGCCGAAGACCAGGACCGTGGCCTGTCCGACGCGCGGGGTCAGGAAGGTCGCCGCCTCGGTGAGTCGGTGGTGCGGCACGCTGACCACGATCAGGTCGAAGTCGTGGTCCGGCTCCAGGGTCTCGCGGTAGCGCACCGGCCACTTCTCGTCGACGCGCTGCCCCCACACTCGGCGCCGCACATCGAACAGGTCGAGGTCCACCGCGTCCCCGTACGCCGCCGCGCGGCCCGGCCGGACGTAGAACTCGACCTCGTGGCCCGCCTGGTCCAGCACCCGGCCGTAGATGGTGGCGATCACGCCTCGTCCGAACATCAGGATCTTCACGTGGTACCTCGTGGGGTAGGATCGATCTGGAGGTCATCTCCACTTTCAAAATATGGAGGTGATCTCCACATGTCAACGCGAGGGAGCGCATGACCGCCGACAAGCCATTGCGGGCCGACGCCCGGCGCAAACGCGAGGCCCTGCTCGCCACCGCCCGGAAGGTCTTCGACGCCGGCTGTTTCTTCGACCTGCGCTTCGATGATTTCGCCCGCCTGGCCGGGGTGGGCACCGGCACGCTGTACCGCCACTTCCCCACCCGGGAGGCACTGGCCGAGGCCGTCTACCACGGGGAAGTCGCCACGCTGTGCGACCGCGCCCGCCGGCTACAGGCCACGCTGCCCGCGGCGGAGGCTTTGGCGACCTTCCTACGCACCATGGTCGACCACATCGATGCCCACGAGGGCCTCGCCCGAACGCTGGCCACGCTCTGGGCCGATCGCTCGGACACTCTCACCGAGGGCAGCCGGGCGCTGGAGCAGGCCGTCACCGACCTGGTGGCCGCCGCCGTACGGGACGGCGCCGTTCGCGACGACGTGGGTGCCGGTGCCGTGATGATGGCGCTGCACGGCATCGGCGCGGCCCACGACCGCCCCGACTGGCGGACCGAAGCCGACGGTGTCATCACCCTCGTGCTGGACGGGCTGCGCCGCCCGCTATAAGAAGGTGCGACACCGTGGTACGGCGGCGAAGACGCGGTCCGGGGTGGTCACCCGGCCGCCGGGTCCTGTCGCCATGCCGTGCGACGGCATCCGGCGAGGAGGATGGCGACCATGTGCGCGGCGTCGGCCTGGTCGTAGTCGGGGCCGGTGATGCAGAGGTTTCCGATGGCGCGCATGAGCGTGTAGGCGGTGACGCCGGGGTTGAGTTCGTCGGCCTCACCACAGGCGTCGAGCAACATCGCGCAGGCCGGGAGCAGGGTGTCGAGCATGAGGCTGTGGAGGTTCTCCAGCCCTGCATCACCGGACCCCAGCGCGGCGCCGAGGCCGTGCTTGGTCACCAGGAACTCCACGAACGCGTCCACCCAGCGGGTCAGGGCGGTGAACGGAGAGGGGGATTCCGCCAGGAGCCGGGGCGCGAGTGCGGCGCAGGTGTCGATCTGGTGCCGGTAGACGGCGGTGACGAGGTCCGCCCGGGTCGGAAAGTTCCGGTAGATCGTCCCGACGCCGACGCCGGCACGTTCGGCGATGTCGCGGATGGGGGCCTGGACGCCCTGGTCCACGAAGACCGACGCCGCAGCCGCCAGCACGGCGCCGCGGGTGCGTTGCGCCTGTGCTCGGCGTACTCCGACCGGTTCCGGCACGAGACCTCCCTTTGCTCGCGGAACAATGTTCCGCTAAATTGGCGGAACGGCGCTCCGTCAAAGTATGGCAGGCCGCCCCCACGAAGAGAGCACAGGTCCCTCATGTCTTCCCGCCACTTCGACCAGCGGATCGTCGCGGTCAAGCCCATCACCGTTCCCGTGCCCGGCCGCGGCGTCGACCTCCAGGTGAAGGTCACCGCCCCACTGTCAGGCCAGAACCTTCCCGTCATCGTGTTCTCCCACGGCAACGCATGGTCCCTGGACGGATACGAACCCCTCGTCGACCGGTGGGCAGCCGCCGGATTCATCGTCGTGCAGCCCACCCACCTGGACTCCCGCCGCAACGGCATCACGTGGGACGACCCGCGCTTCGCCACCATCTGGCGCGTCCGGATCACCGACCTCCACGCGGTCCTCGACGGCCTGGGCGACATCCTTCTCCAGGCCGGCGGCCTGGAGACCCGCGTCGACCATGAGCGCATCGCGGTCGTCGGCCACTCCTGGGGCGCCCAGACCGCCGGCGTGCTCCTCGGCGCGCGCGTGCTCGACGCCGCCGGCGTTCCCGGAGAGGACTTCTCCCACTCCGCGGTCTCGGCCGGCGCGCTGATCGCCGCCACCGGAACCGGCGACACCCTCACCCCGTTCGCCGCCGAACACCTTCCGTTCATGCGGCCGGACTACTCCACCATGACCACCCCGGCCCTCGTCATCGCGGGCGGCAAGGACCAGTCCCAACTCTCCACCCGGGGGCCGGAGTGGTTCACCGACGCCTATCACCTCAGCCCATCCCCGAAGAGCCTGCTCACCATCGCCGAGGGCGAGCACACCCTGGGCGGCCTCGCCGGCGAGATGGCCGCCGAGACCACCGACGAGGACCCCGCCCGTGTCGCCCTCGTCGCCGACGCGATCTCCGCCTACCTCCACGACGCCTTCAAGCTCGACGACGCCGCGTGGACCGCCCTCAACAACGCCGCTGCGGCCGGCGACGGCACGTGGAGCATCGCCGGCAAGTGAACCCGGCTCCCACTCGGGGTCCGGGCGGTGGCCGTCCATGACCGGAAACAGGGGGCTTTCGTGCTGCCATTGGCTCTCATAGGGATCCTCGGCGCGGTGTTCATCGCTCGCGCGCGGTGCTGACCGCGTTGATGGGGTCAGTGGAGAAGCAGACCGAACGCGGCGTCGCCGAGACCGTCGCCCTTGCCTCGGCCGGTACCCGGCCCGCGGTCTCCAAGGTGCGGGGGCGGGCCGCCTCCCTCCCCGGCGCGGCGAGCGAGGCGGCGCCGCTGACATTCCAGGAGCGGTCCGTGTGGTGGCGCTTGCGGATCACCCCGCGCGGTCCACTGCCGAAACGCGCAAGCCACCCGCCCCCGACCGCGACGTCCCCGCAGGCGTTCCACCTGGCCGAGGGCGGTTACCGGATCCGCGTCGAGCCTGGTCTCCCGGCGCGGCCCGGCCCGTGGTTCCGGCGGCCCCGCCACGGATACGGGTGGTCCCCTCTCAGATCCAGCCGTGCTCGGCGGCGATGCGGGCGGCCTCGTGCCGGTTGGCGGTGTCGAGCTTGGCGATGGCGGCGGCGAGGTGGTTGCGCACGGTGCCCCGGGAGAGTGAGACGCGTCGCGCGATCTCCTCGACGGGAGCGCCGTCGCGCGCCAGGGCGAGGATGTCGGCCTCGCGCGGGCTGAGCGGGGAGTCTCCCGCGCTGATCGCCTCGGCGGCCAGCGCCGGGTCGACATGCCGCCCGCCTGCCGCGACCGTACGCACGACCTGCGCGAGGGTGCGGGAGGAGACGGTTTTGGGCAGGAAGCCGCGAGCGCCGGCGGCCAGTGCCGACTTCAGGTAGCCGGGCCGGCCGTGCGAGGTCACGATGACGCAGCGGCACTCCGGCAGCTCCGTCGCGAGCCGCCGGGCGATCTCGATGCCGTCGGGGCCGGGCAACTGGAGGTCGAGCAGGGCGACATCGGGACGGACTTGCAGTGCCGTGGCCAGCGCCTCGTCTCCCGACCCCGCTTGTCCGACGACCTCGAAGTCGTCCTCCAGGTCGAGTAGCCCGGCGATGGCGTCGCGGATGAGGTGTTCGTCGTCGGCGACGAGGATGCGGATCATGCGGGTTCTTTCTTTGCGAGCGGGATCGCGGCGTCTAGCAGGAACCAGTCTCCGTCGCGGCGGGTGGTGAGGTGCCCGCCGAGCGCGCGGATCCGCTCGGACATCGAGCGCAGCCCCACACCCCCGCCGCCGCCTGCCTCCCCGGTCTGGGCGGGGCCCGCCCGGCCGGCTCCGTCGTTGGCGATCGTGAGGAGCACCTCCCCGTCCTCATTGGCGGTCGCGACCGTGACCCGCGTCGCCGCGGAGTGGCGCAGCAGGTTCGTGACGCCCTCGCGCACGACCCACGCCAGGGCCTCCGCGCACTCCTGGGGCACGGGGTCGCCGGTGACCGTGCAGTCGATGCCGGCGGAGGTCAGCAGCGACCGCGCGCCCGACACCTCGCCGTCCCAGGTCGTACGGAGTTCGCCGCGCACGACGTGGCGGACCTCGGTTCCCGCCTCCTTGGCGAGCCGCCGGACCCCGGCGATCTCCTCCGCGGCGCGTTCGTCGTGGCCGCGGCGGACGAGTTCCGACGCCAGGGAGCTCTTCAGGGCGATGGTCGCCAGGGTCCGGCCGAACACGTCGTGGAGGTCGCGTGCGATGCGCAGGCGTTCGTTGGCGAGCGCGAGTTCGGCGCGGGTCTCGTGGGCCGCCTGGAGTTCGAGCAGTACCCGCAGCATCCACACAGTCGTCCAGCACACCCAGAGGACCACGCTGATCAGGACCGACCCGACCAGCAGAAACACGATTTCCGAGACACCCAGGAACGGGACGGCCAGTACGACGGTCGCCCCGTTGAGCAGCGCCGTCCGGCGCGCGTCCAGCGCGGGGACGAAGCTCGCCGCTGCCGAGGCGATCCCGGCCGCGGCCGTCAGGCCCATCGCGGGGAGGGGGACCATGAGGCTCACGGTGACGAAGGCGACGAGGGCCGCGGCCCATCCGATGACGCCACCGACGCCGCCGAGGGGAGATCGCCGTGAGCGCCCGACAACGATGTCGATGCTCCGGTTGGTGACGACGGAGTTTACGACGACGAGGACGAGGGACAGCGCGAACGCGGCCGCCCACAGGGCGAGGCCCGCCCCGGTGAGCTCCTTGGACCACGGCGCGCCCCCGATGAGGGTGCCGGTCGGAGCCGTGAGAGCGCAGTACGTCGACCAGCGCACGTACGCCTCGAACCGGCGCGCGCCGACCAGCGGTATATCGCTCATAGGCCTCATTGTGCCGTCGGGACCGAAGCGGACTGTGCATGCGGGTGCGGCGAGGGGTGGGCGGGGGTCAGGGCCGGTCCCGTCCGGCGGGTGCGCAACCACACCACCGCCGCGATCGCGGCGACGGTGACGGTGGGCACGAGCAGGACAGGCGACCCGACGCCCGCCGACCTGTCGGAGATGGAGGCGCCGATGTCGGAATGCATGGCGGTGACGAAGACGAAGGTGACCGTGTTGAGCAGCGCGTGGATGACGACCGCGGTCTCGATGCCGCCGGTGCGCCAGGTGATGGCGGCCAGGCTGACGGCGAGCGTGAAGTACCAGATGTTGATCCACGGATCCCCGGCGCCGTGAATGGCCGTGAACACCAGGCTGGAGACGAGGACACCGAGGACCAGCCCGGCACGCGGTCCGCGGCTCCAGCTCCCGGCGACGCGGAAGACGAGCCCGCGCAGGCCGTACTCCTCGCCGGCCGCCTGCAGGGGCGTCAGCAGGAGGGTCGTGACGAGGATGGCGATCAGGTCGGCGATGGGCCAGTACGTCTGCTCGACAGGCGCCCCGATGTGCATGGCGACCGTGGCGATCAGCCAGACGGGGCCGATGATCAGGAGGGCCCGGCCGAACACGTCGAACCGGAAGCGCGATACCACCGAGTGCAGCGAGGGACCCTTCACGCCGTAGAGCCACCATTGGATGCACATGCTCCAGGGGATGAGCAGGGCGAGCGAGAACATGGACAAGCCGTGGTAGACCGGCGTGTAGTCGGTGCCGCCACTCGCCGGGTTGGTGTAGCCCATCCGTGCATCGATGAAGGCGGCGGCCTGGACGATGGCGAAGCTGAACACGAACATCCCGGCCAGCAGGAGCGCGATGGCGAGGATGCCGCGCCCGATGTGGCGCTTCTCACCGGCGAGCACGCGGTGGTACTCCGCACCCGGTGCGATGGGCCGCGGACCGCGGCTGCGCCGGTTCGGCACGGCGGGATCGGCCGGTGCGTACGGAGGCGTCCGCACCGCTCCCGCGTCCGGGGACGGGTGGAAGGCGTCGGCCCGCCGGTGGGGCGCGGGCGGCGGGAAACGGCCGTGATCGGGGTCCATGCTCCGAACCTAGATCGGAGCAGGTCCGTGACGGAGTGTCACGGATCACGGGTTTCCTCCGCGCCCCGCACGGGTCGGGCATGACGGATGTCATGCATCGACGGATTCGCGACCCGCCCCGGCGCGAGGGGCACCCGCTCCGGAATTCCATGAGCGGACCGTGTCGGCGGAGGGAGCCGTACGGGGGCCGTCGCCGTCGCCGGTGGCCGGCCCGCGGCGGGAACGGGGCCGGCCGCCGGTGGCGGTGGCGGCGGGCCCGGGGCACCGGGCCCACGTTCGCTACCCGCGGGGCTGGATGAACCGCAGCATGTTCCCGGCGGGGTCGCGGAAGGCGCAGTCGCGGACGCCGTAGGGCTGGTCGAGCGGCTCCTGGAGCACCTCGCCGCCGCCGGCGCGGATGGTCTCGAAGGTGGCGTCGCAGTCCTCGGTCCGGAAGTTGACGCCGCGCAGCAGGCCCTTGGCCAGCAGTTCCGCCATGGCCTCCTTGTCGGCGGCCGAGGCGCCCGGGTCGGCGAGCGGCGGTTCGAGGACGATGTCCACGCCGGGCTGCGACGCCGCGCCGACGGTGACCCAGCGCATCCCCTCGAAGGAGACGTCGTTGCGCACCTCGAAGCCGAGGACGTCGCGGTAGAACGCCAGCGCCTTGTCGTGGTCGTCGACGGCGATGAAACACGTGGAAAGTTCGATGTCCATGCAGGTCATGCTAGAAGCGGCGGGGAGTTCTCCGCTTCTCCATTCCTGACGGGTCGCGTGTGGATCTTCGCGATGCACGGCGGGATGGCGGTGCCCTCGTCGTGAGGGCGGGCGCGGTACGCGCTGGGGCTCTCGCCCACCAGTTCGGTGAACCGCGAACTGAACGAGCCCAGCGAGGTGCACCCGACCGCGAAGCAGACCTCCGTCACCGTGAGGTCGCCCCGTCGCAGCAGGGCCTTGGCCCGCTCGATCCGGCGCGTCATCAGGTAGCTGTAGGGCGTCTCGCCGTACGCGGCGCGGAAGCTGCGCGAGAAGTGGCCCGGCGACATGAGGGCGACGCGCGCCAGAGTCGGGACGTCGAGCGGCTCCGCGTAGTCGCGGTCCATCGCGTCACGCGCCCGGCGCAGCCGGACGAGGTCCTCCAGTGTCACGTGACCACCCTCCCATGGACGCCGCGCGCCGATACCGCCGGCCCGGCGGAGTTTACGCAGCTCGGAAACCCAAAGCACCGAGGACGCACCACCGACGGTACCCGGACCCTACGACACGGGGGCTTGGCGTCCACGGCCGTCCCGGTGGCCGGTGCCGGCGCCCGATAACGGCGGTCGTCGGCACGGTCGGCGCACGTGGCCGTCGGTGCGCGGCGTCGTCCGGCGGGGGCTCCGTCATCTGATGGAGGCCATCCCCCGTTCCGGCTTCACCCTGTCCGCGCCGTAGATCACACGAAAGCCCGGGAGGGTCGCGGGTGAACTCGCGACCCTCCCGGGCTTCATGGTCCGTCTATGTCGTGGCCTCGGAGTCGTCCGCGGGCTCCTGGTCCTCCGCCGGAGTGCCCGGAGTAGCGCGCCTACGGGGGAGGACTGCGCCGACTGCTCTGATCGACGATCTGCTGTAGCGCGGCGAGATGGTTCTGGATGGCCGACCGTCCCGTGTCGGTCAGCCGGAGGCTCGTGCGCGGGAACTTGCCCACGTAGCCTTTGTGCACCTGCACATATTCGTGTTCTTCCAATTTCGAGACCTGCTTCGACAGGGCCGATTTCGACAGCCCCGCGGTCTCGCGGACGAAGGAGAACTCGGCCCAATCACACGAGGCGAGTAACGCGAGGATCTTCAGCCGGGTGGGGTCGGCCAGCAGCGGGTCGAACTCCACGGCCCTACCTGCGACTTCCGGGATCGGCCATCCACCACTTCGCGAAGCGCGGGCCGGCCACGGCGAGCACCAGCCCCACCAGCGCCCCCGCGATCGGGTAGGGCTCATCCAGCAGGAAGAGCACGCCCTGGTGGAACGCGAAGAGCATCGCCACCACACCGAGCATCGTCACGAGCGACAGCGTGCGGACCCGCCGGCGTGCCGCACCGGTCAGCCGCGCCCGCTGGCCCGTGATCCCGGCCGCCTGGGGGAATCTGGCGGCCACCGCGGCCACCACGGCCGCCACGACCAGGACCAGCGTGATGAGGTTCGACGACCCGGGTCCCGACAGCCAGGCCAGCACCGAGGCGGCGAACACCGCGCCGCCGGCCACGGCCCACCGCACACGCCCCTGTACCAGCGTCGCGGACGCGTTCTGCGTCACGGAGTGCGCCTCGCGCAGGGCCCGACTCGCATCAGACGGGTCGATGTTCGCCATGATTCTCCTCCAAGCACCTAGTTTCCTTAGAGGAAACAGTAACCCGCGATTCGGCCGCCTTGCAACCCTCGGTGGCGGCCACGAGCGCGCCCAAGGTCGGGAGCGCTGGCTAACGCCGCAGGTCAGTGACGAGTTGGGCTTTTCCCGATGGTTTCCGTGAGGCGCCGCAGGGCGGCGCGGGCGGGCGGCCCCCAGGTGGGCTTTCCGCCCGGGCGGCCGCGGACACCGGCGTCTCCGATGAGGATTCCGCTGAGCGCCTGCACCACCGCCCAGCCGCGGGCGCGGCGCAGGGTCGCGGCGTCCGGGGCCGGCCGGTAGGCGCCGTGGAAGCGGCCGGCGGCGCCGTCCGGCAGCAGCACCCAGGCGGCGGCGAGGTCGCAGGCCGGATCGCCCGCGCAGAGGTCGCCGAAGTCGACCACGCCGCAGAAGGCGCCCTCCGCGGTGAGGACGTTGGCCGGATGCAGGTCGCTGTGGAGCCACAGTGCCGGGCCGGCCCAGTCGGGCGCGGCGACGGCGTCGTCCCACACCGCGCGGACGGCGTCCGGATCGGGGATCAGCCCCGGCTCGGCGGCCGAGGCGAGCTGCCGGGCGAACGGCTCGGTGAGGCCGGCCAGCGGCCCCCCGCGGCCGAAGCGGCCGGCGGGCGCCCCGTCAGGGGCGGGGCGGTGCAGAGCCGTCAGGAAGCCGGCCAGGCCGTCGGCCGCCTCCGCGGCCGCTGTGGCCGGGGCGCGGTCGGCGGGCGTGCCCGGCACCCAGGTGGTGACGGTCCAGGACCGCGGAAACCGCTCGGAGGGCTCGCCGAGGCGCTGCGGGACCGGGACCCGCAGGGGAAGGGACGGGGCGAGAACGGGCAGCCACGCGTGCTCCTTGCGCAGCAGCGCGTCAGCGGAGCCCGTCACCCTGGGCAACCGGACGGCGAGGTCGTCGCCGAGCCGCCACAACTGGTTGTCCCAGCCGCGCGCGCCGAGCCGCACGGGGAGGTCGGCCAGGTCGGGGTGCTGATCGCGCAGCAGTTCCCGGACCAGCTCCGCGGTGATCTCGATCCCGGTGTCCGTCATGGGGAGCAACGGTAGCCGGGGCCGCGTGCCGGCGCCCGGTCCCCGCCCGAACGGCGGCGCCCGGCGACGCCGGCTCAGCCGCTGAGCGCCGCAGCGACCGCCGCATCGGCGTGCAGCCGGGTCGTGGGGAAGACCGGGACCGGGCTGTCCTGTGGGCGGATCAGCAGTTCGATCTCGGTGCAGCCGAGGATCACGCCCTGCGCGCCGCGTGCCACGAGCCCGCCGATCACCTCCTGGTAGGCAGCGCGCGACTCCTCGCGGACGACGCCCAGGCACAGCTCCTCATAGATCACCCGGTGCACCAGCGCCCGCTGGCCGGCGTCGGGGACCAGCACCTCGAGCCCGTGCTGTGCCAGTCTGCCGCGGTAGAAGTCCTGCTCCATCGTGAACGCTGTCCCCAGCAGCCCGACCTTGCCCACCCCCGCCGCCGTGACGGCCTGGGCGGTGACGTCGCCCAGATGCAGCAGCGGAACGGAGACCGCCGACGCCACCGCGCCGGCGACCTTGTGCATGGTGTTGGTGCAGATCAACACCAGGTCCGCGCCCGCGGCCTCGACCGCCTGCGCCGCGGCGGCCAGTACCTTGCCCGCCTCCGCCCAGTGCCCTTCGACCTGCAGGCGCTCGATCTCGGCGAAGTCGACCGAGTACAGCACGCACTTCGCCGAATGCAGCCCGCCCAGCCGCTCCCGCGTCAGCTCGTTCAGCAGCCGGTAGTACTCCGCGGTCGACTCCCAGCTCATGCCGCCGATCAACCCGATGGTCCTCATGCGCCTACTTTCACATACGCCACTGCGCGGACCGCCGGTGCGGTCGGCCAGCGGTCAGCGGTCAGCGGCCCCGGATACGCGGCACGGCCTCAGCGGAATTCGACTTGCGCCTCAAGCGGCTTGAGGTAGCACAGTGACCCGCATGAGCGACCACGAGCTGTACCCCATCGGAGACGCCGCGCACCGCAGCGGCCTGAGTGTGAGCGCCGTGCGGTTCTACGCCGACGCCGGGATCGTCGAGCCCACGGGCGTGAACCGGGCCGGCCACCGGATGTACGACGTCGGCGCCATCGCCCGGCTGGAACTCGTCCGCACCCTGCGCGAGCTGGACACCGACCTGGACGAGATCCGCCGCCTGCTCGACGGCGGCACGACCCTGCACGACCTGCTCACCACGCACCTGGAGATCGTCAAGCGCCAGGAGCGCACCCTGCGTGCCAGGCGGGCGGTGCTGAGAACGCTGATCGAACAGGGCGGCACGACCGCTCAGGCCGACCTGATGCACAAGCTCGTCTCGATGACCGACGAGGAACGCGAGCAGACCATCGACGACTTCTGGAACGACGTCGGCGCGGGCCTCGACCTTCCCGAGGGCTTCGTCGACCGGTTGCGGACGATGCGCCCCGTCCTGCCCGCGGACCCCACGGCCGCCCAGCTCGAAGCCTGGATCGAACTGGCCGACCTGGTACGGGACCCGGCGTTCCGCGACGCGGTCCGCACCTACCTGCACGACGCCTACTCCACGGATGAGGGAAGGACCGTGGCGAGTGCCCCGTTCCAGGACTTCATGCACGAGACCGGGACCCCGCTCGCGGAGGAGCTCCTCGCCGCGCACCGTGCCGGGGAATCCCCCCGGTCCCCCCGGGCCCAGCGGGCCGTCACACGCTTCATGGAAGCGGCCACCGCGCTCTCCGACACCCCGCTCACCCCCGAAGTCCGCGACCGGATGGCCGACGGGTTCCAGCAGGTTCCCGACCTCATGCGCCAGATCGCCGAAGAGGACGCGGCCTCCGACGACCCCGTCTACGACGACACCCACGGCCGGTACCTGTCCCTGGTGGCGCTGATCAACGGGACCGAGGAGGACCACGGCTCCTTCCCCTACACCTGGATCGCCGAAGCCATGCGCGCCGCGGAACCGCTGCACCCGTAGCGGGCACCGACGTCGGACGGCCGGGGTGACGGTGCGGTCCGCGCCGCCCCGCGATACGGCGGGGCCGGTGTCCGCTTCCCTCACACGCGACCACGGACATTCACCACGAACACCGGCCGTCGTCCGGCCATGCGAAGATCTCGGCCGCGACGGGGGCCGGCGGGTATAAGGGCAAGATGCACGCGGACGAAGTGACGACCGACGCCGGCCTGGTCCGGCGGCTGCTGCGCGCTCAGTTCCCCCAGTGGGCGGACCTGCCGATCAGCCGGCTCGCCTCCGGCGGCACGGTCAACACGATCTACCGGATCGGCGACGACCTGACCGCCCGGCTGCCGCTGCGCCCCGGCGGCGCCGAGGCCATCGCGAAGGAGGCACGGCTGCTCCCCCGGCTGGCACCGCTGCTGCCGCTGCCGATCCCGGAGGTGGCGGCGGTCGGCGCACCGGGCGAGGGGTATCCCCTGGCCTGGGCGGTGCACCGGTGGATCGAGGGCCGCAGCCCGGTGGAGGGCGGTCCGGCCGAGCCGGAGCCCGTGGCGCGCGGCCTCGCGGAGTTCGCGGTCGCCATCCGCGGGATCGCCCTCCCCGGCGGTCCGCCCGCGCACCGGGGTGGGCCGCTGATCGCCGAAGACCAGGAGACGCGGGCGGCGATCGAGGCGCTGCGCCGCACCGACGAACCCTTCGACACCGACGAGATCACGGCGGCCTGGGAGGAGGCGCTCGCGGCACCACAGTGGGCGGGCCCCGCCTGCTGGACGCACTCCGACCTCATGCCGGGCAATCTGCTGCTCGCCGGCGACCGCGTCGCGGCCGTCATCGACTTCGGCACCGTGGGCATGGGCGAACCGGCGACCGACCTCATCCCGGCGTGGAACCTGCTGCCCTCCTCGGCCCGGCGGGTGTACCGCGAGGCGGTGGATGCGGACGACGCGACGTGGGCGCGCAGCCGGGGCTGGGCGCTGTCCATGGCGGTCATCCAACTGCCGTACTACCGGACGACCAATCCGACCATCTCGGCCAACGCCCGGCACACCATCCGGGAGATCCTCGGCTCCTCATAAAGGAGATCGGGGGGATCGTCATCGAACCGGGCCGTCGTCCGCACGCACCGGCCTTCGTCGCTACGCGCGTCTCGGGGCGGCGCAGTAGGCCGCCAGTACCGCCGCGCCCCACACCGCCTGCGCCGCGAGCAGCGGGCCGGTCACTCCGCCGGCGAGGGCCACGAGCGCGGGCAGGCAGCCGAGTGCGGCGATGTCGGCGCCGGCCAGTGCCCACTGCACCGGGCCGAGCGGCACCGGGCCGAGGGGCGTGTCCATGACGGGCGTCGTGTGGTCGATCGGTGGGCGCCGCGCCATCCGCAGCGCGCCCGCGGCCAGCGCCGGCGCGCACAGCAGCCCGAGCGGCCAGAGGGCCCCGCCGAGGCCCGCGACGTCGAGCGCGGCCAGCGCGAAGGTCAGCCAGGAACCGCCGAGCAGGGCGGGCAGCACCGCCCGCGCCGCGAGGAGCGCGCGCGGACGGGCACCGAGCAGCCGCGCCAGCGCCGCGTCGCCGGCGTCGCGGCGTGCCCCCGCGGTGGCCGTCGCGGCGACCGCCGGCGCGCCCACCGCGAGGACGATCAGCGCGCCCGTCGCCCCGCCGCCCGCCCTCGCGGCCAGCACGGGCAGGACGGTGGCGGCCGCCATCAGCGCGAGCCGTCCCGGCCGCCGCGCCAGCCGCCGCCAGTCCAGCCAGGCCACCGCCGCCGCCCCGCGCAGCCGCGAGGGCCAGGCGCGCGACCGCAGCACGCGCGACCGCCAGTGCGCGTCCTCGGCGATCCAGGTCAGCGAGCCCGGATCCATCACGGCGAACGCGCCCGCCGCGAGCCCCGCCCGGGTGGACGCGTCCAGGACGGCGCGGGCCGGGATGCGCGCGACGGCCCCCCAGGCCCGCCCCGCGAGACCCGCGGCGACCGCAGCCGACGCGGACGCAGCCGCCGTCCACGCCGCAAGAGGCGCCGACGCGATACCGACGAGCACCCCCTGCCCCGGCCCCATGCTCATGACGGCCGCGGCCAACGCCACCGCCACGAGGGTGACGAGCACCGCGGCCGGCCAGCCCTCCCAGGACTGCGACGCCTGCGCCAGCACCGTCAGCGCCATCCCGCCCAGCGCCCACGACACGCCCAGCACGACGGACGCGAGCAGCCGGAGCGTCAGCGCATCGGGGGCGCCGAGCGCGCTCAGCAGCGCCAGGCCGAGGGCCGCGCCAGCACCGGCACCCACCACGGCGAGGATCAGCAGCGTGCGGGCCAGCACGCTCCGGCGCGGCAGCGGCGAGAGCACCAGCCACGCCGCATCCGCCGCCGGCACCCCCACCGGCCCGACCGCGCGCGCGAGGACCAGCGAACCCGCCAGCAGCAACGCGATCAGCGCCAGGCCCGCGCCCGCCCGCGCCGGGTCGACGTCGCCGGGCAGAGCCGACATGGCACGGTCGATCACCGGGGACGCCAGCACCACCAGCAGCCCGAAGGTCAGCAGGGAGATGTACCGGTCGGACCAGGTGCGGCTGCGACGCCTGCGGCCCCGGGCCCGCATGAACGCGCGGACCTCCGCGGTCCTGTTCACGCGGCGGCCTCCAAGGCGACGTGGCGCGCGTCTTCGGCGAACCGCGGGTCGTGCGTCACCATCACCACCGCGCCGCCGTCCGCGGCGTACGAGGCGAGCAGCCCCGCGAGCCGTTCCCGGAAGGCCGCATCGAGCCCGCGCTCCGGCTCGTCCAGCAGCAGGAGCCGGCTCGGGCGCAGGAGCGCCATGGCCAGGGACAGCCGCTGGCGCTGCCCGGTCGACAGGGACACCGGGGCGCGGTCGGCGCAGCCGGCCAGCTCGAAGAGCTCCACGGCCGCCCTCACCTCCAGGCGTCCGGGGCCGTGCACCGTTCGCATCAGCTCCAGGTGCTCCTGGACGGTCAGCCCCGGATACCAGGCGGGCTCGTCGCCGACCAGGGCGACCTCGCGCCAGAAATCCGGCTCGTCGGCGGCCGGCCGGCCCAGCACGTCCACGCTGCCCGACGCCTGCTGGAGCCCGGCGAGGCAGCGCAGGAGGGTCGTCTTCCCGGCACCGTTGGCACCGAGCACCGCGACCACCTCCCCGGGCGCGACCGTGAGGTCGACTCCGCGCAGGACCGGGACGCCGCCCAGCTCCACGCCCACGGCACGGGCCACGACGATCGGTTCGCTCACCGGCCCAGCCTAGGCCGCGCGGCCGGCGCCTCCCGCCGCCACCCCGCCCAGGCCGGGTCCTCGGGGCCGGCGGAGTCCACGGCGCGCCGCCGCACGGCCTCACGGCCGCGGCGGGACCCGGCGGCGTGACGTGGGATGGGCCCCGCGGGTGCGGTGGCGCGGACGGGTTGCGGTGGCTTTCGCGGTGCGTGGGCACTGGGCGCCGCGGTACCGCGGAGCGCCGACCGGTTCACCGCGCTTCTGCCCGGGACCTGGCCCGGCCGTGGCTTCTCGCCCGCCGGACCGTCCCGGCGGACGCTCTGGCGGGCGACGCCGTGCCACGAGCGTTCTCCGCGAGTCCAGCCGGGAGCCCCTTGGCCGCCGGGCGGGAAGGCGCACCCGGACGCGAACGCCCCCCGCACCTGGGGGACCACGGCCGCGATGCCGGACCGGATCATCCGCCACGCGGCGACGGGATGCCCCGCTGTCCCGTCGCCTCGCAGTGCCCTCGCTCGCCGACCTGCGCCGCCGTCCCGTCGGCCTCGCCGACCCCCCAGCACCGCCGATCGCCTCCCCTCCCCGTCAGGCGCGCCCTCCGCCGAGCCGCCATCCCGCACTCCCGCCCCCTTCACTCCCCGACCTGCGCCGCCGTCCCGTCAGCTCGCCGCGACAGTGAAGGGCTTTCCCCTTCCACCCGAGGGAATTGGGAATTAGTTTGTTGTCCAACCAAAATAAGGAGAACCCGCATGCGAGGTCCAGACCCCGCCCCCCGCCTGTGGTTCGGCGGTGACTACAACCCCGAGCAGTGGCCCGAGGCCGTCGTCGCCGAGGACATGGAGCTGATGCGCCGCGCCGGGGTGAACCTCGCGACCGTGGGGGTCTTCTCCTGGGCGCTCCTCGAACCCGCCGAAGGCCGGTTCCGCTTCGACCCGCTCGACCGGCTCCTGGACCGGCTCGACGCCAACGGGGTCGCGGCCGCGCTGGCCACGCCCACGGCGTCACCGCCTCCGTGGTTCGGCCTGGCGCACCCGGACGCCCTGCCCGTCACGGCCGACGGCACGCGGCTCACCCACGGCAGCCGCGACACCTACTGCGTGTGCGCCCCCGCCTACACCGCCGCCTGCACACGGATGGCGCGCGCCCTGGCCGAGCGCTACGCCGGCCACCCCGCCCTCGCCATGTGGCACGTGCACAACGAGTACGGGACCCGGTGCCACTGCGACCACGTGGCAGGCGAATTCCGGGGCTGGCTACAGCGGCGCCACGGCGGGCTCGACGCACTCAACGACGCCTGGACGACCGCGTTCTGGAGCCAGCACTACACGGACTGGGAGCAGGTCCGGCCCCCGCGCGCCACCCAGTACCTGCCCAACCCCGGCCACGTCCTCGACTTCCGCCGCTTCCTCTCCGACGCCATGCTCGCCAACTACCGCGCCCAGCGCGACGTCCTGCGCGACGCCACACCCGCGGTGCCCGTCACCACCAACTTCGCGTTCGGAAGCTGGGTGCCGGTGAACCCGTGGCAGTGGGCGGACCACCTCGACCTGGTGGCGGTGGACTCCTACCCCGACGCCATCGGCACGGCCGGGGCCGAGCAGACCGCCTTCGCGGCCGACCTGGCCCGCTCATGGGCCGCCGCGCCCGAGCGGCGGCCCCGCCCCGCCGCCGGCGGCGGGGACCCTGCCCGCGCCGCCGCGCCCCACGACCGCACCCGCCCCTCCCCGGCCCGCCCCTGGCTGGCCATGGAGCAGGCGGCGGGCGTCACCTACACGGGGACGCGCACCGTTCCCAAAGCCCCGGGGGAGACGCTGCGGCACGCCGTCGGGCACGTCGCCCGCGGGTCGCACGGGGCGATGTTCTTCCAGTGGCGGGAGTCGCGCGGCGGCGCCGAGCAGTGGCACTCGGGGATGGTGCCGCACGCCGGACCGGATTCGGCGGTCCACCGCGAGATCCGCGACCTCGGGGCGCTGCTGCCCCGCCTGGCCGGGGCGCGCGACACCGCTGTGGTGGCCGACGCCGCGATCGTCTGGGACCCCGAGTGCTGGTGGGCGCTGGAGAGCCGGTCGCTCCCGGCGCGGGGCCTGGACTACCGCGACCTCGTCGCCCAGGCGCACCGCGCCCTCTGGCGCTCGGGACGGACCGTCGACTTCGTCGAGCCCGGGGCGGCACCGCCCGCTGTTCCGCTGCTGGTGGTCCCGGCCCTCTACCTCACCTCGGACGCCACCGCGGCGGCCCTGGCCCGGTACGCCGACGCGGGCGGCACGCTGGTGGTGACGTTCCTGAGCGGCATCGCCGACCCGAACGGAACGGTGATCACGGGCGGATACCCCGGCGCCCTGCGCGAGCTGCTCGGGGTGCGGGTCGAGCGCTTCCATCCGCTGGAGGCGGACGAGACCGTCGCGGTCGCCTGGACCGGCCCGGAAGCCGGGGGCGGCCCCGGCGCCCCTGGCGGACCCGGCCGATTCGGCGAGCCCGGGTCCGGCATCGGCCCCGGGGCCGATGCAGGTTGCGGCGGCGGCGACGGTGGCGACAAGGGCGCCGCCATGTCCGGCCGGCAGTGGTCGGAACTCGTCCATCCCGGCACCGCCGACGTGGTCGCCCGCTATGTCTCCGGCTCTCTGGCCGGCCGGCCCGCGATCACCCGGCGCGCGGTGGGGCAGGGCGGTGCCTGGTACGTGTCGACCCGCCTCGCCGGCACCGATCTGGAGGACCTGCTCACCCGCGCGGCCCCTCCGCCGGCCGGCCCGCCCGCTCCCCCTTCTCCGGGCGTGGAGATCGTACGCCGCGTCCGCGGCGACGACACCTGGGTGTTCGTGCTCAACCACACCGACCGCGAGCACGCGGTGGACGCGCACCTCCTCGGCGCGGGCCCCGGCGCGACCGATCTCGTCTCCGGCAGGCCCGCCGACGGCCTGAGCCTCGCGCCGGGCGGCGTCGCGGTCCTCCACGGCGCACGGGCCTGAATCCGCCGCCGGCCCCGCCCGATCGTCCCGGCCGCGATCTCCGGCGGCGCCGCACTCGGCCCCCCGACCCCGACACACCGAACATCCGACCACACAACGCGATCGCGGTCGATGTATTCGCATAACGGAAACAAGACACGAAACGCCATTTGGAGCGCATCGACCACGCATATTTCCGAGGACGGGTCCGGCCCAGGTCCGAACGTCGTGGAATATCCGATGACCAGTCGATATCCACGGGGACGCAGCCGGCCCGAAAGACGATCACGGCCCCTGGGCGAATAAACCGGCGTCGCCGCATGGCCATCGCGCCGGGCTTCCGGTAGGCTCCGAAATTCGGCGGCCTAATTGTGTCACGAACACGAAAACGACCCCCTGTTACAGCAGGAGGCCGCCGGAATACACCTGAAAATCGTGAGGAGAATCGAAAATAGAGGCCAAGTCCGATCAATCCTCCGACTCGCCTTCAGTATCTCCACCCACCGGCCTTCTGTCAACCACGACCATTCTCCTCGGCGGCGGGGCCTTCACCACCATCGTCGCCTCCGAGCCCCTGCTTCTGGCGCTCGCCCTGCTGATCACCCTCATCCCGATGACACTTCTCTGCCTCACCGTCATCGTCGGGATCAGCACCGGAAACGGCGACCGCCGCACGGCCTGCAAGTACTTCTTCGACCGCCTGAGATTCTGGGAACAGTTCCGGTAATCGCACCGGAACCCCCGCGGCGGCCCCGGCGGAATTTCCGCCGGGGCCGCCCGTGTGAACGCGGATCGCTCACGACCGCGACCGCCGCCCCCTTCCGCCCGTCCCGTGCGCATCGCCATCGCGACACCGCCCTCCCACTCGTGCGGCCGGTCCGAGCGCGAATGATTCAACCGCGACTTGAGACTCGTCCGCCGGATGTCCCTGCGCATACGCGTCCTGACGGCGCCGGCGTTCCGGGAGCGCTTCAACGCGATTCTGGAAAGCATGGACATCGACGGTGCACCACCACCCAGGGCGGAGTACGCCCCCGAACCCCGCGGCGGGCGCGCTGGGCGCCGCGGCGTTCCTCGCCGCGGTGGCACCGGCCCCGGCGGCGGCCGCGTCGGATGCCGGGGACGAGGACATGTCGACCACGATCATCGGTGGCGTCGACGCCACCGAGGAGTACCCGTTCATGGTGAGCCTCCAGTTCGACGGCGAGCACTTCTGCGGCGGCTCGCTGATCGACGACGAATGGGTGGTGACCGCGGCCCACTGCGTGCTGGAGGACGACCCGGAGCAGGTCACCGCTCGGATCGGCAGCAACGACCACACGAGCGGCGGCACCGAGGCGGGGGTCTCCCGGATCGTCACCCACCCCGGCTTCGCCACTGACCCGGCGGCCGACGACATCGCCGTGGTGGAGCTCGCCGAGCCGGTCGAGCAGGAGCCCATCGCGATCGCACCCGAGGCGGGCGGCACCGGGACCCCGACCCGCATCCTGGGGTGGGGCATGACATGCGATAACGATGAAGACTGCCCCGAGACGCCCGCAGTCCTCCAGGAACTCGACACCGAGATCGTCTCCGACGACCGGTGCGCGGGGTTCGATGGCGCCACCGAGATCTGCACTCAGCATCCGACCGAGGACGCACAGGCGTGCTATGGCGACTCCGGCGGTCCCCAGATCCGGCGCGGGCCGGACGGGTGGGAACTGATCGGCGCCACCAGCCGCATCGGAGACGAGGACCTGGTGTGCTCCACGAGCCCGGTGATCTGGACCGACGTCACCGCGTACGCGGACTGGATCCGGAGCACGATCGCAGCGTGAGCCGCGCCGTCCGCCCGGATGAATCACCCCCGGGCGGGCGGCCCGCCGTCTCCGGCGAGGCGGATGCGCGGGTCGAGGCGGGCGGTGGCGATCTCGCCGGCGAAGCCGGCCGCGACCACCGTCACGCCGGTGACCAGGACGACGGCGAGGAGCACCGGGTAGTCCTGGGTCTGCGCGGCGTCCAGGGCGAGCCGCCCCATCCCCGGCCAGGCGAACACGACCTCGATCGCATAGGCGCCCGCCAGCAGCTGCGCGGCTCCCGCACCGAAGCGCGCCGCGAAGGGGACCAGCCCGGGGCGCAGCACGTGGCGCAGGCGCACGGTCCAGGGCCCCAGCCCGCGGGCCTCGGCGTTGGCCACGTGCACCGACCCGCGCACCCGCGCCACCCCGGTCTGCACGAGCCGCACGTAGACCCCGAAGTGGTGGCCGAAGGCCAGCGCGAGCGCGGGCAGGACCACCGATGACGCCACGACAGCGGGGGTCGGCTCCTGCCCCGGCCGCCCGAGGCCGCCGGCGGGGAACCAGCCGAGGAGCACCGAGAACACGTAGAGCAGGACGAGTGCGCCGACGAACCCCGGCACCCCGCCCAGGGCGAACACGGCGATCTCGATCCCCCGGCGCAGCCCTTGGCTGCGGGTGAGCCCCGCGACCAGGCCGACCGCGACCGCGCCGACGAGGCTGACCGCCGTGGCGGCCCCGGCCAGCAGCAGCGTCCACGGCAGGGCCGCGGCGATCTCCCCGGCCACCGGGCGGCCGTGCAGATAGGAGGCGCCGAGGTCGCCGCGGACGACCCCGCCGAGCCAGTCCGCGTAGCGGACCGGCAGCGGGGCGTCGAGGCCCATGGCCGCGCGCTGCGCCGCGACGGCGGCCTCGGGGACGGGCCGGCCGCCCGAGCGCGCCTCCAGCGCCGCGCGGGCCGGATCGCCCGGCGCGAGGTCGAGGGCGAGGAAGCAGAAGACCGACAGCCCGGCGCACACGAGCACGGCGGCGGCGAGGCGGCGCAGCAGGAATCCGGGGCTCACCGGAGCCCGCCGCACGACGACCCGCGGCTCACCGGAAGCCGCCGCGCGACCATCCGGGCCCGCCGGAACCCGCGGCACGACGGCCCCGGGCTCGTCGGCGGTCGCCGTTCCCACCGGGGGCATCCGCCCCCGGTGGGAACGGCGCCGCGGCGCAGTGGTCCCGCGCCCGTTGCGGGCCGTTCCGGGGTCACGGGCGGAGCCCGATCAGGTCCCAGCGGTTGCCGTAGAGGTCGCGGAACACCGCCACCGTCCCGTAGGACTCGTGACGGGGCTCGCCCTCGAAGACCACCCCGGCGGCCGTCATCCGGGCGTGGTCGCGGTCGAAGTCGTCGGTGTTGAGGAACAGGCCCACGCGCCCCCCGGTCTGGTCGCCGACCCGGTCGGCCTGGTCCGGTGTCGCGGCGCGGGCCAGCAGGAGGGCGGTCTCGCCGGAACCGGGCGGGGCGACGACCACCCAGCGCTTCCCGTCGCCGAGAACGGTGTCCTCGCGCAGGTCGAAGCCGAGCCGGTCGACGTAAAAATCGATCGCCTCGTCGTAGTCGCGTACGACGAGCGCCACCAGTCCGAGATGGGGCACGGGGTTCCTCCTTCGCCGGTCGGTGCGGGCACGGTGCCCGTCGGGGCCGACCCCGCCCCCCGGGCGGACGGGGCCGGCCCGGCCGGCGGGGCGCGGAGAACGGGCGCACGTCAGGAGCCGTACGACCACTCTTCGGCGTTCCAGAAGAAACCGTAGCCGTGGTGGGCGAGCGTGCGCTGCCGGATGCCGGTGAGGCCGGCCGGCACGGCGTTGACCGCCTCCAGGTAGGTGACGAACACGTAGGGCGGGTTCTCCGCGATGGCCTCCTGGAAGTCGGCGTAGGCCGCTTCGCGGGCCGCCGGGTCGGCGGTCGCGCGGCCGCGGTCGAGCGCGTCGTCCACCGCGTCGTCGGCGTAGCTCCCGTAGTTGGACCCGCCCTCGGCGAGCGCCTCGGCGGAGTGGAAGGGGCCGTAGAGCGACCCGTCGGGGTCATAGGGCGTGCCCCAGCCGATGAGGAAGGCATCCAGCCGCGCCCAGTCCACGGCGTCGCGCGGCCGGGGGTCGGCGGTGGCGTCGAAGCCCTGGTCGCGGAGCTGGGTGGCGAGCACTTCGATCATCGCGGCGCGGACGCCGTCCTCGGCGAAGGTGGTGAGGTCGAACGCGACCGGTTCCCCGCCCTTGGCCCATATGCCGTCGCCGTTCCTGCGGTAGCCGCCCTCGGTCATGATCCGCTCGACCCGCTCGGGGTCGAAGGAGTACCTGGTGTCCGCCGTGCCGAAGGGGCTCTGGTCGAGCGGGCCGAGCGCGGGCGAGCCGTACCCGTGCAGGACGCCGTCGATGACGGCGTCGCGGTCGACCGCGTAGTTCATGGCCAGGCGGGGCGCGGGGTCGTCGCAGTGGGCGTCGGACCAGCAGTGCTCCGGCGACATGTTGAACATGATGCCGCGGTAGTCGGCGGTGGGCGCGACCTCCAGCCGGAGCCGGTCCCCGCCCCGCACCTCGCCGGCCTGCCGCGGTTCGAGGGCGGCGGCGTCGACCTCGCCGTTCCGCAGCCGCATGAGGCGGGTGGCGGCGTCGGGGACGTAGGCGATGGTGATGCCCGACAGCCCCGGCGCGCCGCCGTAGTAGTCGGGGAAGGCGCTCAGGGACGCGTATTCGCCGTGTCGCCAGGTGTCGAGCCGGAAGGGCCCGGTGCCGACGGGGTGCTCGCCGAACGCGGGGTCGTCGATCCCGGTGGCGGCGAGGAGGTGCTCGGGCAGGATGCCGTTGGAGAGGGTGTCGAGCAGGGCGGGGGCGGGGTCGCTCAGCTCGACGACGACGGTGTGGTCGCCCTCGGCGCGGACCTCGTCGACGTCGGCGAACTTGTTGCTGGTGGCGAACCCGCCGTCGCGCACCGCCTCGATGGTGAAGACGACGTCGGCGGCGGTGAACGCCTCGCCGTCGTGCCAGGTGACGCCCTCGCGCAGGGCGAAGGTGTAGGTGCGGCCGTCGTCGTCGACCTCCCAGCTCTCGGCCAGGGCCGGGACGACCTCGTTGTCGGCGTCGTGGGCGGTGAGCCCGCGGAAGACCATCTCGGTGACGGGGTCGAGGTGTTCGTCGACGAGTGCCGGGTTGAACTCCTCGGGTTCGTCGCCCAAGGCGTAGGTGAGCGTGTCGTCGGCCGCGCCGCTCGGTGCGGCCGCGGCGCATCCGGTGGCGGCCAGCAGCAGGCAGGCGCCCGCGGCGAACGCGGATGGGGGGCGTCGCGTCACGTTCCACTCCCTTATTGCAAAGACTATGCAAGAGAGAAACATACGCGGTGGAGCCATCGACTCCCAGAGCCGGGCCGGGACATCCGGCCCCGCCCGGAAACGGCGGCGGGTCCCGCGCCGGCGACGGCGCGGGACCCGTTCCGGTCCGGTTCGAAGGGGGCTGGGGGCCGGGGATGCTCCTATAGATGTCAAGCGGCAGGAGCAAGGTCGGTTTGAGTGATGTGTTCGGTTGGTGTTCCTGCCAGTGCGCGGTAGACCTCGCGGGCGACGAATCGCTTGAGGCAGCGCATGATGTCC
>NZ_JBHSFQ010000048.1:0-31628 GCF_042653925.1 Nocardiopsis mangrovi
TCACCGCCAACGCCTTCGCCCTCATGGGCCTACGCCAGCTCTACTTCCTCATCGGCGGCCTCATCGACAAACTCGTCTACCTCAGCCACGGCCTCGCCGTCATCCTCGGCTTCATCGGCGTCAAACTCATCCTCCACGCCGTCCACGAGACCACCACCCTGCCCGTCCCCGAAATCCCCACCACCCTCTCCCTCGTCGTCATCGTCGCCACCCTCGTCATCACCACCATCGCCAGCCTCTACAAAACCCGCCACATCGCCCCCAAGAAGATGGGCGGCACCGCGGAGGCGGCCCCGGCCGCGCCGGACGGCGGCGACGCCGGCGAAGCGCCCGGCCATGTGCGCCGCGGGGACGACGACCTGGACGAACGGGTCAAGCTCTGAGCGTCGGACCACGCCACGACGACAACGGCCCGGCTCCCCCGTGGGGGAAGCCGGGCCGAATGTCATCCGGGCGCACGTGCGCGGCGGCCGGTGAGGCCGCCGCGGAGGCCCCTCAGCCGCGCAGCAGCGCCTGGTGGGCGAGTTCGCGGCAGACCACCGCGAAGTCGAGGTCGGCGGCGTCGACGCCGAGCGGGAAGGTCGACGTCTCGGTCATGCCCGGAGCGACCTGCACCTCCAGGAACCGCACGTCGCCCTGCCCGTCGACGATGAGGTCGGCGCGCGAGAAGTCGCGCAGCCCCAGCACCTCGTGGGCGGTCAGCGCCGCGGAGGTGGCCGCGTCGACGATGTCGGCGGGCAGCCGCGCGGGGCTGAAGAACTCGGTGCGGCCCGCCGTGTAGCGCGCGGCGTAGTCGTACACCCCGCCATCGGGCACGATCTCCACCGGCGGCAGCGCGAACGGGCCGTCGCCCAGGTCGAGCACCCCGACCGTGATCTCGGTGCCCCTCACCCGCTCCTCGATGAGCGCGGCGTCGCCATAGGCGAAGCAGCCCACCAGCGCCGCCGACAGCTCTTCGGCGGAGTCGACCGCGGTCGCCCCGAAGGCCGACCCGCCCTGGTCGGGCTTGATGAACAGCGGGAAGCCGAGTGCCCCGCCGATGCGCTCCAGCAGCGCCGGGGCGCCGAGGTCGTGGAACGCCGCCTTGGGCAGGGTGACGCCGCGCGGCACCGCGACGCCGTTGCGGGCGACCAGCGCCTTGGCGGTGGGCTTGGCGAAGGCCACCCGGCAGGCGCTGGGCACCGCGCCCACATAGGGGACGCCGCTCAGCTCCAGGATCTCCCGGATGGCGCCGTCCTCGCCCGAGGCGCCGTGCAGGACCGGGAAGACCACCTGGGGCGGGTCGTCGGCCAGCCGCGCCAGAAGGGTGGCGTCGACGTCGGCGACCTGCACCTCGATGTCGAGCCGCCGCAGCGACTCGGCGACGCGCCGTCCCGATCGCACACTCACCTCGTGTTCGGGGGACATTCCGCCCGCGAGTACGAGCACCCGATCGAGATCGGCCACGGTCCTGCCTTCTTTCTGTCCTGCTGAAGTCACGCGGTACGCCCCTGGTGGGATTTAGGGGAGGTCGGGGGAGGGTGCGTCGTTCCCGGCCGGGGGCCGGGCCGACGCGGTGCCGAAAGTATCACGCAGCGAGATCTCGCTCTTCATGACGCCCACCAGACGGCGGATGCCCTCGCTGATCTCCTCCGGGGAGGGGTAGCAGAAGGACAGGCGCATGTTGCGGTGGCCTTCGTCGGAGGCGAAGAAGCCCGTGCCGGGGACATAGGCGACGCGCTGGCCGACGGCGCGGGGCAGCATCGCCTTGGCGTCGAGGCCCTCGGGCAGCGTGACCCAGACGAAGAAGCCGCCCTCGGGGCGGGTCCACGTGGTGCCCGAGGGCATCATGGTCTCCAGCGAGGCGAGCATGGTGTCGCGCCGCTCGCGGTACATCTCGTTGAAGTCCTTGATCTGCTCCCGCCACGGGTGGGTGGACAGGTAGCGGCCCACGACCATCTGGTTGAAGGTGGAGTGGCTGAGCATGGCCGATTCCGCGGCCAGGACCAGTTTCGCGCGCACCGCCGAGGGCGCCAGCGCCCAGCCGATGCGGAACCCGGGCGACAGGGTCTTGGAGAACGACCCCAGGTAGATGACGTTGTCGGGGGCGTCGGCGCGCAGCGCCCGCATGGCCTCGCCCTCATAGCGCAGGAGGCCGTAGGGGTTGTCCTCCAGCACGAGGAGGTTGTGGGCGCGGCAGATCTCCAGCACCCGGCGGCGCCGATCGGCGGAGAGGGTGACGCCGGCGGGGTTCTGGAAGTTGGGGACGGTGTAGAAGAACTTCACCGGCCGGCCCTCGGCGGCCAGCCGGGTGAGGGTCTCCTCCAGCGCCTCGGGGATGACGCCGTCGCCGTCCATGGCGACGTGGCGGATGTCGGCCTGGAAGGCGGCGAAGGTGTTGATGGCGGTGACGTAGGTGGGCGCCTCGCACAGCACGACGTCGCCGGGGTCGACGAAGACGCGGGTGACGAGGTCGAGGGCCTGCTGCGAGCCGACGGTCACGATGACGTCGTCGGAGACGGCGTCGATGCCCTCCAGGGCCATGACGTCGCAGATCTGCTCGCGCAGGACGGGGTCGCCCTGAGCGGAGCCGTACTGGAGGGCGGTGGCGCCCTGCTCGGCGATCACCTGCTGGACGATCTCGCCGATGTGCTCCAGCGGCAGTGCGCTGACGTTGGGCATCCCTCCCGCCAGGGACACCACTTCGGGGCGGGAGGCGACGGCGAACAGTGCGCGGACCTCCGAGGCCACCATCCCCTGTGCACGTGCGGCGTAGGCGCCGACGTAGGGGTCGATACGCGAGCCCTGGGATGAGGGCTGCCGGTGGGGTTCTCGGGGATCAGCGGTCACGATCCACCTCCGCGGTCGGTATGGGTAGCGGGCGCCCCGCGGAACGCGGCGGCCGGCCGCGGTGCGCGGGCTGCGGGTGACGTGGCGCACGCGGGTGCATCGGCGCGTGTGGCGCGCGATGGACGGCCGCCGGGTACGGGTGCCCCGATGATCTCCGGCCAGTCTACGCGCCCGCGCCGCCGCGGGGCCGCCCCGCCCCGCAAAGGACAGGCGCAGCGGGCACACGACGCGCCCAGGTGGGTTTCGCTCACAGCGAACAGACTCCGTCTCAACGGCGCCGGGAAGCAGGTGCGGCGGTGCCGGGTGCCGCCGGCCTAGCGGTCGGGACGCAGCTCCACGATGGGGATCCCGCGCTCGCGGTCGGCGCCGAGCCGCAGGTAGCCGTCGTGGCCGGGGTCGCCGTGCCCGAGGGCACGCATCAGCGACCGGGCGGACCGCGGACGGCGGCGGGCGTACTCGGCGAGCCGGCGCCCGGATTCGGCGGGGTCGAGGGGGGTCGCGGTGCCCTCGAACCGGCGCCGTCCCACCTGGAACCGCACGCGCGGCCGCCGCACCACGTTGCGGAACCACTGCGAGCGCGCGCCGTACCCGGAGGCGACCAGGTAGGCGCCGTCGCCGGTGTGCCCGGCGACCTCCAGCACCACGTGGCGGGCGCGGCCGGAGGTCCGGCCGATGTGGGTCAGCAGCACGAACCGGCCCCCGAGGAGCCCGCCGAGCCCGGCCCGGTAGACCAGGATCGGAGCCCGGTACAGCGCCCGGGCCAGCGGCGTCCGCGGCGGCGCGGAGAAGGTCATGTGCGCTCCGTGAGTTGTTAGGTGGCCCGGCGGGGCCGGCGCGGCTGAGGGGTGCCCGCCGTCCATGGTCCCGGAAGTACGGCCGCCCGGCCCTTCAGGACGCTCCGGCCGTTGAGAGGGAACCGCGGTCACCGCGTCGGCCATGGCCCCGGCAGCCGGCGCCCCTGGTTCCGGGCCGGGTGAACGCCGGTCGCGGCGGAACACGCCGACGACCTAGCGGCACGCGCGCGCGAATGGGGATCGGCGGGTGGGCGGCCGGGCAGACGGGTGACCTGGACCAGCGGCACGCGCGCATGGAGATCGGGATGGGCGCCGGCGAAGGCCGCCGCCGGCCGGTCGCGGTGGACGCCGGCGGCGCGGCGCGTTCCCGGGGAGGCGATCCCCGATGACGGGCGACTTCCTTCGTCGCGGGCCGTTCCGCGAAGCCCGGTGGGCACCTCCGCGGACGACGCGCATGGACCCGCCGCCGGGCCGCCGGGCCGCCGGCCACGAGCCGCGCGGCGCCCGCCTCCAGGCCACCAACCCGGCCCGAGCGGTGTCAGCCAGCGGGGGTGCGGGACGCTTCGCGCCCGGCCGGCGGCGAGGGGTCCGCGGAAACGCCCGTGGCCCGTTGCAGCAGGACCGTATCGAGCCAGCGGCCGTGCTTGTAGCCGACCCGTTCGAGGCGGCCGCAGTCCTCGAAGCCCCATGCGCGGTGCAGCGCGATGGAACCCGCGCCCAAGCCGGCGTCGGCGGCGTCGGTCGCGACGACCGCGATCACCTGCCGTACGCCGGCCGCCTCGGCCGCGTCGAGCAGTGCGCCCAGCAGGGCCGAGCCGATGCCCAGGCGGCCGGCGCCGGGCGCCAGGTAGATGGAGTTCTCGACGGTGAACCGGTAGGCGGGCCGCGCCTTCCACGGCGAGCAGTACGCGTACCCCACCGGCTCGCCGCCGCACTCGGCGACGAGGAACGGCAGCCCGGCGTCCACCACCGCGGCGAAGCGGCGGCCCCAGTCCGCCTCGTCCGGCGCGGGCTCCTCGAACGTGACGCAGGTGTGCAGCGCGTAGTGGGCGTAGATCCGGGCGACGGCGGGCACGTCGGCTTCGCACGCCGCTCGGACGACCACCTCTCCGTGTGGCGCCCCGCCCTCCCCGTTTTCCTCTATGGTGAACACGAGCGCTATTTTAGAGGACATGTTCGACCTTGCCGCCCTCGGGGCGCACATCCAGCGGCTGCGGACCGACCGCGGGCTGAGCCTGCGGAGCCTGGCCGACGCCTGCGGCGTCAGCGTCGGCATGCTCTCCGCGGTGGAGCGGGGCGAGAAGGCCGCCACCATCGTCGTCCTCGACCGCATTGCGGGCGGGCTGGGGGTGCCGCTGGACCGCCTGGTCGCCGGGCACCCCGACACCTCCGTGATCGTGCGGCGCGCCGCCGACCAGGACACCGTCGACGAGCCTGGCGGGTGGCGGCGTACCGTCCTGACCCCCGTCGTCCCGGGCGTGAACTTCGAGTGGGTGCGCTCAGAGCTCCCGCCGGGGTGCGACGCCGGGGAGTTCCCCGCCTACGCGCCCGGCTCCCACATCTTCATCGCGGTCGACGAGGGAACGGTGCGGCTGACGATCGGCGACAGGGTGGTCGACCTGGACGCGGGAGACTCCCTGTACTTCTCCCCCGACACCGTGCACGGCTACGCCAACCCCGGCCCCGTGCCGACCCGCTACGCAGTGGCGGCCCTCATCATGCGCCCCCGAGTAGCCGGCCTCGCCCGCGCCCGATCACGCCGCCCCTGACACCGTCCGACGCCACCAGAAGCCGCGCACGGCACCGCCCCCCGGGGCCCACGAGCGGCACCAGAGCAACAGGCGGCATGCGGCACTGCGGGCCCCTGCGAACCCGGGCGCCGCGAACGAAGAACCGCACATGTCCACCGGCCTGCGCCCGCGGACCCACCTCACGGACGCCCACGACCACCCCACACGTCCACCGATCCGCCGCGACCGGCTCCGGCGACCACGTCGTCCCCGGCGGCCACGACCAAGGGCAGGGCCGCACCGCACCGCCGCCGGACCGCCGGCACCGGGCACACCGCCCCATCGCGCGCCCGCCGAACCCCCGGGCCGCCGCGGATCCCCGACGTGCCGGGCGATAAACTGCCGGTGTCATGACGAATACTCATGACGACCCGTCGCAGCCTGCTCCCGCCGACGATCCCGCGCTTCATGTGGCGGGCTACCGCGCCGCGTTCAATTCCGGCGACCTCGCGGCCCTCGACCGCACCTACGAGGACCGGGGCGTACTCGTCCCGCGGCCCGGCCATCCGGTCAGCGGCGACGGGCGCACCGCCGCCACCGCGCACCTGCTGAGCCTGGGGCTGCCCATCGAGGCCACCACGCGCCACGCCTACGTCGCGGATGACATCGCCCTGCTGATCGTCGACTGGTCCATCCGCGGCACCGCGCCCGACGGCCGCGAGGTCGGCCTCGCGGGAACGGCGGCCGACGTCGCCCGCCGCGGCCCCGACGGCCACTGGCGCTATGTCATCGACAATCCCTTCGGCACCGCCTGAAGACCCGCGTCCCCGACCGCATCGGGCCGTGCCCTCCCGTCGCCCGTCCGGCGGTCCGGGGCGGCACGGCCCGCCAGGGCGTGACCGGACCGGTCACGGGGCGGGCCTTCGGGTAACGTTGGCGTTCTCAGCAGTCGGCCCGACCGAGGAGGTGAGCCCCGTCAACGCACGACCAGCCCGGGCGCTCCCGTCTCGCGGCCGCGTGACCCGCCGGGTCTAGCCGGCCGGAGGGGCGCCCGACGGAATCCCCGAAAGGCACCCATGTCGGTTTCATCGTCATCGTCATCGCGGCCGGACGCGCTCTCCGGCCCCGCCGTCGCTGCGGCGCTCCGCGCCGCCGGCTGTGTCTTCGCCGAAGACGAGGCACGTCTGCTCATCTCCGCGGCCCCCACGTCCGACCGCCTCGCGGCCATGGTCGCCCGGCGCGTCTCCGGGCTCCCGCTCGAACACGTCATCGGCTGGGCGGAGTTCTGCGGCCTGCGCGTCGCCGTGGACCCCGGTGTGTTCGTCCCCCGGCGCCGCACCGAATTCCTGGCCCGGCGGGCCGCAGACCTCGCACACCGGGTGGCGCCGCCCCAGAGCGGCCGCCTCCCCCGGGCGGACGCGGCCGTCGTCGTCGACCTGTGCTGCGGTTCGGGTGCCGTGGGTGCGGCCGTCGCCGCGGCGCTGGGGCGGGTGGAGCTGCACGCCGCCGACATCGACCCCGCGGCCGTGCGGTGCGCCCGCCGCAATCTCGCCGCCTTCGGCGGCCGCGTCCACGAGGGCGACCTCTACGCCGCGCTGCCGGCCGCGCTGCGCGGGCGGGTGGACGTCCTGATCGCCAACGTGCCCTACGTTCCCACCGCCGCGGTCGGGCTCCTGCCCCCCGAGGCCCGCGTCCACGAGCCGCGCACCGCGCTCGACGGCGGAGCCGACGGCCTCGACGTCCTGCGGCGGGTGGCCGCCGAGGCGCCGGAGTGGCTCGCGCCGGGAGGCCGCCTGCTGGTCGAGACCGGCGAGGACCAGGCGCCGATAGCGGTCGCCGCGTGCGGCCGGAGTGGGCTGAGCGCCCGCGCCGCCGCCTCCGACGAGCACCAGGCCACGATCGTCATCGCCACCCGCCGAGGCGACACATCGGAGTGACCGCGCCGGTCCGCCCGTTCCGCCCTGAAGCGGAGCGGTCGGCGCCCGGGCTGTCGGCGGGCGGCATCTGCGGGGAGAATCGATCCGGTCCCCGGCCCGGTCCCCCGAGGAGGTCATCCGTTGCTCCAGCCCGCTGATGCCGAACTGGTCCGGCGACGCCCCGATGTCCCGGGGCTGGCGGCCGTGCTCGACCCCGACGCCCTGCGGGAGCTCATCGCCGGGCTCCTGCCCGACGGCGTGCCGCGTCCGGTCGATGTGCGCGCCGACCGGGTACGGCTCGCGGCCGACGCCACCGCCGAACTCACCGTCGACCACCCGGACGGCCGCCGCATCCTGGGCCTGCGCGCCTGCTCGACGGCAGGGACCGGGACAGCGGAGGCCGTCGTGGCGCCCGGGCCCGCCCCGGACGCGACCGCCGGGCTGGCGCCGCCGGGCTGGCCCGGCCTGCTCGGCGCCCCCGGCCCGGGCGTGACGGTGACGGCGGCCACCCACGACCCGGCCCTGTCCGCGGTCCGGCGGGTGACCGGCTCGCCGGCGGCCTTCGGGGGCCCCGCCGCCCACGCGCCGCACACCCTGCGCCACCGGCCCGGGGAGCGTTGGACGGGCAGGATCGACGATGCGGAGGGGCGGCCCCTGGCCGCTGTTCGCTGCCGTCCCGGCGGTGTCAACGTGGCCGCGCACATCGCCCTCGCGGCGGCGGGCATCGCCGTTCCCGATCTGATCCGCGCCAACCGCTTCGGGGTCATGGCCACCGCATGGCTGGACGGGGTGCCCGCCGCGGCGGTGGACGGCGACGACACCGCTGTGGCGATCGGCGAGCTGCTGGCCCGCATCCACGCGGTCCCCCCGCCGCGTGAACTGCCCGCACAGGTCCGCGGTGGGGACTCTGGGGCGGAGCGGGCGGCGCTCGCGCTCGGCCGGCTGCTCCCGGAGACCGCGCAGCTGGCCGCCGACCTGGCCCGGAGGTGTGCACCCGACCCCGGGGACGGGCCGACGGTGCTCGTCGTGGGCGGCGCACCGGACGGGTTCGTTCGCACCCCGAGGGGGGTCGCGCTGCTGCGCCCGGACCGCGCGCGGGCCGCGCATCCCGCGTCGGACCTTGCCGACGCCGCCGCGGCCCGGATCGCCGCTGGGGCCGCCGCGGCGGGCGACGGGGCGGAGGCCGCACTCGGCCCGCTGCTGGACGGCTACCGCGCGACGGCCGACCGCGAGCTCCTCGACGCCGTATCCCGCGCCCTGCCCCGTGCGACAGCGGCATCCCTGCTGCGCACCGCACTCGTGCCCTTCGCCGCCCGCTCACCCCGCTGGCCCGACCGCATCCACGCCCTCCTGGACGACGCCCGGACCCTCACGACCGCGTGACCCGGCGGAACCGGCCCGCGAACGACCCCGGCGCGGGCTTCGGGGTCTCGGTCCTTCCGTGTCTCCCGGTGCCTCCGTCGCCGGGTGCGGGTGGCGGCTCCGGCGGCCGGCGAGGATTCAACGCCGCTGTCATCGGCGCGGACGGGCGCCGCCCGCGTTCCCGGCCGGTGCGACCTGGCGGCCGGGTCGGAGGCCGTGGCGCCGGGAAACGGCCGGCGACGAGGACGGAGTCCCCTCGACCGCCCACGCCCAGCGAACCGAACTCCGATGATTCCAGCGGCGAAACGGGACGCCGAGCGCTCTCGGCCCGAAACCACGTGACTCAAACCACATCTCGCTTGGCCTCCATCGGGCGCGCGCGTCGCTAATCTTTCCGCGGGCTTCACGTCATACCAGCGCAACTCCCCATTACCCACAGGTTCATGAGGAGTCGGGTTCCCGCACCCGGCGTGTCACGCGCGTCCCCTACCGCAGGCCCCATCAGGGATGCGGCGCGCTCGGCACGCCTTGCAGACGAGACGCCCATGGCGCCTGCGGCGGCGCCACGCCACGACCACCCATATCAACGGCGGAATCCACATGAGTGAGAACACCCTGCGTCCTGCGGACCAGGACCGGCACGTCGATGCCGGAGACGACGGGTACAGCAAAGCGCTGACCGCGCGTCACATCAACATGATCGCCATCGGCGGTGCCATCGGCACCGGGCTGTTCCTGGGCGCCGGCGGGCGCCTGGCCTCGGCCGGCCCCGCCCTGGCCCTGGCGTACGGGATCTGCGGCCTGTTCGCCTTCTTCGTCGTCCGCGCCTTGGGCGAGCTGATCCTGCACCGGCCCTCCTCGGGGTCGTTCGTGTCCTACTCGCGCGAGTTCATGGGCGAGAAGGGCGCCTACATCGGTGGCTGGCTGTACTTCCTCAACTGGTCCACCACGGGGATCGCCGACATCACCGCGATCGCCCTCTACGTCCACTACTGGGGCATGTTCTCCGACGTCCCGCAGTGGGTGCTGGCGCTCGTGGCCCTGGCCGTGGTGCTGGCGTTCAACCTCATCTCGGTGAAGATCTTCGGCGAGATGGAGTTCTGGTTCGCGATCATCAAGGTCGCGGCGCTGGTCGTCTTCATGGTGATCGGCATCGGCCTGCTGGTCACCGGCCAGGACGTCGGCGGCCACGACAGCGGCCCGCACCTGCTGGTCAGCGAGGGCGGGTTCTTCCCCGCCGGCGTCCTGCCGCTGGTCCTGGTGATGCAGGGCGTCGTCTTCGCCTACTCCGCGGTGGAGATGGTCGGCGTGACCGCCGGCGAGACCGCGAAGCCGGCCGAGATCATGCCGCGCGCGATCAACTCGATCATGTGGCGCATCGCCGTCTTCTACATCGGCTCGGTGCTGCTGCTGGCGATGCTGCTGCCCTACTCGGCGTTCGAGGCGGGACAGAGCCCGTTCGTCACCGTCCTGACCCAGCTGGGCGTGCCCTACGCCGGCGACGTCATGAACCTGGTCGTGATGACGGCCGCGTTGTCCAGCCTGAACTCCGGGCTCTACACGACCGGGCGCATCCTGCGCTCCATGGCGATGTCGGGGTCGGCGCCCAAGTTCACCGGCGTGATGAGCAAGAGCCGGGTGCCCTACGGGGGCATCCTGCTCACCTGTGCCGTGTGCGTCCTGGGCGTGGGGCTGAACTACGCGCTGCCGGCCGAGGCGTTCGAGATCGTCATCAACTTCGCGGCGATCGGCGTCATCGGCACCTGGGGCATGATCATGCTCAGCCACCTGATGTTCTACCGGCAGGCCCGGGCCGGGCTGGTGACCCGCCCGTCCTACCAGCTGTTCGGCTCGCCGTTCACCGAGATCATCACGCTGGCGTTCTTCGGCTTCATCGTCGTGATGATGTGGTTCGACGAGGTGGGCCGGTACACGATCACGGCGCTACCGGTGATCGTGCTGGCCATGGTCGTCGGCTGGTTCGCGGTCCGGGGCCGGGTCAACCGGCTGGCCGCGGAGCGCGATGCCGCCGGCGGCCGCGACGCCCCCGGCGGTGAGGCCGACCCCAGCCTGGTCGACACGTAGCGCTCCCCGGCCCCCGCGGGCCGGAGCCTTCCGCACGGCGGCGCGCCCCGCCTCCCCTTGGGGAGGCGGGGCGCGCTCGTGGTTTCGGCCCTCCCGGTCACGCGGCCGCCCGCGCGGGCGTGGCGGCTACTCCAGGGAGGCGACGGTGCGCCGGATCGGCCGCGAGGGGCGCCCATTGGAGAAGTACTCCGGCGACGCGGCCCTGATCCGCTCGACGTCGTCGAACACCGCGCGCAGGTGCGAGCGCAGGGCGTCGACCGCGCCTGCGGGGTCGGCGACCTCGATGGCGTCGACCACCTCGGCGTGCTGGTCGATGAGGTCGCCGATGGGCCGGGTGTCGATCAGGCTCAGCCGGCGGGCGCGGTCCAGGTGCGCCTTCGCGGCGTTGACGGTCCCCCAGGCGCTCTCATGGCCGGCCAGGGCGAGCAGCGCGCGGTGGAATTCCTCGTCGAGCTCGAAGAAGCGGTCGTGGTCGCCGGTCTGCGCGGTCTTCTTCTGGGCGTCGAGGATCGCGCGCAGGCCGCCGATGCGCTCGCGGACCGCATGGGGGTCGACCTGGGTCAGCGACGCGCACTCGATGGCTTCGCGGACGAACTGCGCCTGCTTGACGCGTTCGGGGTCGACGAGCGAGACGAAGCTGCCCACCTGCGGGTACACCTGCACCATGCCCTCCTCGCGCAGGAGCAGGAGGCTTTCGCGCACGGGGGTACGGCTGACACCGAGCTCGGCGGCGAGCTCGTTCTCGGAGAGAGCGGAGCCGGGCCGGAGCTTCAGCGTGATGATCCCGCGGCGGATGGTGTCGAGGGTGCGGTCGCGGACGGACAGGAGCGGCCCTCCGGTTGGGGTCTCGTCGGCCATGCCTTGATTGTAGTCGGCGGAAATATTACGGAGAGATTGACGGAACTAGAATGGCAGTGCTTGTATGGCAGTACTCGACGCGTGGACCGCCCACGGATCCGCCCTGGTGAACACCTTCCCGCGTCGCTCTGCACGTACATCGAAGGAGCACTGATGACCGGACTGGCGTCGTCCGCGCCCGCCGAGCGGGGGTCGCGCAGCACACGCGACCTCACCAAGGCCGCGGTCTCGGGATGGCTGGGCACGGCGATGGAGTTCATGGACTTCCAGCTGTACTCGCTGGCGGCCGCGCTGGTGTTCAACGAGATCTTCTTCCCCGAGTTCGACCCCGCGGTGGGCCTGATCGCCGCCATGGCCACCTACGGCGTCGGCTACGTGGCCCGGCTGCTGGGCGCGATCTACTTCGGCCGCATGGGCGACCGCATCGGCCGCAAGAAGGTCCTGTTCATCACCATCGCCCTCATGGGCGTGTCGACCACGCTCATCGGCGTGCTGCCGACCTACCAGCAGATCGGGCTGGCCGCCCCGATCCTGCTGGTGGCCCTGCGCCTGGTCCAGGGCTTCGGCGCCGGGGCCGAGATCGCCGGCGCCACCGTGATGCTGGCCGAGTACGCGCCCGTGCGGCGCCGCGGCCTCATCGCCTCCCTGGTCTCGCTGGGCACCAACTCCGGGACGCTGGGCGCCTCGGCCCTGTGGGCGGTCCTGGTCGCGGTCCTGCCCCACGACGACCTGGTCGCCTGGGGCTGGCGCATCCCGTTCCTGGCCAGCTTCGTGCTCCTGATCCTGGCCGTGTGGATCCGCTCCGCGGTCAAGGAGAGCCCGGTCTTCGAGAAGCGCGCCGACGTCGACGAGGAGGGGGTGGCGCTGTCCCGCGAGGAGCTCGCCGCCGCCGCTGTCGAGACCGGCACCGGCACCCTGGAGACCGCCCTGCACCAGAAGAAGGGCCGGTCCTTCCTGATCGCGCTCGGCCTCCGGTTCGGCCAGGCGGGCAACTCCGGCCTCATCCAGACCTTCCTGGTCGGCTACCTCGCCTCCACCCTGCTGGTCGACGGCGCCGTGGGCACCGCCGCCATCGTCTACGGCTCGCTCCTGGGCTTCATCACGGTCCCGCTCGTCGGCGCCATCGGCGACCGGATCGGGCGCCGGCCCGTCTACATCGCGCTGACCATCGCGAGCATGCTCTACGCCGTGCCCATGATGCTGCTCATCACCAGCGGCGACACGGTCCTGATCACCATCGGCATGGTCGTGGGGCTCAACCTCGCCGTCCTGGGCCTGTTCTCGATGGAGAGCGTCACCATGGCCGAGCTGTTCGGCGCCCGCACCCGCTTCACCCAGCTGGCCCTGGCCAAGGAGATCGGCGGGATCCTCGCCACCGCGATCGGCCCCCTGCTGGCCGCGTCGCTCACCGCCCTGACCGGCTCCTGGTGGCCGCTGGCCGCCATGCTGATCGCCTACTCCGCGGTGACCCTGGTGTCCGCGCTGGTGTCGCCCGAGGTCCGCGGGCGCGACCTGGTCCGGCTGGAGGACGCGGTATGAGGGCGGTCAGGGTCCACGGCCCCGGCGACCTGCGCGTCGACGAACTCCCCGATCCCGTCCCCGGCGACGGCGAGGTCGTCATCGCCGTCGAGTGGGGCGGGATCTGCGGCTCCGACCTCGCCTACTACCGGCACGGCCGCTCCGGCACCGCGGAGCTGCGCGACCCGATGGTGCTCGGCCACGAGTTCGCCGGCCGCGTCGCCGCGCTCGGCCCCGGTGTCACCGGGGCCGAGGTGGGCACCCCGGTCACCGTGCACCCGGCCCGCCCGGTCGGCGGCGACCCGCTGCCCGCCCGCCTGGCGGGGCGCACCAACCTGTATCCGCGGGTGCGCTACTCGGGTTCCGCCGCCTTCCATCCGCACACCGACGGCGGCTTCAGCCGGCTCACGGCCGTCCGGGCCGATCAGCTGCGCCTCCTGCCCGAGGGGGTGGGCACCCGCGAGGGCGCTCTGGCCGAACCGCTCGCCGTGGCCATGCACGCCGTCAACCGGGCCGGCGGCGTGGCGGGGCGCGACGCGACCGTCAACGGCGCCGGCCCCATCGGGTCGCTCGTTGTGGCCGCCCTCAAGCACGCGGGCGCCGCGCGGGTGACCGTCGCCGACATCAACGACGCCTCCCTCGCGATCGCCCGCGCCATGGGCGCCGACGACACCCGCAACGTCGCCCGGGGCGGGCGGCTGCCCGAGGACGCCGAGCTGGTGTTCGAGGCATCGGGCGCGCCGGCCGCACTGGGCGGGGTGCTGGCGTCGACCGCGCGCGGCGGGACCCTCGTGCAGGTGGGCAACCTGCCCGGGACCGAGGCGCCCTCGGTGCTGGGCCAGCTGGTCACCCGGGAGATCACCTGGATCGGCTCCTACCGGTTCGTCGACGAGATCGACGACGCCCTGGCCGCCATGGCGGGAACACTCGATGTGGGGCCGGTCATGACCCACACCTTCTCCCTGGACGACGCCGAGGCGGCGATGCGCACCGCGGCCGACCCCGCCTCCGGGAGCGGCAAGGTCATGCTGCGCTTCACCTGACCGCCCGCCCCTTCCCACATCCGGCGCTACAGCAAAGGACATCCCTTTGAAGATCACCGATGCACGGGTGGTCGTGTCCTCACCCGGACGCAACTACGTCACCCTGATCATCGAGACCGAGGACGGCGTCACCGGGATCGGCGACGCCACCCTCAACGGGCGCGAACTCTCGGTGGCGGCCTACCTCGCCGACCACCTGTGCCCGCTGCTGATCGGCCGCGACGCCCGCCGTATCGAGGACACCTGGCACTACCTCTACAAGGGCGCCTACTGGCGGCGCGGGCCGGTGACGATGACCGCCATCGCCGCCGTCGACGTCGCCCTGTGGGACATCAAGGCCAAAGCCGCCGGGATGCCGCTCTACCAGCTGCTGGGCGGCGCCGCCCGCGACGGCGTCCTGGTCTACGGCCATGCCAGCGGCACGACGCTGGACGACCTCTCCGCCGACTTCCAGCGCCACCTCGACCTCGGCTACAAGGCGGTCCGCGCCCAGGCCGCGGTCCCGGGGCTGGACAAGACCTACGGGATCGCGGGCGGCAGCGGGACCGTCTACGAGCCGGCCAACGGCAACCGCCCCCAGGAGGACACCTGGGAGACCACCGCCTACCTCGACTTCGCGCCGGTGATGATGGGCCACATCCGCGAGCGGTTCGGCTACGGCGTCCACCTGCTGCACGACGTCCACCACCGGCTGAGCCCCATCGAGGCCGGCCGGCTCGGCGCCGCCGTCGAGCGCTACCGGCCGTTCTGGATCGAGGACCCCACGCCGGCCGAGGACCAGTCGGCGTTCCGGGTCATCCGCGACCACACCACCACCCCGATCGCGGTCGGCGAGGTCTTCAACTCCATCTGGGACTGCCAGCAGCTGATCACCGAACGCCTCATCGACTACATCCGCACCTCGGTGTCCCACTCGGGCGGCATCACGCACCTGCGCCGCATCTTCTCCCTCGCCGAGCTGTACGGGGTGCGCACCGGCTCGCACGGCGCGGGCGACCTGTCGCCCGCGGCCATGGCCGCGGCGCTGCACGTCGACCTGACGGTCCCCAACTTCGGCATCCAGGAGTACATGGGCCACACCGGCCCCGTTGGCGAGGTGTTCCGCACCTCCTACACCTTCACCGACGGCTACATGCACCCCGGCGACGCCCCCGGGCTGGGTGTGGAGTTCGACGAGGACGCCGCGGCCCGCTACCCCTACGACCCGAAGTACCTGCCCGTCAACCGGCGCCTCGACGGAACGGTGCACGACTGGTGAGCGGCCCACGACGATACGACGTGGTCACCCTCGGCGAGGTCCTCGTCGAGGTGGCCACCGACTCCGCCTTCGCCCACGGCGTCCCCGCCCGGCTGGGGGTGTCCGGCGACGCCCTCAACGTGGCCGCCGCGGCGGCCCGGGCCGGTGCCCGCGTGGGCCTGGCCGCCGCCCTCACCGACGACGAGCTGGGCCGGGCCGTCGCCGCCCGCATCGCCGAACTGGGCATCTCCACCGACCTGCTGCGCTTCCGCCCCGGCCAGCAGGGCGTCTACCTCGTGCACAGCGACCCCGAGGGGCAGCGCGAGTTCTCCTACGCCCGTTCCGGCAGCGTCGGCTCGACGCTGTCGCCCGCGGACCTGGACGAGGAGGCGATCCGGACGTCGGGCGCGGTCGTGGCCGGCGGGATCGCCTGCGCGATCTCCGAGACCGCCCATGAGGCCGTGCGCGCCGCCGCGCGGCTGGCCGGACGCTTCGTGTTCGACCCCAACCACCGGCCCCGGCTGACCACGCGCGAACGGGCCGCCGCGGACCTGGCCGAACTCACGCCCGGCGCGTTCCTGGTCACGCCGTCGTTCCCCGGCGAGACCGCCGCCCTGCTCGGCTGCGACACCGCCCTGGAGGCGGCGCACCGCCTGCTGGCCGACGGCGCCCGGCAGGCGGCCGTGACCTGCGGGTCGCGCGGCGTGCAGCTGGCCGCGCCCGGGTGGGAGGAATGGATCGACGCCGTTCCCGCACCGGCCGTGGTCGACCAGACCGGCGCCGGGGACGCGTTCGTGGGCACGCTCACCGCGCGGCTCGTGCTCGGCGACGGCTTCGCCGGCGCCGCCCGCCTCGCCGCCGCGGCGGCGTCGCTGTCGGTGGGCGGCCGCGGCGGCACCGGGTTCCTGCCCGGCCTGGAGCAGATCCGCGCCCACGCCGCCACGGCAACGGCAACGGGCGGCCCGCGGTGACCCGGCTGAGCCTGGCCGCGCTGCGCCGGGCGGGGCGCTCCCCCGCCCTGGACCGCGGCGCCCTGCGCACGGGCGTCGTCCACCTCGGCATCGGCGCGTTCTTCCGCGCCCACGGAGCCCTCCTCACCGAGGACGCGATGCTCGCCGAGGGCTCCGGAGACTGGGGCATCAGCGCCGTCACCGGGCGCTCGCCGCGCGTGCGCGACCAGCTGGCACCCCAGGACGGCCTGTTCACGGTCACCGAGCGCGGAGCGGGCGGCCGCCCCACGCGCCTGGTCTCCTCGGTCCGCGAGGTCATCGCCGGACCGCGGGACCCGGCGGGCGTCCTCGCCCGTATCGCCGACCCCGCCACCCGGATCGTCACGCTCACCATCACGGAGAAGGGCTACCGGATCGCCCCCCGGACCGGGGGCCTGGACCTCGCCGACCCGGCGGTCGCGGCCGACCTCGCCGGGGCGGCGCCCACGACCCCGATCGGGCAGCTCGCGCGCGGCCTCCAGGCCCGGCTGCGCGGCGACGGCGGCCCCCTCACCGTCGTCTCGTGCGACAACCTGCCCGAGAACGGCGCGCTCACCGCCCGGCTGGTCGCCGAGTTCGCCGAGGCGCTGCCGGGGTCCGAGGGCGCGGAGCTGCGGTCGTGGACGGCGGCCCGCACCGCCTTCCCCAGCACCATGGTCGACCGGATGGTCCCGGCCACCACCGCCGCCGACCTCGACCGCGTCGAACAAGACCTGGGCCTGCGCGACGAGGGCGCGGTCATCGCCGAGCCCTTCTTCCAGTGGGTGATCGAGGACGCCTTCGCCGCGGCGCGGCCCGACTGGGCGGCCGCGGGGGCGCGTTTCACCGCCGACGTGCGGCCGTGGGAGGCGGCCAAGCTGCGCATCCTCAACGCCGCCCACTCGCTGGTGGCCTACCTGGGCCTGATCGGCGGGTATGCGACCATCGCCGAGAGCGTCGCCGACGAGCGCGTCGCGGCGGCGGCGCGCGGCCTCGTCCACAGCGAGGTCCTGCCGGCCATCACCCTTCCGGGCGGACTGGACGGGCCGGCCTACGGCGATTCCGTCCTGGAGCGGTTCGCCAACCCGGCCCTGGGCCACACGACCGCCAAGGTGGCGGGCGACGGTTCGCAGAAGATCGGCCCGCGCCTGCTGTCGACCGCGGGGGCGTCGCTGGCGGCCGGCCGCGAACCACGGTGGTCGGCCCTGGCGGTGGCGGCGTGGATGCGCCACGTGGCCGACGCGGGCACCGAACTCGACGACCCCCTCGCCGGGCCCCTGCGCGCGCTGCTGGCGGAGCCCGGCGGCGGCGGGCGCGGCACCGTTCCCGCGCTGCTGCGCTCGGACGTGTTCCCCGAGGAGCTGGCCGCCGCACCCGCCTTCGCCGCCCTCGTCGGCCACTGGTACGGCGTGCTGGAGAGGGCCGGACTCGACGGCCTCACCGCGGAGGAGACCGCATGACCGGCATCGATGCGATCCTGGGGGCGAGCCCCGTGATCCCCGTCGTCACCGTCGACGACCCCGGCGACGCGGTCCCGTTGGCGCGGGCGCTGCTGGCGGGGGGCATCGGCGTCGTCGAGGTCACCCTGCGGACACCGGGCGCCCTGGAGGCGGCACGCCGCATCGCCGGCGAGGTACCCGGCATGCGCCTGGGGATCGGCACGGTGCTCACTGCCGGCCAGGCCGACGCCGCCACCGCCGCCGGGGCCGACTTCCTGGTCACCCCGGGCACGACGCCCGGCCTGTCGCGGCACCTGTCCGGCCTGCCGGTCCCGGCGCTGCCGGGGGTGGCCACCGTCGGCGAGGTGCTGGCGGCGCGCGAGGCCGGGTTCACCGCTCTGAAGTTCTTTCCGGCCGAACCCGCGGGCGGCGCCGCGTTCCTGGCGGCCGTGGGCGCCCCGGTCCCCGATGTCACCTTCTGCCCGACGGGCGGCATCACCGCCGATACCGCCCCCGCCTACCTGGCCCTGCCCAACGTGGCCTGCGTGGGCGGGAGCTGGATGGCGCCCGCCCGCGCGGTGCGGGACGGGGACTGGGGGCGGATCACCGCCCTGGCGCAGGCCGCGGCCCGGCTTTCCTGAGCGGACCGCGGCCGGTCGCGCGGCGCCGCAGTGTGCCCCGCGGGCCGATCCGGCCCCCGGGGCACACCCACGGAATCCCGGCGAGACGAACCGTATCGTTTTGACATTTCGCCGAACGACGGGCATGCTTCGGGAAGTCGAACCGAGACGTTCCGTCTTCACTGTGAAAGGGGGCCTTCGTGGTCCACTCCCCCGAAACCGCCGCCGCTGCCCGGGTCTGGTTCATCACCGGTGCGTCCCGCGGACTCGGGCGGGCGTTCACCGAGGCGGCCCTCGCCGCGGGCGACCGCGTCGTCGGCACCGCCCGCGACGTCGGCCCGCTGGAGGACCTGGCGGCGGGCTCCGACGGCCGCCTGGTCGCCTTCCCCCTCGACGTCGCCGACCGCGAGGCGGTCATGGCCGGGGTCCGCCGCGCCTTCGACACGTTCGGCCGGCTCGACATCGTGGTCAACAACGCCGGTCAGCTCCTCTACGGCATGCTGGAGGAGGTCACCGAGGACCAGGCGCGGGCGCACATGGACACCAACTTCTTCGGCGCCCTGTGGGTCAGCCAGGCGGTGGTGCCGATCCTGCGGGAGCAGGGCTCCGGCCACATCATCCAGGTGGGCACCGTCGGCGCCGGCGGCGGCTTCTCCTGCGTGGGCATGTACAGCGCGGGCAAGGCGGCGCTCGACGCCATCAGCGAGGCGCTGGCCATGGAGGTCGAGTCCTTCGGCATCAAGGTCACCAAGCTCCAGCCCACCAGCTACGACACCGAGCTGTTCACCACCGGGACCACCGCGACCGACGAGAACCCCGCCTATACCGGCCTGCGCGCCCGGCTCGCGGAGCTGTGGAGCGGGGCGAACGGCCCGGACCCGGACCCGGCGCAGGCCGCGCCCGTGCTCATGGAGCTGGTGGACCTCCCCGACCCGCCCCGGCGCCTGGCGGTCGGCGGATACTCCTACGACCTCTCCCTCGAATCGGACCGGGAGCGCACCGCCGAAGCCGAACGGTGGGAGGCGCTGAGCCGCAAGGGCGGCTGACCCCGTGCCCGCCCGCGGGATACGGAAAGGGGGGTGCCCCGGCGACGGCCGGGGCACCCCCCTTGCTCGTACTCCCGCGACAGCGGGGACGTGCGGGTCAGCCCTTGGTCACGTCCACGAGGTCGGGGTCCTTCCAGTTGGGGTTGGCGAAGTACTTCCGCGTCTCGGCGGCGATGACCCCCGACAGCACCAGCAGGCCGATGAGGTTGGGCACCGCCATCAGCCCGTTGGCGGCGTCGCTGAACGCCCACGCGATGCCGAGCTCGGTCGTCGCGCCGATGTAGACCACGGCCACGAACAGGATGCGGAACGGCATCACCGCGCGGCGCCCCACCAGGTAGTCCAGGCACCGCTCGCCGTAGTAGGACCAGCCCACCAGCGTGGTGAAGGCGAAGAACATCAGCGCGATGGCGACGATGTAGCCGCCGATGGGCGCCAGCCCCGGGCTGATGCCGCCGAACGCCTCGCTCATCGCCCAGTTGGTCATGAGCGCGCCGTCGCCGGTGTCGGCTTCGGCCTCCCAGGCGCCGGTCACGATGATGACCAGGCCGGTCATGGTGACCACGATGATGGTGTCGATGAAGGTCTGGGTCATGGAGACCATGGCCTGGCGCACCGGCTGGGCCGTCTTGGCCGCCGCGGCGGCGATACCGCCGGTGCCCAGCCCCGACTCGTTGGAGAACATGCCGCGCGCCATGCCCTGCTGCATCGCCATGATGAACGCCGAGCCGGCGAAGCCGCCGACGGCGGCGGTCCCGGTGAACGCGTCGGTGAAGACCAGCACGAGCGCCGCCGGGATGTCGACCGCGTGCACCGCGAGCACGACCAGCGAGGCGACCACGTAGGCGACGATCATGAAGGGCACGACGCCGGAGGCGAACCGGCCGATGCTCTTGATCCCGCCGAGGATGACGGCGGCCACCAGGGCCACCATCGCCACGCCCGACACCCAGGTGGGCACGCCGAACGCGCTGTCGAGCTGGCCGGCGACCGCGTTGGCCTGGGTCATGTTGCCGATACCGAACGAGGCCAGCGCGCCGAAGACCGCGAAAGCGCCGCCCAGCACCCAGCCGACCTTGGCGCCGGCGCTGCCCGCGCCGAACTTCTCGGCGAGGCCGTGGCGCAGGTAGAACATCGGCCCGCCGCTCATCTCACCCTTGGAGTCGGGGCGGCGGTACTTCACGCCGAGCAGCGCCTCGCTGTACTTGGTGGCCATGCCCAGGACGCCGGTCACCCACATCCAGAACAGGGCGCCCGGACCGCCGACCCCGATCGCCAGGGCGACACCGGAGATGTTGCCGACGCCGACCGTGGCGGCCAGCGCGGTGCTGAGCGCCTGGTAGTGCGAGATGTCGCCTTCGGCCTTCTGGCCGTCCTTGTCGGCTTCTGTTCTGCGCACCAGCGCCAGCCACATGGCATGCCCCAGGACGCGGAACTGCAGCCCGCCGAGGCGAATGGTGAGGTAGACCCCCACGATGAGCAGCATGGGGATGAGGAAGAACGGCCCCCAGACGAAGGAGACGATGGCATCCAATACCGCTTGGATGGACTCGGACATTGAAGAGGGCTCCCAGGAAAGTGCAGAGGAAGAATCACCGCGGGGGACGACCCGCGGTCCAGTTGTTCCGAACGACGGGCGCCCGGGTCGGCGGACCCGGGCGCGCTTCGGAAAGATTCACACTTTAGCGTCACATTGGTGTCACATTCGGCCTTCTGACATGTTTCGTGGTTTTCCGAAGGGGAAGTCCGGCCACAGGTACGAGACCCCCGGTACCCGCGGCCACCACGGGCGCGCGGTGGTGCCGGTTCCGGCGTTCGACCAGGCCACACGGGCCCGGGCGAAAGGTCCGCAGACCCGGGTCCCGGGCGCGGCGGCGGATCCGCGGCCGGGGGCGGGGCGCCGGGGCAGGTCGCGGAGCGATCGCCGCCGGCCGGATACCGCCGCGCGGACGCCTGCGCCGACGGACGCGACCCGTGCCGCGGCGCGACCGTCGCACGCCACGGTGGGCCGGTGCGTCAGCCCTGTTCGGGGCGGTCCGCGCCGAGGACCGCGAGGCCGTGGAGGAAGGCGTCCGCGCCCCGGGTGAAGTGGGTCGCCCAGTCCTCCTCGCCGGTGACGGCGTGGGCGGCGAGGGTCGGATAGCGGTCGGCGCTGCCGCGCAGGTGGTCGTTGACCGCGGCGCGGGCCGCGGCGGCGCCCGGGTGCCGCCAGGCGGCCTCGGCGGCGACGGAGCCGATGACGAAGGTGGAGACGGCCGCGGCGCCGGCCCGCAGATCCAGCCCGGCCAGCCCCGCGCGTGCGAGGGCGGCGTAGACGGACTCCGAGTGCGCGAGGGCGTTGGGGCCCAGCAGGGGGCGGCTGACCGCGAGGGCGGCCGACCACGGGTGGCGCAGCAGAGCCGCCCGCAGCCCGCCCATGAAGGCCGCGACGTCGGCACGCCAGGAGCCGCTTGCGCCACCGGACGCGGCGACCTCGCCGAACACGGCGTCCAGCGCCAGGTCCAGCAGGTCGTCGCGGTGGGAGACGTGCCAGTACAGGCTGGTCGCGTGCACGTCCAGGGCGTCGGCGAGCCTGCGCATGCTCAGCCCCTCGGCCCCGCCCTGGTCGAGGACCTCCACCGCCGCCGCGACGATGCGCTCCCGGGTGAGGGCCGGCGCCCGGGAGGCGGGGCGCGGCTCGCGCAGCCACACCCCGCCGGGCACCGCGTCGCCGCTCTGCGCGCGCTTAGGGCTCATGCCCCCACGATACCCATCCTCCGACACTCGTTGATCAGTCCTACAGTGTAGGTTGCATCAACGACTGTAGGACGCGGACGGGAGCGCGCACATGGCCGAGACGGCACGGGGACACCAGGAGACTCCGACGGGCCATCCGCGCCGATGGCGGATCCTGGCGGCGGTCTGCGCGGCGCTGCTGGTGATCGTCCTGGACAACACGGTCGTCAACCTGGCGCTGCCGTCGATCGCCGCCGCGTTCGGCGCCTCCACCGCCCAGCAGCAGGCGGTCGTCGACGCCTACGTGGTGGTCTTCGCAGGGCTGCTGATCGCCGCGGGCGCCGCAGCGGACCGCTACGGCCGCAGGCGCGCCATGGTGGCCGGGCTGGTGGTGCTCGGCATGGCCTCGGCCGCCGCCGCGGCCGCCGGGTCGGTGTGGTGGCTGGTCGCGATGCGCGCGGCCATGGGGGTGGGGGCGGCGCTGGTCATGCCGGCCACACTCGCGGTGATCGTCCAGGTCTTCCCCGCCCACGAGCGGCCCCGGGCCTTCGCCGCCTGGGCGGCGGTGGCCGCGGTGGCCATGGCCACGGGGCCGGTGCTGGGCGGGCTGCTGGTGGCGGTGTGGAGCTGGGCGGGCGTGTTCCTCATCAATGTTCCGGTCGCCGCCGCGGCCGTGGCCGCGATCCTCCGGCTGGTCCCCGAATCCCGCGATCCGGCGCGCAGCCCGGTCGAGCCGGCCGGCGCGCTGCTGGCCACGGTGGGAATGGCGGCGCTGGTCACGGCGGTGATCGCGGTCGGCGGGCACGGCTCCGCCGCCCCCGTCGTGCTCGGCTGCGCCGCCGTGGCGGTCGTGGCGCTGACCGCGTTCGTCCGCGGGCAGAGCCGCTCGGCCGCGCCCCTGGTGGACTTCTCCCTGTACCGCGACCGGGGGTTCGCCGGGGGCAGCGCGGCGGCCGCCCTGCTCACCCTGGGCACCGGCAGCGCCCTGTTCGTCATCGGCCAGTACCTCCAGCTCGTCCTGGGCCACACCCCGTTGGAGGCCGGCGTCGCGGTGGTGCCCCTGGCCGCGGGCACGGTGCTGGGCTCGGCCGCCGGAGGCCGCGCCCCGGAGCGCATCGGCGCCCGTGCCGCGATCGTCCTGGGGCTGGCGGCCACGTCGGCGGGGTTCGTGCTGCTGGCCGCGCCGGGGCCCGACGGCCCCTACGCGGTGGTCGCCGCCGGGCTCCTGCTGGCCGGGGCCGGGACCGGGTTCGCGGGGCCCGCCACCACCAGCACCGTCCTGGGCGCCGTACCCCCCGACCGCGCGGGGATGGGATCGGCGCTCAACGACACCCACCAGCAGCTCGGCATCGCCCTGGGGGTGGCCGCGCTGGGCGGCCTGCTATCGGCCGCCTACCGCGCCGGGCTGCCCGCCTCCGCCCCCGCTGAGGTACAGGCGTCGCCGGCCGGCGCGCTCGCCCACGCGGCCGGCGGGCCCGGCCGCGCTGAACTGGCCGAGGCCGCGCGCATCGCGTTCACCGGCGCGCAGAGCCTCACCATGCTCGCCGCCGCCGGGTGCGCCGCGGCCGGCGCGATCACCGCGTTGCTCGTGCTGCCGCCGCGCACCGCGGACACCCCCGGCACCGCCCCGCCGACCGGGTAGCCGGCACCGTAGCGGCCCGCGCCGGCCAGAGGAAGCCCCGGGGGCAACGCTGCGCGCAGGCGGGTCACACCGCCCGTGCGGGCACCCGCACGGCCCCGCCGCCCGGGCCGACCGGCCGCGGTACCGGCCCCGGGCACACCGGCCCGGACGGCACGGGCGCCGGAATGTCACGGCCCGGACGACGGGACACGCCGGGGTCCATGCCGGTCCGCCGTTCCGGGGCGACCGGCGCGCCCGCGGGGCCGCCGAGGGCCTGGCCGAGGAGCACGGCCGTGTACACCGCGGCGGCGCAGGCGTCGCCCAGCAGCGCCATGGCGCGGTGCGCGCGGCGGCCGCGCGGTCGGCCGGGGTCGCGTATTCGTGCACGCGGAAACGGCCGGCCGGACGGGCGTCCTCGGCCCCGGGGACGTCGGCCGGGAGGCCGATGCGGGGAGGCTTCGCGGAGGAGCACATCGGGAACGAGTACGGACATCGCATTCTTTACCCGCATTCGCGGGGCAATGGTGGGTGAATTCGATAATGTCCGGGTGAGCGCGGTTCGCGGCCGCGCGTCCGGAAGTTCGGCGGAGCACGCCGGCCGCGGGGCGGCGCCGAACCGGTGTTCCGCCCGCCGTACGGTCCGGACGGCGGAAACCGCGGCCGGCGATATCCCTTCGGACCGACCGCCCGTTCCCGCCACGCGGCCGTCGTCCACCCCGCCCGCAAAGGGCTGCGCGGACGACACCCGTTGCGCCGCACCGCCGCCCGACGGAACGGCCGCACGCTCGGCGAACACCCTCCGCGGCGACCGCGGTCACCACCGCCCCGGGCCCCCTCCCTCCGGGATTTCCCGCCCCCGCCAATTCACCAAACCCGCAAACAACCCGCAATTTCGCACATGAGTGGACATTGCAGCTATGGGAAATTCAATTCCCCCGGAAAACGGCCGCGGATTCCCACTGGGAAGGTGTTATCGTTCCGGACGTCGGGTACACCATTGCGTGAACGGCCACCGGCCGAAAAGCGCACGCCCCCGTACAACGGTCGCGTCGCGGGCGACCAGCCCGCGCCGTTCCCCCGCACCCCCGATCCCCCCGGATCGCCGCCCCCGCCCACCCGGCCGCGACGCCCCCGGCGCCGCCGGCGCACGTGGGCCCGGAAGGAACGCAGTTGAGCACACGCGAACTCGATGCCGCCGGCTTCCGCGACCTCCGCTTGCGCGACGCCTACGGCACCTGCCAGACCTTCCTGAGGCACCGCAACTCCGCCACCTACCCCGCGGCGAGCACGCTCCTGCCGCCGGGCAAGCGGCCCTACTGGGACGCCGTCTTCGCCTTCACCACCTACGCCGACGACCTGATCGACGACCCGCTCCGGCCGCCGGAGTCCCGGGCCGCACGGTTCGACGAGTTCGAGCGGGCGTTCTTCCTCCTGCTCAAGAGCGACCACCCGTGGCGGGAGGCGCCGGTCGAAGGCCAGGGCCGGCTCCCGCGGCGGCTGTCGCTGGCGTTCCTGCACACCGTGCGCACCTGGGACATCAGCGAGGAATCCATCCGGCAGTTCATGTCGACCATCCGCACCGACCTCCACACGACCGACTACCCCTTGTTCGCCGACCTCCACGCCTACATCCACGGCGTGTGCGCCGTGGGCACCCAGTGGAACGTCGAACTGCTCGAACCCCGCGACGACGAGGCCGCGCGCAGGGCCGCGTCCATGAGCGTCGGCCTGCAACTCACCGACATCCTGCTGGACCTGCGCGAGGACCTCGCCGTCGGACGGCTGTACCTGCCCGTCGAAGACCTGCGGCGGTTCGGCCTGACCCGCGCCGACGTGGAGGACGCGGCCGCACAGGGCCGCCTCACCGACCCCCTGCGCGAGCTCGTGCGCTTCGAGGCCGACCGCGCCCGGTCGCACTTCGCCGACGCCGGCGACTGGTGGCGGCTGGCCCACCCCTGCACCCGCGAGCTGCCGCGGCTCTACATGCAGCTGGGGCGGGCCTCGCTGGAGTCGATCGTGCGCGCCCGCTTCGACGTCCTCAACCCCGCGCGCACCGGACGCCTCGGCGACACCGCCCGCGCCTGCGGCGCGTCCGCGCTCGCCTACACGCGGGCGTGGCGGGTGCGCGCCGCCGCGCGGGGCCGGCCCACCACCGTCCAGCCCGCGCCCGTCGGCCCGCGCTGACCCGCGACCGCAGCCACACGAACCGAATTCGACGGGAGACGCCATGCGACTCACGGTCATCGCCCCCACGAGCGACCCCGCCATCCTGGACCTGGTCCGGGACGAGGCGACGGGCTGGGCCTCTCCCGGCACCGCGATCGACGTCGCGGGCCTGCCCACGACCGCGGCCATCGCCTCCCGCCACGACACCGCGCTGGCCGTACCCGACCTCCTCGCCGCCATCGGCACGGCCGAGGAGTCCGGCAGCGACGGCGTGCTGGTCTCCTGCGCCGGAGACCCCGCCGTCCACGAGGCCCGGGAGACCGCAGCGATCCCCGTGGTCGGGGGCTTCCAGCCCGCGGCCCTCACCGCTCTGTCGCTCGGCGAGCGCCTCGGGTTCATCACCGTGCTGCCCAGCGTCGTGCCCATGCTGCGCGCCCTCATCCGCGCCGAGGGCCTCACCGGCCGCGTGGGCACCATCCGGGCCCTGGGCTCCGACACCCTCGACGTGCACGACACCGGCGCCCTCACCGGGCTGATCCGGGCGCAGGCGGCCGACATCCTGCTCCGCGACGAAGCCGATGTCATCGTGCTGGGCTGCACGGGCTTCGTCGGGGCCGCCGCCCGGGTGCAGCAGGACCTGGCCGATACGGGGTTCGACGTACCGGTCGTCGACCCCACCGGCGCGGCCGTGCTGTGGCTGGAATCCCTCGTGCGGCTCGGGGTCCGCTCCAGCCGCACCACCTACCACCCGCCGCCCACGATGACGTGGCTCGCCTGAGCCCTGGACCCCGACCACCGGGCCGGCGAACCGTCCGGCCCCACGACAACGAACAGGTGAGTGAACGACCATGACCGCCCCGGCCACCGCGCCCCACGACCACTCCCAGCCCTACGCCACGATCGCGGACTCCTACGACCGGCTCCTCGACTGGTCCAGCCGCAATTGGGACGAGAGCCCGCGCACCCGGGTGGGCGACTTCCTGGACACCCTCTGGGCCGGGCGCGACGAGCCGGTGCGCACCGTCATCGAGCTGTGCTGCGGCACCGGCGCGGTCCTCGAAGAGCTCGCCGAGCGCGGGTACACGGTGGCGGGGCTGGACCGGTCGGCGCCGATGCTGGAGCAGGCCCGTGCCCGCCTCGGGCCGGCGGTCGAGCTCGTGCGCTCCGAACTCCCCGACATCCCGGCGGGCGCCGCCTACGACGCGCTGATCAGTGTCGGCACCGGCTTGAACTACCTGGCCTCCCCCGACGACTTCGCCCGCACCCTCGAATCGATGGCGCGCACGGTGCGCCCCGGCGGGCCGGTGGTGTTCGACCTGCTGTCGGTGCGGATGCTCACGGTCGACGCGGTCGAGGGGTTCGCCCAGCGTCCGATCGTGGAGTTCGACGACTCGTCCTTCTTCTGGACCTATGAGCACAACGCCGCCGAAGGGTACTGCGACCTCACCTATACCCGGTTCCAGCGGTGCCCCGGCGCCGCCGATGAGCTGTTCACCCGGACCCGGGAGCTGCACCGCATCCACCTGCGCGAGCGCGAGCTCGTCGAGCGGCTGGCCCGGCAGGCCGGCTTCACCGACATCGCGGTCTACGACAACTACGCGCAGCGGCCCGCCTCGGAGGAGACCCAGTACGAGGTGTGGACGATGGTCGCGCCGTCTTGACCCGGGCCCGGCCGTCACCCCCCTTCCGGCCACGGCCGGGCCCGCCTTACCTCTGCCGTCAGGCCAGCAGCCGGTACCCGCCCTGGAAGGCCATGACGGCGCCGGCGATGAAGAACAGGGCGGCGGCGCCGATCTGGATGGCGCGCTCGGGCAGCCTCTTGCCGAGCACCCTGCCGATGACGATGGCGATGCCGTCGGCGAGCACCATGCCGACGGTGGAGCCGATCCACACCGCGGCCCAGGACAGGGGGACACCGGCGTAGTTGGCGCCGACGGTGATGGTGGCGAGCATGGTCTTGTCGCCGAGTTCGGCCAGGAAGAAGATGGCGGCCACGGTGATGACGCCGGAGCGGATGCGCCGCGAGGCCGCGCGCTCCTCGTCCTTCTCGGTGAGGTCGTCGCCGCGCAGGGTCCAGGCCCCGAAGAAGATGAAGGCGAGGCCGGCGAACAGCGCGATCCAGTCGGTGGGGATGGCCAGGCCCAGCACTTCGGCGATGAGGACGCTGACGCCGTGGACGGCGATGGTGGCGATCGTGATGCCCACAAGGACCGTGCGGGCGCGGTAGCGGGTCGCCAGCGACATGGCGACCAATTGCGTTTTGTCGCCCATTTCAGCGACGAAAATGGCGCCGGTACTGACGGTGAGCGCGGTGAGGAATCCCACGGAGGAGTCTGCCCTTCGGTCGTAACACGGCACCGGAGAGCATGGGGAATGCGGAACTCCGGCCCGTGGTCGGCTAACGGGCCGAAGGTCTCGTCCGCCCCGAAAGGCTCACGCGGCCGGGTTCCACCTGCATGAGCGGGGTTCCAGCATGTCGACCGCGCGGATTGAGGACTACTCCCCTCCGACGCGTCCGACGCTACCAGAATTCAATGGAATCACAATTCATTGGCATTCCATGCGCAAACGGAAGCCATTCCGAATTTCAGAGTTAGGCCGTCCGAAGAATTCGATGAGCCCTGCCGTCGCGCCCCCGATGGCGCGGCCGCGCCCGGCCGTGGTCGCGGTGGCCGTACCCGCCGTTGCGGCCGTAGCCGAGGAGGACGGCGCGCCCTCCTCCCGGAGGATCGCGGCGAGCCGTCCGGCCGCCTCCCCGGCATCGGTCCGCACGAACCGCACGCGGTCCGGAGGGTCGGGATAGAGCCGCACGCCGTGCCCGCTGTCGGCATAGCCCAAGTGCGCGACCCGGTGCGCGCGGAGCACGGCCGCACTCGCCCACCCTCCACGGCGTTCTTGCGCACCGGGCGGATGTGGTCGATGAGCCGCTTCCGGTCGAGCCGGACCCCGTCGTCGACGTACTCGAAGTCCTCCGTGTGGTAGCGGTCCACGACCACCGCGGGATCGTCGCCGCCGAAGGCGGACTCGTGCGTGTACGCCGGCAGGTGGCCGGCGAGGTCGTGCGCGGGAAGGACCTGGGGGGAGGTCGCCATCGGTACTCCTCGGGTCGATCGGCGTACAGGGCCACGATGACGCTACCCCCTACCCCTAGCAGGTACCACGCTCCGGGTATGCGCCCGGGACCGTGCCGGGCGGGGCCCGGTCGCGGGACGCCCGAGCGGCGGTGCGCCAAACCCCGTTGACCTCAACCGGGGTTCACCTTCTAGCGTTGCGGCCACCGCCGGCCTCCGGGTGGGCCGGCCGAACGCGAGCGAGGTCCCTCCATGCCCCGTCAGACCGGCGTCCTGGTCATCGGCGCCACCGGCAATGTCGGCCGCAACGTCGTCGGCGGACTGGTGGACCGCGGGGTCCCGGTCCGCGCCCTCACGCGCCGGCCCGACCAGGCCGGCCTGCCCCCGGCCGCCGATGTGGTGCGGGGCGACCTCACCGACCCGGCCTCCCTGCAAGCGGCGCTCGACGGGATCGGCGCGGTCTTCCTGGTGTGGCCGTTCCTCACCGCCGACGACGCCCCCGCCGTCCTCGGCCTGATCGCCGAGCACGCCCGCCGCGTCGTCTACCTGTCGTCGGCGGGGGTGGACGACGCCGCCGAGCACCAGGCGGACCCGATCAACCAGTTCCACGCCGACGTCGAGCGCGCCATCGCGGCATCCGGGGTGGAATGGACCTTCCTGCGGGGCGGCGGGTTCGCCACCAACAACCTCGAATGGGCCGAGACGATCCGCACCGAGGGCGTCGTCCGCGCCCCCTTCCCCCACGCGGCGCGCTCCCTCGTCCACGAGCGCGACATCGCCGCCGTGGGCGTGCGTGCACTGACCGAGGACGGCCACACGGGGGCGACCTACATGCTGACCGGCCCCGCATCCCTCACGCTCGTGGAGCAGGTCGACGCCATCGCCGCGGCCCTGGACCGCCCGGTGCGCTACGAGGAGGTCCCGCCCGAGGAGGTCCGCGCGCAGATGCTGGACGCCGGGTGGCCGGCCGACGTCGTGGACGGCATCCTGAACCACCACGACGCCACCCAGGACACCGCCGACCCGGTCACGACCACCGTCGAGGACGTCACGGGAACGCCCGCGCGGACCTTCCGCCAGTGGGCGCTGGACCACGCCGACGACTTCCGCTGACCGGACGCGGCCGGGGGGCCGCGGGCCCGGAGCCGGGCCCGCGGCCCCCCGGCCGCCACCTCACCCGCGTTCGGCGACCACGAGGAAGCGGTGGGCGCGCACCTCCAGCGGCGTACCCGACGCCATCCGCGCGTGCAGGCCCAGCAGCCGGTCGCGGTAGCCCTCGACGGTGAACCCGGGCACCTGCCACGGCGTGATCCGCAGGAACCACACGAGCGCGCCGACGTCGGAGAACGCCGCGGGGATCAGCTCCTCGCGGCGGTCCAGCACCCGCAGCCCCGCGGCCTCGACCTCGCCGGCGGCCGCCGCGAGGTCCCAGGCGGCGTAGTCGTGCGGGGGCGCCCCCAGCGCCTCGTTCAGGCCGGCGAGGTCGCGCCCGCCCACCTGCTGGGTGACGAAGACGCCGCCGGGGCGCAGGATACGGCGGACCTCGCGGGCGTCGAACGACTCGTGGCGGTTGATGACGAGGTCGAACCGGGCATCGGGGAAGGGCAGGCGGGAGTCGTCGCCGATGGCGCTGACGGCGATCCCGAGCGGTTCCAGCCGCGCCCGCGCCACCGCCACGTTGGGTTCGTAGGACTCGGTGGCGCAGGTGTCGCCGGGGCGGGGGGAGAGCCCGGAGAGCAGTTCGCCGCCGCCGGTGCCCATGTCCAGCAGGGCATCGGCGCCCGGCAGGAGCCCGTGGACGACGTCGCGGTAGTCCCACGAACCGGCGGCCTCGCGCAGCCGGTCGCCGAATACGCCGAAGTCCCATCCCTCGAACACGGCCGCCTCGCCGTCGGCGACGAGTGCCTCGAACGCCGGGGGGCCGGCGGGGTCGTCAGGGGAGTGCACCGTCCCGTTCTATCCGCCCGGCGCACCGGTCGCTACGGCGCCCCGCTCCGCTCCGCCCTCCCCCCTGTCCACAACGGGTCCCCTGGACACAACGGAGCCGGGGCCCGCCCGTGGTGGGCGGGCCCCGGCTCGGGGGTGGCCGGCTGCGGTGGCCGCCGGCCGGAGTGGCGCCTTAGCGCATGTACGCGTCGCGCACGCGGGCCAGGCGCTCACGGGCCCCGTCGGTGAGGCGCTTGCGGCCGTCCGCGGTGAACAGGGACGGGACACGGTCGCCGGCGTCGTTCAGCCCCTTGGCCAGAGCCGGGCGGAACTTCGTGAGCAGGACCGCCACGGCCAGCGCCGGCAGCACGGCCGCGGTCACGGCGCCCGCCGCCATCGGCATGTCGGCGCCGGCGAGCTGGAGACCGGAGAGGTCGTCGGCCGCCGTCGAGGCCTGGACGCCGGTGCCAGCGCCGGAACCGCCGTCGCCCTGCGAAGCGGGAGCGGTCTGCGCGTCCGCGGGTTTCTGCTGGTCGGCCTGGGCGTTGCCGCCGGAGCCGCTGGTGCCCTGGCCGGAGACGGCGTCGGTGCACTTGGTGTCGGTGCCCATGGGCTGGGGCGCGCCCTCGGTGCCGTTGCCGTCGCCCCACTTGGTGATGTGGTACTGGACGTCGATGTGGCCCT
>NZ_JBHSFQ010000049.1:0-31432 GCF_042653925.1 Nocardiopsis mangrovi
TCGCCCAGCAACTCAACGGCCGACCACGCAAAACGCTCGACTGGAAAACCCCAGCCGAGCGCCTGCGTGATCTACTGACGACCACGTAAGCCATCAGGTGTTGCGAGGACCCCAAGAATCCGCCAAGGGCCGGGGGTCCTTCCGTGTCGCGGCCGGGGGGCTACTCCGGGGAGGCCAGCATCAGCGAGCGCGCGGCCTCGGTGACGCTGCCCGACAGGGAGGGGTAGACCGCGAAGGTGTGCGCGATCTCGTCGACGGTCAGGCGCTGCTGGACGGCGATGGACACGCCCAGGATGAGCTCGCTGGCGCGCGGGCCCACGATGACGCCGCCCAGCACGATGCCCGTGTGCTGGCGGCAGATGAGCTTGACGAAGCCGTCCTTGCTGTTGTTCATCTTCGCCCGCGAGTTGGTGTCGAGCGGCAGGTTGACGACGCGCGCGTCGACCCGGCCGCTGCGCACGTCCTCCTCGCTCACCCCCACCGCCGCCAGCTCCGGGTGGGTGAACACGGTCGAGGCGACGGTGGACAGCTTCAGCGGGGCGACCGCCTCGCCCAGCGCGTGCCACATGGCGATGCGGCCCTGCATGGCGGCGACCGACGCCAGCATGTTCACGCCCGTGCAGTCGCCGGCGGCGTAGACCCCGGGGGCCGAGGTCCGCGATACCCGGTCGACCTGGACGAACCCGCCCGCGTCGAGCCGGATGCCGGCCTCCTCGAAGCCCAGGCCCGCGGTATTGGGGATCATGCCGACGGTCATGAGGCAGTGGGTGCCCGTGACGGTGCGGCCGTCGGAGAGCGTGACCAGCACGCCCTCGTCGGTTCTGACGACCGATTCGGCGCGGGTGTTGCCCAGCACCTGCATGCCCTGGCGGCGGAACACGCCCTCCAGGACCTCCGCGGCGTCGGCGTCCTGGGTCGGCATGACCCGGTCGCGCGAGGAGACGAGGGTGACCTTGGAGCCCAGCCCCTGGTAGGCGTTGGCGAACTCGGCGCCGGTGACACCCGACCCGACCACGATCAGCTCCTCGGGCAGCGACTCCAGGTCGTAGATCTGGCGCCAGGTGAGGATGCGCTCGCCATCGGGCCGCGCGCTGGCCAGCTCGCGCGGGTGGGCGCCGGTGGCGATGAGGACGACGTCGGCCGAGATCCGGCGGTCGCCGACGGCGATGATCCGGGGGTCGACCAGGCGGGCCTCGCCCGGGATGATCTCGACCCCCTCCTTCACCAGGCGGGCGGCGGTGTCCTCGGACTGGGCCACGGCCAGGCGCTTGACCCGCTCGTTGATCTTCTTCATGTCGGCGGCGGTGCTGCACGTGTCGCCCGGCCCGGTGCCGACCCGGATGCCCAGGTTGGGGGCGTCCTTGATGTAGGCGTTGCGGACCGCGGTGGCGATGAGGGTCTTGGAGGGGACGCAGTCGGTGAGCACGGACGCGCCGCCGATGCCGTCGCGGTCCACCACCGTCACGTCGGCTCCCAACTGGGCGGCGACGAGTGCCGCCTCATAGCCCCCGGGACCGCCACCGATGATCACGACCTTCGTCACGACTGCTTCACTCCTTCTGGCGGACCGGCCGCCCGCACCGCGGGCGGCACCGGCCCATGGGCCTCCGCCTGGGTCTTTCACTTGTCTCGCCGTCTCCATTCTCCGCCATACCGAGTCACGGAATACGCAGCGGGGATACCCGCGGCGTCGTACGATGTCCCGCGTGCCTCTGTACGCCGCTTACAGCGCCAACCTGGACCCCCACCGAATGGGGGTGCGGGCGCCCCGATCACCGCTGTGGAGTACCGGCTGGCTGGAGGGCTGGCGGCTGACGTTCGGCGGCGGGCACGCCCGGCCCGGCGGGGCGCTGCCGACGCTGGTGGAGCATCCGGGCTCCAGCGTGTTCGTCGCCGTCTACGACGTCTGCGAATGGGACGAACCCCACGTGGCGGGCGATGACGAGGGCGGTTCGGCCTCCTACGCGCGGATCCGGGTGCGCGTGCGCACCCTGCTCGACGGCGACGCCACCGCGTGGGCCCACGTGCTCGACGACTACGAAGGCGGCCTGCCCACGCCGGAGCGCCTGGGGCGGCTGGCCGACGCCGCCGAGAAGGCCGGCGCGCCCGCCTCCTACATCGCCGACCTGCTGGCGCGCCCCACGGCCTGAGCACGGCGGGTACGGGGACACACCGGCCACGCTACGGAACGAAACGGTCACGAAAAGGTACGCTCCGGAAGTGTGAGCGAATCCACGCAAGCGCATCCGGAAATGCGGACGGCCGATGCGAAGCAACTGGCCGACGCCGCCGCGGACGAGCTGAAACACCGTAGCGGCGCCGACGGCTACGACGCCATGGTCGTTCTCGGATCGGGGTGGTCGGGGGCCGCCGACTCCCTGGGGACGCCGGACATCGAGCTCGACGTCGCCGACCTGCCGGGGTTCACCCCGCCGACGGCCGCCGGGCACTCGACCAAGGTCCGCAGCATGTGGGTGGGCGCCAAGCGCGTCGCCGTCTTCCTGGGCCGCACGCACCTGTACGAGGAGCACGACCCGATGCGGGTGGCGCACGCGGTGCGCACCGGCGTCGCGGCCGGGGCCTCGACCGTCGTGCTCACCGGGACGGCGGGGTCGCTGCGCGCCGACTTCTCGGTGGGCCAGCCCATCGTCATCCGCGACCACATCAACCTGACCTCGATGTCCCCGCTGACCGGCCCGGACTTCGTGGACCTCACCGGGGCCTACAGCGAGCGGCTGCGCGACATCGTGCGCGACGCCGACCCGTCGCTGGCCGAGGGGGTCTACGCGTCGATGCTCGGCCCGCAGTTCCAGACCCAGGCCGAATTGGTGATGCTGCGCAACGCCGGCGCCGACCTGGTGGGGCGGTCGATCGCCCTGGAGACCATCGCGGCGGTGGAGATGGGCGCCGACGTGCTGGGCCTGGCCATGGTCAGCAACGACGCCGTGAACGCGGTCTTCGACCCGTTCGACTCCGAGAAGGCCCTCGACGTCGTCCGCCAGCGGGCACTGCGCCTGGGCGAGCTGCTGAACAAGGTCCTCATGCGGCTCTGAGGGCGGCCGCGCCGGGCACCGGGGCTCCTCCCGCAGGGTGATCGCGCTCCGTCCGCGGCCGGCGTCCGGCGCCTGCGTGGCGAGCAGCATCCCGAGGCCCAGGATGGCGGACGCCGGGGCCGGCCGCGGCGGGCCGGCAGGGCCGCACCCCGCCACTTCGAGGGGTACGGCCGTGCCGGTCGTCGATCGGTCGATCTCGCGCGCCGCCGCGCCGGTTCCCGTTGACGGGTCCCCGCGACCCCCGGGTGCCGGCGGCACGGGTGGCGATCCGTGCCTGCGACGCGCCCGCTATTCAGTTGACCCGCATGCCCGCGGAAGCGGCCGAGCGGGGTTCCGGTGATCCGCGCAGACACCGGAACCCCGCGGCCATTTCCTTAGGCATGCCTTACCTAATCAGCATTGGTCGTCCGGGTCAACCCCGCCGCACGCGAAACGGGGGACGCCCGGCCCCCGGACGTCCCCCGCGGCGCGCAGCGCCCTCGCCGTCAGCCGGCCAGAAGCGCCATGGCCAGCAGGAACAAGGGGACCAGCAGCGCCACTACGGGGTCGGGCGACCACACCGTCGTCGGCTCCGTCACACCGGGGGCACCCGCCGGCTCGGGACCGGACGGCGCCGGCTCCGCCTTGCGGCGCTCGGCCTCGCGGCGCAGCTCCCGGGCCGCGAGGTCCATGGGGCGCAGGTCGCGGGGGTCGGCGTCGTCGTCGAGCGCGACGCCGTCGCCGGCGCGGCGCATGTTCTCGCGGACTTTCGCGCGCTTGGTCTCGCGCAGGGGCCACGATCGGAAGACGCGGTCGCCGGCGTGCACCCGCAGCACATCGGTGACATCGGCCCAGGTGAACGCCGACCACGGCACGAACGTCTCGCGCATCGGGTTGATGATCCGCAGCCCGCGCTGCGTGGGCACCACCCGCGGCCGCAGCCACAGGACGTAGACCGCGCCCACGCTCACCAGCAGCACGGCCCCGGCGACGAGCGAACCGCGCCCCGACCCGTTGAGCGCCAGGTCGCCGAGCAGCACGACCACGACGCCGATCCAGGCCCACGCCAGGATCCGCGACACCGGAGAGGTCAGCGGCTTCATCTCGACGCCCACTTCAGCTGCGCGAACCCCGGCTTGATCCGCCCGTTGATCAGCGCCAGGCGCTCGTCGAACGGCAGGAACGCCGACTTCATGGCGTTGACGGTGAACCATTGGAGGTCGTCCCAGTCGTAGCCGAAGGCCGCGCAGAGCTCGGCGAACTCCGCCGACAGGGTCGTGCCGCTCTGGAGCCGGTTGTCGGTGTTCACCGTCACCCGGAAGTTCAGCCTGCGCAGCAGCCCGATCGGGTGATCGGCGATGGAGGCCGCCGCGCCCGTCTGCACGTTGGAGGTGGGGCACATCTCCAACGGCACGCGCTTGTCGCGGACGTAGCCCGCCAGCCGCCCCAGGCGGGCATCGCCGTCGGCCCCCTGCTCGATGTCGTCGACGATCCGCACCCCGTGCCCGAGCCGGTCGGCCCCGCACCATTGCAGCGCCTCCCAGATCGACGGCAGCCCGAACGCCTCGCCGGCGTGGATGGTGAAGTGCGCGTTCTCCCGGCGCAGGTACTCGAAGGCGTCCAGGTGGCGGGTCGGCGGGTGGCCGGCCTCGGCCCCGGCGATGTCGAACCCGGCCACCCCGGAGTCGCGGTAGCGGACGGCGAGTTCGGCGATCTCCCGGGAGCGCGCGGCGTGCCGCATCGCGGTGAGCAGCGTGCCCACCGTGATGGTGCGCCCCTGCTCGGCCGCCCGCCGCCGGCCCAGCTCGAAGCCCTCCTGCACCGCCTCGATCACCTGGTCCAGGGTGAGCCCCGCCTCCAAGTGCTGTTCGGGGGCGTAGCGGACCTCGGCGTAGACCACGCCGTCGGCCGCGAGGTCCTCGGCGCACTCGGCCGCCACGCGGACCAGGGCGTCGCGGGTCTGCATGACCCCCACGGTGTGCCGGAAGGTCTCCAGGTAGCGTTCCAGCGCACCGGAGTGCGACGCCTCGCGGAACCACGCGCCCAGCTCGGCGGGGTCCTCGGTGGGCAGCTGGGAGTATCCGGCGGCGTCGGCCAGTTCGACGACCGTCGCCGGCCGCAGCCCGCCGTCGAGGTGGTCGTGCAGCAGCACCTTGGGCGCCTGCCGGATACGGTCGAGGGTCAGGTCGTGGCTCATGCGATCAGCATGCCACCAGCGGCCCCCCGCGGTCGCCCGTACCCCAGGTCAGGCCAGCGCGGCGTCCTCCATCTGGTCGCCGGCCGGCCGTGCGCCCTCCCACAGGGAGGTGAGCGCGGCGGCGGCCATGACCTGCACGCCGACGCCGATCGCGCGCTCGTCGATGTCGAAGGTCCCGCGGTGCAGGTCGAGCATGGGCTCGTCGGACGTGGGCGAATGCGTGCCCAGCCGGGCCAGCGCCCCGGGGACGTGCTCCAGGTACCAGGCGAAGTCCTCGCCGCCGAGGCTCTGCGGCGTGGTGGCGATGGCCTCCTGGCCCAGCGTCTGGGCGCAGGCGTCGCGCAGCATCTGCACGCTGCCCGCCTCGTTCACCGTGGGCGGCACCCCGCGCCGGTAGTCCAGCTCGGCGGCCGCGCCGTACGCCGAGGCCACGGAGTCGATGAGCTCCTTGATGATGTCGGGGGCGGCGTGCCAGGCGTCGTCGTCGAGGCAGCGCACCGTGCCCTCGGCCACGCCGTCGTCGGGGATGGCGTTGGGCGCCGACCCGGCGCTGACCCTGCCCCACACGAGGCTGAAGCTCGCCCGGGGGTCGACGCGCCGCGACAGGGCCGCCGGCAGCTCGGTGACGATCTTGCCGAGCGCGTAGACCAGGTCGGTGGTCAGGTGCGGCCGGGCCGTGTGCCCGCCCGCGCCCGACAGCCGCACCAGCAGCTGATCGCAGGCGGCCGTGATGGGGCCGGTGCGCAGCCCCACCTGCCCGCACAGCAGGCGGGGGTCGCAGTGGAGCGCGAAGATCCGGTCGACGCCCTCGATGCCGCCGGCGTCGATCACCTCGCGGGCGCCGCCGGGCAGCTCCTCGGCGGGCTGGAAGATGAGCCGCACCCGCCCGGGCAGCGCGCCGGCGTGCGCCTGCTGGGCCAGGAACAACCCGGTGGCCAGCAGGACCGTGGTGTGCACGTCGTGGCCGCAGGCGTGCGCGGCGCCCGGGACGGTGGAGCGGTAGGGGACGTCCTTTTCGTCGGTGAGCGGAAGCGCGTCGATGTCGCCGCGCAGCGCGACCATGGGGCCGTCGCCCGATCCGATGTCGCAGATCAGGCCGGTGCCCTGCGGGAGGGTCCGCGGCGCGAGGCCGGCGGCGCGCAACCGCTCGGCCAGTCTCTGGGTGGTCCGATGCTCGGCGAACGCCAGCTCGGGGTGCATGTGGAGATCGCGCCGGAATTCGATGAACTCGCGCTCACGGCGAGCCAGAAAAGCGGTCAGCTGCTCTCGCAGGTCACGCCCCTGCATGCGATGGTCCCCTGTTCCTCGGCGGATGGTGCCGGCCGTCGTTGCCGCCGGCGTCGTCGGGTGCTGTGCGCGCCGCGGGGGTCCCCGTGCCCGTGGTCGGGCCGATCCCCCCGGCGCGGAATTCGGCCGCGAGCGCGTCCACGACGTCGTTGAGCGTCCCGCCCTGTTCGATCACGGCCCGCTGGCGCTCGTAGGAGGCCCCCTTGTCGAGGATCTCCGAGGCCACGTCGAGGTCGTCGGCGCAGCCCAGGCGCGCGGCCACGGGTTCGAGTTCGCGGATCAGCTCGAAGAGGTCGTCGCGCAGCGGCACGGTGGTGCCGTGCTCGTCGGTGATGACGCGGGCGTCGAGGCCGTAGCGGGTGGCCCGCCACTTGTTGTCGGCGACCACCCAGGACGGCGGGGCGGGCAGGCCGTAGCCGCGGTCCAGCTGCTGGTCGAACAGGCTCACCAGGGACTGCGAGAGCGCCGCCGCCATCCCGACCTCGCGGAGGGTGGGGATGCCGTCGAACATCCGGATCTCGATGGTCCCGAAGTCGGGGTGCGGCCGGACGTCCCACCACACCTCCTTGATGCTGGAGATGGTGCCGGCGCGCAGCAGGGTCGCCATGTAGTCCTCGAACGCGCCCCAGTGCGGCAGGTGCGGCGGCGGGCCGGCCGTGGGCAGGGCGCCGAACACGATGGATCTGCTCGATGCCAGGCCGGTGTCGTGGCCGCTCCAGAACGGGCTGGACGCCGTCAGCGCGAGGAAGTGCGGGAGGTACTTGGCGAGCGCGTTCAGGATGGGGATCGCCTTCTCCTGCGAGCGCACCCCCACGTGCACGTGGACGCCGAACGTGAGGATGCGCCGCGCCAGCCACTGCATCTGGTCGATGAGCTCGCCGTAGCGCTGCACCGGCGACAGGGTCTGGTCGCGCCAGTCGTCGAGCGGGTGGGTGCCCGCGCACAGCAGAGCGGCGCCGCGCGGTTCGAGGACCTCGTCGAGCCGGCCGATGGTGCGCGCGAGGTCGGACTTCGCCTCGTCGACGGTCTCGCAGATGCCCGTGACCACCTCGACCGTGCACTGCATGAGCTCGTGGCGCAGCGGCGGGTGGGCGGGGGTCTCGCTGAGGTCGGGCAGCTCGCCCAGGACCTGCTGCGCCTCTTGGCGCAGGTGGCGGGTGTGCAGGTCGACGAGCTGGAGTTCCCACTCCACTCCGAGGGTGGCGCGTTCGGATGCGTTGAATTGGATGGCCACGATCAACCTCCGCACAGTCGTCGGACCGGTTCGCCCACCGGCACATGACGCACGATAGGCGAGGCGCTGCCCCGCGTGTCCGTGTGCGCCATGGCCGATTCCACTCCCCGGTGTGATCGATCGCGGATGTCCGTCGGGCTCCCGGCCGGCGTCGCCGATGCGGCCCCTTGGGAAACGCGCGGCGGCCTATCGCCGGCTGAGGATGTCAGACGCGCTATGAGCCCCGTTGGAAGGCGGTCGCCGGGCCGCCCCCGGCCCCTGACCCGCGCAGGTCGGTGCGGCCGCGCGGGCACCGGCACGCGTCGGCGGGCGGTCGGCCCGTCCGGATGCCGGGTACACGCCACCCCCCGTGATCACGTATCACGGTACACAACATCCGAGTGGCTTACCGGGAAGTGACGAATACGTGATGTTTGGCGGTGCGTGCGTCCGGTATCGGACACCATATCGGCTCGCGACCGGACGCACTCACCGCGCGGAGCGGCCGTGCCGGACCGAACGGCGGCGCGCCCACACCGCGAATCCGACCACTCCGGCGACGACCGAGGGCAGCGCGGCCCGCCGGGCCGCCGACCGGATGCGCCGCAGCGCCGCGCCGGCCCCCTCGGGCTCCCGCGGCACGGCGGCGGACCGGGCCACCGGGTGGACCGCTTCGGCGGAGCGGCGCGCCACGGTCATCGGGACCGGCACCGGCCCCTGGTAGGGCGGCGGCACGGCCAGCCAGGTCGCCGTCCAGGCGGCGCAGAGCAGCACCACCCGCATGACGATGTTGATCCAGAAGAGCAGCCCCACCAGGACCGCGAACGACGCGTACACGGGGTCGTCGAGGATGCCGCTGATGAGCAGCGCACCGGCCGCCTTGAGGACCTCGAAGCAGACCGCGGCCAGCAGCGCTCCGCGCCACAGCAGCCGCCAGGGCCGGCGGGTGCCCGACAACCGCCCGAACAGCAGCAGGAAGACGAGCAGGCTCACCCCGATCGCGATCACCAGGCCGAGCAGGCGGGTGGCGGCGACCGCCGCGAGAGAGCCCTCCAGGTGGATCCACGACAGCGACCAGCGGGTCGCCGCCTGCGCCACTCCGGTGAGCGCGACCGAGGTCAGCATCGCGAAGCCCAGGACCAGCATGAACACGATGTCCTGCGCCTTGGCCAGGACGGGGTTGGGCCCGTCGGAGGAGTGCTTCAGCCAGATCTGGTGCAGCGCCTCGCGCACGGCGGCGATCGCGGACAGGCCCGTGTAGGCCAGGCCGACGACGCCGACGATCCCGGCTCCGGCGCGCGCGCGGGCGATCTGGTCCACCCGCAGCTCGGCGGCGATCCCCGGGAGCAGGTCGGTGAGGGCCTGTTGCAGGTAGGCGCGCGCGGGTTCCTCGAACGCCGCGAGGTAGCCCACGGCAGCGAAGGCCAGGACGACGAGCGGGAAGAAGGAGAGGAAGGCGTAGTAGGTGACGGCCGCGGCGAGCTGGGTGCCGCGCTGGTCGGCGTAGCGCTCGTAGGCGCGCACGAGGTGGTCGAACCCGGGCCGGCGGCGCCGCGCCGCCCAGTAGCGCTCCATCGCCATGCGGCCGTAGTGGCGCGCGCGGTCCTTGGCGCCGCCGAATGAGGCCATCGGCACCGCGGCCCCCTTCCTGCGTCGTCGCGTCTGCGCGTCCCGGCGGTCCCGTCGCGCACCGGAGCGCTTTCGGCCGCAGCGGACCTGCCCGGTGTGGACCGACCGTAATCCCCACCCCGCGATCACAGAAGGGGACGCGCCCGGGACCGCCGCCTTTGTGCCGTCCCGACCCCGATGCACCCCGCCGGCCGGAAGGTCCGGGCGCCCGGGCGGCGGGTTCCGGAAGGAACGATGTCCCTGCGGACAGGACCGGACCGCTGTGGGTGCGCTACGCGGAACACGGCCCGCGGCGGGTCCGCGGCCACCGCTTCGGCAGACGCGCTCCCGCCCCCGCGGCGGCCCGCCGCGCACCCCCTGTACCCCCGGAGGACGGTCCACCGCAAAGCTTCGAAGCAGCATTCACCGGCACCGCCCGGATGCCCTCCGCACGGCCCGGGCGCCGGAACCGCCACCCCGCCCCGAGCCCGCACGGCGGCCGGGAGGGCCCCGGTGCGCGAGGGATGCGGGGGACCCGGCCGGCCGCCCCCGGGCGTGCACGTGCGCCCGAGCCGCCCCGGCCGCTGACCGATGGCCTCCGACGCGATCCAACCCGGCAGAGCGATCAATTCCGATCAACTTCGACCGTCTTCACCCGGGAATCACGGTGCTCTAGACTGAATTTGTGCGAAGTCGACAGATATGGCGATCGACCGGCCGGCTGGCCGACGGTCGGGAGATCATCTACTACGACGAATCCCCCGGCACCGACAGGGCCGATACCCCCGATCGCCGCCCACTCGCCCCCTTCTCCCCCACCGCGGAACTGCGCCACGACCCGCTCCTCGACGAGTGGGTGGCCCTGGCGGCACACCGGCAGAACCGCACCCACCTGCCGCCCACCGACCAGTGCCCGCTCGATCCCAGCACCGGCGAGCGCCACACCGAGATCCCGGCCGCCGACTACGACGTCGTGGTCTTCGAGAACCGGTTCCCCTCCCTCGCCCCCGGGGAACCGCCCGCCGGGCCCGCCGACCCCGCGCTCACCCGACGCCCCGGCGCCGGGCGGTGCGACGTCGTCTGCTTCACCGCCGACCACGGCGCGTCCTTCGCCGGCCTCACCCCCCGCCGGGCCCGCACCGTGATCGAGGCGCTCGCCGACCGCACCGCCGCGCTCGCCGCCCTGCCCGGCGTCGCCCACGTCTACCCCTTCGAGAACCGCGGCGAGGAGATCGGCGTCACCCTGCACCACCCCCACGGCCAGATCTACGGCTACCCGTTCGTGCCCCCGCGCATCGCGCGCATGCTCGGCTCCGCCCGCGCCCACCGCGCCCGCACCGGGACCGACCTCTTCGACGACGTCGTCGCCGCCGAGCGCGCCGCCAGGGTGCGCGTCGTGGCCGAGTCCGACCACTGGATCGCCTACGTGCCCGCCGCCGCGCGCTGGCCCTACGGGGTGCGGCTGTTCCCCCTGCGCCGCGTGCCCTGGCTGCCCGGCCTCGACGACGACCAGCGCGCCGACCTCGCCGGCGTCCTCCTCGGGCTCCTGCGCGCCTTCGACGCCCTGTTCGACACCCCCGCGCCCTACATCGCCGCCTGGCACCAGGCGCCGGTCGACACCGCGGGCGCGCCCGACCCCGCCTTCGCCGCGCACCTGGAGCTGTTCACACTCAGGCGCGCCCCCGGCAAGCTGAAGTACCTGGCCGGCTCGGAGTCCGGGATGGCCGCGTGGATCAACGACATCGCGCCCGAGGACGCCGCCCGCCGGCTGCGCGCGGCCTACCGGCCCGCCACCGCGGGCGCCCCGGGGGCCGACGGAAGGGACGGAGCATGAGGATCCTGGTCACCGGCGGCGCCGGCTACATCGGCTCGGTCGTGGCGGCCCGGCTGGTCGAGGCCGGGCACGACGTCGTCGTGCTCGACGACCTGTCCACCGGGCACCGCACCGCGGTCCCCGGCGGCTGTGCGTTCGTCGAGGGCGGCGTCCGCGAGCACGCCGCCGCCGTGCTGGCCGGCGGCATCGACGCCGTCCTGCACTTCGCCGCGAAGTCCCTCGTCGCCGAATCCGTCGCCCGCCCCGAGCTGTACTGGTCCGGCAACACCGGGGCCTCCCTCGCCCTCCTCGAAGCGATGCGCGCCGCCGGGGTGGGCCGCATCGTGTTCTCCTCGACCGCGGCCGTCTACGGCGAACCCGACTCCGCGCCCATCCGCGAGGACGCCCCCGTCCGCCCCGCCACCCCCTACGGCGCCTCCAAGGCCGCGATCGACACCGCGCTGGCCGAGCACGCGCGCATGCACGGCCTGGGCGCCGTGAGCCTGCGCTACTTCAACGTCGCCGGGGCCTACGCGGGACGCGGCGAACGCCACACCACCGAGACCCACCTGATCCCCATCGTCCTCCAGGTGGCATCGGGCGAGCGCGGCCACGTCGCCGTCAACGGCACCGACTACCCCACCGCCGACGGCACCTGCGTGCGCGACTACATCCACGTCGCCGACCTCGCCGACGCCCACCTGCTCGCCCTGGAGCACTGCACGCCCGGCGAGCACCAGGTGTTCAACCTGGGCAACGGCGCCGGGTTCTCGGTGCGCGAGGTCATCGACACCTGCCGCGAGGTCACCGGGCACCCCATCCCCCAGGTCGACGGCGCCCGCCGCCCCGGCGACCCCGCCGTCCTCGTGGCTGCGAGCGACCTCGCCCGGTCCCGGCTCGGCTGGATCCCGCGCCGCCCCGGCCTGCACGGCATCATCGCCGACGCGTGGGCGTTCCACACCGCCTCCGCCGCCGTCGGCGGGCCGGCCGCCTGACCCCCGTCCCGTTTCCGGCACGCGGCGCCGGCAGGCCACCATGGCCACGGACGCGCTTTCCTCCCCGGCCGGGCCGGGGCACCCCACCAAGGAGTCATCAGATGAGCCGGATCCGCCGCCTGCTCGCGCCGTTCCGGCGCCCCTCCGGCCCCCCGGCGCCGAAGGCCGCCGCCCCCGAGGAGTGGCCGGTGAAGGACACCGTCGACCCGGGGGAGCTCGCCGCGGCGTTCGCCGACGCCTACGGCGCGGCCCCCCTCGGCGTGTGGCGGGCGCCGGGGCGCGTCAACCTCATCGGCGAGCACACCGACTACAACGACGGCCTGGTGCTTCCCATGGCGCTGCCCTGGGGGGTGTCGCTGGCGCTGTCCCCCGCTGACGACGCCACCGTCGAGGTCCGCAGCGCACAGCGCCCCGGCGCGCCCGTCGTCTTCCGCACCGCCGACCTCGACCCCGCGCGCCCCGCCGTCACCGGCTGGGCGGGCTACGTCGCGGGCGTGTTCTGGGCCGCGCGCGACGCCGGCCACCTCCCCGCCGGCACCGGCGCGCGCATCCTGCTCGACTCCGACCTGCCGGTGGGGGCGGCCCTGTCGTCGTCGGCCGCCCTGGAATCCGCCACCCTGGTGGCACTGGTCGACGCGTTCGGCCTGACCGGGCTGGCCGGCGACCTCCCGGCCATGGTCCGCGTCGCCCACCGCGCCGAGAACGCCTTCGTCGGCGCGCCCACCGGCATCCTCGACCAGAGCGCGTCGCTGCGCTGCAAAGAGGACCACGCGCTGTTCCTCGACTGCCGCACCGAGGGCGCCCGCAACGTCCCCTTGCCGCTGGCGGAGGCCGGCCTGCGCCTGCTGGTCATCGACACCCGCGTGCAGCACCGGCTGGCCGACCCCGAGAGCGGCTACGCGGCCCGCCGCGCCGACTGCGAGCGCGCCGCCGAACGGCTGGGCGTCGCGGCCCTGCGCGACGTCGACGACCTCGCCGCCGCGCTGCGCGAACTGCGCGACCCCGTGCTGGTCAAGCGCGTCCAGCACGTGGTCACCGAGATCCACCGGGTCAACGCCGCCGTCGGCCTGCTGCGCGCGGGCGCGACCGCGCAACTGGGGCCGGTGTTCACCGCCTCTCACCTGTCGCTGCGCGACCAGTTCGAGGTCTCCTGCCCCGAACTCGACACCGCGGTGGAGGCCGCGGTGCGCGCGGGCGCGCGCGGCGCGCGCATGACCGGCGGCGGCTTCGGCGGCAGCGCCATCGCCCTGGTCCCCGAGGAACGCGTCGACCGGGTCCGCGCCACCGTCACCGAGGCGTTCGCCGCCCGCGGCTGGCGGGCCCCCCACATCCGCGCGGCCACCGCCGCCCCCGGGGCCCGCCGCATCCGGTGACCCCCGCATCCTGTGACCGCCCGCCGAGAAAGCCGGCCCCCATGCACCCCTCCGGAATCCTGCACCTGCGAACCGATGAGGCCGGCGTCGTCCTCGACGTACGCGGGCCCGGCCTGCCCTCCGTCGTGCACTGGGGCGCGCCTCTGGGCGACCTGGACGGCGCCGGCGGTGCCGCGCTGCTGCGCGCCATCGCCCCGCCGCAGGTCGGCAACGCCCCCGACGTCGCCGCCCCGCCGGGGCTGGTGCCCGACCCCGGCACCGGCTACAGCGGGCGCCCCGGGCTGCGCGGGCACCGCTCCGGCGCCGACTGGGCGGCGTCGTTCACCCTCGACGGCCCCCTCACCCACGACACCGCCTCGGCCGCCTACCGCGCCACCGACGCCTCCGCCGCGCTCACCCTGACCGGCGAACTGCACCTGGACCCCTCCGGCCTGCTCCGGCTGCGCCACACCCTCCGCAACGACGGCGACGCCCCCTACGTCCTCGACGGCCTGGAAGCCGCCCTGCCCGTCCCCCGGCGCGCCGCCGAGATCCTCGACTTCACCGGCCGCTGGTCCCGGGAGCGCCACCCGCAGCGCCACCCCTTCCCCGCCGGCGCGTGGGTGCGGGAGAGCCGCCGCGGGCGCACCGGCCACGACGCCACCATCGGCCTGCTGGCGGGGACCCCCGGGTTCGGCTTCCGCAGCGGCGAGGTGTGGGGCGTGCACGTCGCCTGGAGCGGCGACCACGTCACCTACGCCGAGCGCCGGCCGGAGGGCGGCTCCGCGCTGGGCGGCGGCGAACTCCTCCTGCCCGGCGAGATGATCCTCGCCCCTGGCGGCTCCTACACCACCCCCTGGATCCACGCCGCCTACAGCGCGCGCGGCCTCGACGGCATCGCCGCCGCCTTCCACCGCCGGCTGCGCGCCCGCCCCGGCCACCCCGGCCCCGACCGGCCGCGCCCGGTCGTCCTCAACACCTGGGAGGCGGTCTACTTCGACCACGACCCCGGCCGCCTGCTAAGCCTCGCCCGCACCGCCGCCGGGATCGGGGTGGAGCGCTTCGTCCTGGACGACGGCTGGTTCCGCAACCGGCGCGACGACACCGCCGGGCTCGGCGACTGGCACGTCGACCGCGGCGTATGGCCCGACGGCCTGCACCCCCTCGTCGACGGCGTGCGCGACCTGGGCATGGAGTTCGGCCTGTGGGTCGAGCCCGAGATGGTCAGCCCCGACTCCGACCTCTACCGCGCGCACCCCGGCTGGGCGCTGCGCCGCCCCGACGGCGCGCTGCCCGTCGCCTGGCGCCACCAGCAGGTGCTCGACCTCGCCCATCCCGGCGCCTACGCCCACATCCTGGGCCGGCTCGACGCCCTGCTGAGCGAGTACGCCATCGGCTACCTCAAGTGGGACCACAACCGGGACCTCGTCGAGGCCGGCCACCAGGGCCGCGCCGGCGTCCACACCCAGACCAGGGCGGTCTACCGGCTGCTGGACGAGCTGCGGGCGCGCCACCCGCGGGTCGAGATCGAAAGCTGCTCCTCCGGGGGCGGCCGGGTGGACCTGGAGATCCTGGAGCGCACCGACCGCGTCTGGGCCAGCGATTGCATCGACCCCCTCGAACGGCAGACCGTCCAGCTGTGGACCGGGCTGTTCCTGCCGCCGGAACTCGTGGGCGCCCACGTCGGCTCCGCGCGCTCGCACACCACCGGACGCACCCACGACCTGTCCTTCCGCGTCGCCACGGCGCTGTTCGGCCACTTCGGCATCGAGTGGGACATCACCCGCGCCCCGCGGCGCGAACTGGAGCGGCTCGCGGGCGCGATCGCCCTCTACAAGGAGCTGCGGCCCCTGCTGCACAGCGGCGACGCCGTGCACGCCGACCTCCCCGGCACCTCGGACGTCCTGCGCGGCACGGTGGCCGCCGACCGCTCCGAGGCGGTGTTCTGCCTGGCCCGCCTCGCCTCCGCCGAGCCGGCCGTGCCCGATCCGGTCCCGCTCCCGGGGCTCGACCCCGCGTGCGACTACGAGGTCGCCCTCCTCGACCCCGCCGGGCCGCCGCCCCCGCACCCCGCCGCCCCGTGGGCCGCGGCGGGGACGCTGCGCGTCCCCGGCCGGGTACTCACAACGGTCGGCCTGCGGTTCCCCGCCCTCCACCCGGAGCAGGCGTGCCTGGTGCGGGTGCGCGCGGTCCGCTGAGCGTCCCTACAGGCTGGCGAGGTCGGCGAGGAATGCGTGCCACTCGGACGCGGGGATGGTGAGCGTCACGCCGTCTCTGTGCTGCGTGTCGCGGACGAGGGTGGTTCGCCCTTCCGCCACCTCGACGCACTGATTCGTCGCGCCGCTGTAGCTGGACTTGTGCCAAGCCTTCATGTCACTCATGCTCCAACTTTCTCATTTCGTCCCGGAGCATGGTCGCCGTGGTGTCGTGGTCCAGCGCCGCGGCCTGTAGCGCCCCGTACAGCATCCGGTATCGAGCCACACCTTCGGCCGATGTGACGATCTGCCCCTCATGGATGCTCTCCGCGTACACCGCGTCCGGATTGCCCCCGATGACGATGAACGAACCGGACACACCGGGATGCCGCGCCGAGGCAGGGGGGAGGACTTGCAGGTGTAGCCGATCGCGCTCCACGAGATCGGCCACATGGGTCAACTGCTCCAGCATGATCTTCGCAGAGCCGTAGCGGCGGTCCAGCACCGTCCCGTCGACGACTGCCCACAGGGATGGGCTCTCCGTGGCCAGGATCGCGTCCGCGTCGGCACGTCGCTCGTTCACCTTGTCCTCGACCTGCTCGGCGGAGAGCCATGGCGCACCGGCGCGGATGATCGTCCGGGCATAGGCATCCGTCTGTAGGTATCCCGGGAAGACGAACCCCTGGTAGTCGTACAGCGCAGCAGCCTGGCGTAGCAGCACCGAGACCTCTTCCAACCATGCCTGACGCCCACTGCCGCTCACGTCGTCCCACGTTCGGGCGAAATGGTCTCCCAACCGCATGGCCGCGTCCAGGCGGGCGACGAGACCGGGTGTCGGTTCCCGGTAGCCGCGTTCGAGGTTCGACAGATGGGACGCGCTGACGTCCCCTATGAGGCGCGCAAGCGCGTCCTGAGTGAGTTCGCGACCTTTGCGGAGCCGTGACAGCTCGCGTCCGAATCTCCGCGCCGCCGTGGATCCTTTCGTGTCTGCCATCTCACTAGTGCACCACGTCCCGCCATGCTTTTCAGAGAAATCCTTCATAAATCCACGGGACTGCCCACTACCACTCATCGTCCGCCAAGGACTTATGACGGCACCTGCGCCAGAGCACTATGGACATGTGATCGCGGTTTCGCTGATCACACCCTTGAACGCAGGCCGCCCCGGCGTCGCTCCACACGACCCGGGGCACGGCCACCGTCTACCCCTGGGAGAAGCAACGATGGCGATGAACAGCGTACCCAAACGACGCAACCGCGTACGGCCGTACCGGGTGAAATGGGAACAAGACGAATACAGCGCGCGTCTTGCACGCGCCGCGTGACTGGCACGACGCACGCGCACGGCACTGGCGGCTGCACGGGCCCAGCGGCTGGAGGCCGTCGCATGATCTCCGACATCCGGCAGGTCACCATGCCGGAACTGCGCCGCTGGGCCCTGGACCACGGAGTCGGGATCCGAGAGCTGGACAGCCCCGACCTCCTGGGCTTCCGGATCTTCGCGGCCGAAAGCGGCAACGAGACCCGCGTTGCCAAGCTCCCTCCGAACGAGCCCGTCGCCATCCGCGAGAAATGGGACGCCCACGTCCGCGAAACCCTCGCCCGGATGACCGAACCCGAACTCCGGAACTACCTCTGGGAGTACCCCATGTACGGCCACCCCGGCTTCCAGACCTGATCTCGTCGTTCACCCTCGGCCCGTGACTGGAGCACCCTCCGGCCACGGGCTTCGTCGAACACCCCCTCACAGGCCCGCAACGGCCCTGGCGCCGTCGCGCCATCCTGACCATTCCACGTGAAATCCTGTGGAGCACACGCTAGACTGTGGTCATGTCGACCAGAAACCTGACCATCCAACTCGACGAGGAACTCGTCCGCGAGGCGAAGGTCCTGGCAGCCGAGGAAGGCACCTCCGTCAGCGCCATGGTGGCGCGGGATCTGAGGGACCGGATCGCGGCCCGGAGCCGACGCAACCAGGCAATGCGCGCAGCACTGGAGTCCATGAACGAGGCAGCCGGGTCGGGGCGCCAGGCTCCTCACTGGACCCGTGGGGAGCTGTACGACCGGTGACCGACGCACTCTCCGAGCCGATCTTCATCGACACCAACATCCTGCTCTACGCCCACGGCGTCAGCGAAGACGATCCGCGCGCCGGACGCGCCAGGGACGTTCTGACCCAGCTGTGGCGCACCGAGAACGGTGTCCTCAGCACCCAGGTGCTTCAGGAGTTCTACGCCGTAGCCACCAAGAAGCTCAAACCACCACTGCCCGGGAGCAAGGCCCGCGGCCTCGTCGCCGCGTACACCGATTGGTGCACCGTACCGACCGACCCGGCACTGATCGTCGCAGCGGGCGCACTCGCGGAGCAGCACACGCTGGCCTTCTGGGACGCCTTGATCGTCGAGGCGGCACTCAGGGCGGGAGCCGCGAGGCTGCTCTCCGAAGACCTCCAGCACGGCCGAAGGTTCGGCAGCCTTCTCATCGAGAATCCGTTGCTCGATACGTGATCCTGCTGCCTGGCCGGTGGCCTGATCAGTGGCGGTCGGATCCGGGCGGGGCGGCGGTGCGGGCATGGCCTAGAATCGGGGGCCCGCCGTCCCGGCCAGGTCCGCCCCGAGCCTGCCCGGCGCCGTGGCCCTCTCCTCCGCTGTCCGGCCCCTTCCGGCACTGACGAAACCCGGTCCTCACGTGCGATTCCCGATGAAGACGGCCGCCGCGAGCGCGGCCCTGGCCGCGGCCCTCTCCACGGCCGCCGTCCTGGCGGCCCCGGCGTCCGCCGCCTCCTACAACGACGTCTGCGGCTCCGGGTACGGGGTCGTCAACTCGGCCGACCTGCCCGGCGGCGCCGGCACGGTCTTCCTCACCTACAACGCCGCCAACGGCCGCAACTGCGCCGTCAACGTCCGCAGCTCCGCGGGTGAGCGGCTGCCGATGGACGTCCAGCTGGCGCGCTCCGACGACCCCGACTCCGCCGTCCTGGACACCGGCGACTTCACCGAGTACGCGGGGCCGGTCTACCTGGAGGCCGCCGGGCAGTGCGTCACCTGGAGCGGCATCACCGGCGGCCAGCAGGCGGGCAAGGCCGGCACCAACTGCGGGTGACCCCTCCCCCTGCTTTCTCCGGCCTGGTCAACACACTGTTGAACCGAACTACCATGTGCCGAGTCTTATCGGACGAAAGTGTCACGCGACATGGGGGACCGACAGATGGGCGACCGTAGAAATGGCTGACGGGCCGAGCAGGCGAGACCGAGGGCGGGGGGACTCCGCCGACGACGCCGACCGGACCGCCGTGTTCCGCAGGGGCGCCGGCGGTGGTCCCGACGAGATCGAGCGCATGTACCGGCCCCGGGAGTCCGGGCAGCGCTCGGCGGGCGGGCCGCGGCAGGAACGGCGCCGGGCACCGGCCGACGGCGGAACCCCCAGGCCGCCGCGCGGGCGCGAGTACGAAGGCTCCGGACGCGCCCGCCGCCAGCGCGAGCAGCGCCGGCGCCGCCGGCGCACGATCCTGGTCACCCTGCTCATCGTGATCCTCGTGGTGCCGGCGGCGTTCTACTTCTGGGCCGACTCCCGGCTCGAACGGCTCGACGCGATGCCCGCCGCCGATGACGCGCGCCCCGAGGACCAGCCCGGCACGACCTACATGATCGTGGGCTCCGACAGCCGGGACGGGCTCAGCGACGACGACCTCCAGAACCTGCGCACCGGCCAGGCCGAGGGCAAGCGCACCGACACGATCATGGTGCTGTACGTGCCCGAGGGCGAGGGCCGGCCCACCATCATCAGCGTGCCGCGCGACTCCTACGTCCCCATCCCCGGGATCGGCGAGAACAAGATCAACGCGGCGTTCTCCGAGGAGCTGGGCGGCGGCCCCGACACCCTGGTGCAGTCGTTCGAGGACGCGAGCGGGGTGCGCATCGACCACTACGTCGAGATCGGCTTCGCGGGGTTCGTGGACATCGTCGACGCCGTGGGCGGGGTGGAGATGTGCCCCGAGGAGCCCATGGAGGACCCCAAGGCGGGCCTGGACATCGAGGCGGGCTGCCAGCAGATGGACGGGCAGACCGCGCTGGGCTACGTGCGCACGCGCGCCACGATCCGCGCCGACCTCGACCGCATCCAGCGGCAGCGCGAGTTCTTCAGCGCCCTGATCACGCAGTCGACCGCCACCGAGACCCTGGTGAACCCGTTCCGGTCGGTGCCGCTGGTCATGGAGGGCACCGACACGTTCATGGTCGACGAGGACGACCACCTCAGCGACCTGGCCGGCCTGGCGCTGGCCATGCGCGAGAGCCCGGCCACCACCTCGGTGCCCGTGGGCTCCACACCCACACTGCCCAATGTGGGGTCGGTGGTGCTGTGGGACGAGACGCTGTCGGCCGAGATGTTCACGGCCATGCAGGAGGGCCGCGAGATCCCGGAGTCGGCGCTGCAGGACTGATCCGCGCGGCCGCGGTGCGCCGACCCCCACGGGGCCGCGGCCGCGGCCGGCGGACGAACCCGTCGCAAGAGAGAAAGAGAAAGGGCCCGTCGCCGAAGCGACGGGCCCTTCCCTTGACGTTCCGCACCGCGCGCGCCTACCCCCCAGCGGGCGCGTGGCCGGCACGTCGGCCTGGATGGCCTCGTCTGAGACGAGGCCGCGACCACGGTCCGTCGGGCATGCCGACGGGCCGATGGTCCCAATATAGGGCAATGTTCGCGAACTACGCGAATCGCACGACAGTGGTGTTCGACGCACCACCCCGGAACGTTCACCGTCCGTGTCGGTGTGCTTCATTCTCGCATCCGGCGCGCCCGCGCGGGCGAAAACCGGGAATCCGGTCCGCACGGTTCCCGCCGCCCGCGCGGACGCCTCCCGCACAATGCGGCGGGCCGCCCCGCCGCGGTGCGGCGGGACGGCCCGGTCGTGCGGACGCGCGATCCCGAGGGATCAGGCGAGGCGCTTCTGAAGGTTCTCGTCCAGCGCGGCCAGGAACTGCTCCGTGGTCAGCCACTCCTGCTCGGCACCCACCAGAAGGGCGAGGTCCTTGGTCATCTGGCCGCCCTCGACGGTCTTGATGACGACGTCCTCCAAGGCGGTGGCGAACCCGGTCACCGCGGGGGTGTTGTCGAGCTTGCCGCGGTGCTCCAGGCCGCGCGTCCAGGCGAAGATGGACGCGATCGGGTTGGTGGAGGTGGGCTTGCCCTGCTGGTGCTGGCGGAAGTGCCGGGTGACCGTGCCGTGGGCGGCCTCGGCCTCGACCGTGCGGCCGTCGGCGGTGCGCAGCACCGAGGTCATCAGGCCCAGCGACCCGAAGCCCTGCGCGACGGTGTCGGACTGCACGTCACCGTCGTAGTTCTTGCACGCCCAGACGTAGCCGCCCTCCCACTTGAGCGCGGCGGCGACCATGTCGTCGATCAGCCGGTGCTCGTAGGTGATGCCCGCGGCGTCGAACTTCTCCTGGAACTCGGTCTCGAAGATCTCGGCGAACACGTCCTTGAACATGCCGTCGTAGGCCTTGAGGATGGTGTTCTTGGTCGACAGGTACACCGGGTACCCGCGGTCGAGGCCGTAGTTCAGGCTGGCGCGCGCGAAGTCCTCGATGGACTTGCGGTAGTTGTACATGCCCATGGCGATGCCGCCGCCCTCCGGGAAGTTGGCGACCTCCATCTCCACGGGCTCGCTGCCGTCCTCGGGCGTGTAGGTGATGGTCACCGTGCCGGGGCCGGGCACCTTGAAGTCGCTGGCCCGGTACTGGTCGCCGTGGGCGTGGCGGCCGATGATGATGGGCTTGGTCCAGCCCGGGACCAGCCGGGGGACGTTCTCACAGATGATCGGCTCGCGGAAGACGACGCCGCCGAGGATGTTGCGGATGGTGCCGTTGGGCGACCGCCACATCTTCTTCAGGCCGAACTCCTCGACCCGGGCCTCGTCGGGCGTGATGGTCGCGCACTTGACGCCGACCCCGAACTCCTTGATCGCGTTCGCGGCGTCGACCGTGATCTGGTCGTCGGTGCGGTCGCGCTCCTCCATGCCGAGGTCGTAGTACTTCAGGTCGACGTCGAGGTACGGCAGGATCAGCCGCTCCTTGATGAACGACCAGATGATGCGGGTCATCTCATCGCCGTCGAGCTCGACTACGGGGTTCTCAACCTTGATCTTGGCCATGGCTGCGTGGCTGTCCCTTCATTGCGGTTGGCCGTCGTGTGGCGGGAGGCCCGGCGCGGACGCGACGGGCCGCGCCGGGGCTCGCACGGCGCGGCGCCGGCGTGCGGTCCACGCCGTGCCTCGTGAGACGGCCGCAAAGCCGTGGACCGCGCCGGCACCGGGTCCACACGCTTGCACAGCGGCCCCACCGGCCTATCAGCGGCTCCGTCGATCGAACATATGCGGTATCTCGATATCAAGCTTATTAGACGCCTACGCGGACAGTTGCGGCGCTACCCACGCAAGCACGATCAGCGCGACCGCCAGCACGGTCACGGTGGCGATGTCGACCCAGCGGCTGCGCACGGCCAGCATGCCGATCTTCTCGGGGGGCAGCAGCCACCGGAACGCCGCGGCAAGCAGCAGGGCGCCGGCGATCAGCGCCGGGCCGCGCTTGAAATACGCGGCGGCCACGACGACGATCCCCGCCGCCATGGTCGCCAGCACCAGGAAGTAGGGGACCTGGGAGAGCCACCCGGGCGTTTCGCCGCCAGGGGCGGGCGCCGGCCCGTCGCCGGGCCGCCCGTCCTCGGGCGCGGTCGCCGGATCGGGCTCCTCCTCGGATGAGTGTGCCTCGGGTGCTACCGCTTCCTCCACCGCTTTTTGGCCCACCGTAAACCTCACGCTCGCACGCACGAATCCGGAAACGGCTCCCGCGGACCGGACGGGCCCTGGCGCGGACCGGCCGCGAACGGCGGTGCCGCGACCCAAACCACGGCGCGCGTGAAACCGACGGCGGAGCCGGCTTGGTCCGACTACCCATCGTCACTGGCCACAGCGGAACCCATTGTAATGAGACCGCTCTGCTCCCGCCTCACGCCCCACCGTATCGGCCGCGGGCGCTGTGATGTCGCGTCTGACCCTATTCCCGGGAAATACCGTAAACGTGCTGAGATACCTGTCTAACTCGGCAGTAAGAGCGTAGAACGTCCGGCGCCCGGGTAACCAGTGAGGAGACGAGTGCCACGGTGAGCGAGGACAGCCCCCCATGAATCCCACTCAACCAGCGATACCCGACCGAACCGTCTCCACCGCAATGCGCACTGCCGCGCCCCACCGTGCACTCCCCCACAGGCCGCGCCCCACACTGGGAGGAACCGTGGACGGGCCCTACATGCGGGTCGAGGAAAGCGGGGACGTACAGCAGCTCAAGACAGAGGTCACCACCGTCGGACGCGGAGAAGGAGCCGATATCCACCTCAGCGACCCCAGCGTGTCCCAGCTCCACGCCGAGCTGGTGCGCCGCGGGCCGTACGTCTACGTGGTCGACCTCGGCCTCTCACGCAACGGCACCAGGGTCAACGGCCGTCCCATCGCACGCCGCGTCCTCGAAGAAGGCGACGTCGTCAGCTTCGGGAGCGCGCGCTGCAAGATCGGCGGCCTGCCCCGGGAAGAGCTCAACCCTGACGTGGAACTGCGCAGGGGAGCCGCTCCCGAACTCACCCGGAGGGAGCTCGACGTCCTCACGTCGCTCTGCCGCCCCGCTCTCTCCGACGAAGCCTTCGTCTCCCCGGCCACCGCCCGGGAGATCGCCGAAGACCTGGTCGTGACCGAGGCCGCTGTGAAACAGCACCTGCTCCGCCTCTACCAGAAATTCCGAATCCCCGAGGGCCCCAACCGCCGCACGCGGCTCGCCAATGAGGTGGTCGCCCTCGGCCTGGTACGCCCGATGCCCGTGCTGGACCGGGAACGCAAAGCCAGCTGACTCCAAGGGGCCTCCTCCCGGTAGAGGCCCCTTGCCATCCGCGCCGCACCGGACGGGCCCACCCCACCGCATCCGGGCGGCGCGCCACGCGGTAGTGCCGGCGCCGCTCTCAGCCGGCCAGGCGCTCCGCGGCCTCCACCACGTTGACCAGCAGCATCGCGCGGGTCATCGGCCCCACACCCCCCGGGTTCGGCGCCACGTGCCCGGCCACCTCGCGCACGTCCAGCGCCACATCCCCGACCAGGCCCTCCTCGGTCCGGGTGACACCGACGTCCAGCACCGCCGCCCCCGGCCGCACCATGTCCTTGGTGATCAGCCCAGGGACACCGGCCCCGGCCACCACGATGTCGGCCCGGCGGGTGTGCTCGGCGAGGTCGCGCGTACCGGTGTGGCACAGGGTCACCGTCGCGTTCTCGCTGCGGCGGGTCAGCAGCAGCCCCAGCGGGCGGCCCACGGTCACACCCCGCCCCACGACCACGACCTCGGCGCCCTTCAGGGCGACCCCGTAGCGCGTCAGGAGCTCCACGATCCCGCGCGGCGTGCACGGCAGCGGGGCGTCCTCCATCAGCACCAGCTTGCCCAGGTTCTGCGGCTGGAGGCCGTCGGCGTCCTTGTCCGGGTCGATGAGGCCCAGCACCCGGTTCTCGTCCAGCCCCCGGGGCAGCGGGAGCTGCACGATGTAGCCCGTGCACGCCGGGTCGGCATTGAGCTCCGCCACCGCGGCCTCGACATCGGCCTGGGTCGCCGAGGCCGGGAGGTCGCGGCGCAGGCTCGCGATGCCGACCTCGGCGCAGTCGCGGTGCTTGCCCTTCACATAGGAGTGGCTGCCCGGGTCGTCGCCGACGAGCACCGTGCCCAGGCCGGGCACGACGCCCTTGGCCCGCAGCGCCGCCACGCGGTCCGCCAGCTCCGCTCGGATCGCCGCCGCGGTGGCCTTGCCGTCCAGGATCTGCGCGCTCATATGTTGCGCCCTTCCGTGCCGGGGAGAGGTGTGTGGGAGTCGGGAACCGTCAGTGGAAGAAGTGCCGGGTCCCGGTGAAGTAGAGCGTGGCCCCCGCCCGCTCCGCGGCGGCGACGACCTCCTCGTCGCGCACCGATCCGCCCGGCTGCACCACGGCCCGTACCCCGGCCCCGGTGAGGACCTCCAGGCCGTCGGCGAACGGGAAGAACGCGTCGCTGGCCGCGACCGAGCCCTGCACCCGGTCGCCGGCCCGGGTGACCGCAAGGCGCGCGGAGTCGACCCGGTTCACCTGGCCCATGCCCACACCGACGGTCGCCCGGTCGGCGGCCAGCAGGATGGCGTTGGACTTCACCGCGCGCACCGCGCGCCAGGCGAACTCCAGGTCGGCCAGCGTGGCGTCATCGGCGGCGGCGCCCGCGCGCAGCTCCCAGTTGGCGGGGTCGTCGCCGGGGGCGTCGACCGCGTCGGCGCTCTGCAGCAGCGTCCCCCCGCTGATCGCGCGCGCCTCGGGACGCGCACCGCGGTCGGGCGGGGCGACCACCAGCAGCCGGATGTTCTTCTTGCGGGTGAGGACGTCGACCGCGCCGGCCTCGAACCCGGGCGCCACCAGCACCTCGGTGAACACGTCGGCGACCTGCTCGGCCATCGCCGCGCTCACCGGGCGGTTGGCGGCGATGACACCGCCGAACGCCGACACCGGGTCGCAGGCGTGCGCCTTGGCGTGCGCCTCGGCGATGCCGCCGCCCACCGCGATGCCGCACGGGTTGGCGTGCTTGATGATGGCCACGCACGGCTCGGCGAAGTCGTAGGCCGCGCGCAGCGCGGAGTCCGCGTCGACGTAGTTGTTGTACGACATCTCCTTGCCGTGCAGCTGCTCCGCGCCCGCCAGGCCCGGCCCGGCCGGGTCGTCCGAGCGGTACAGGGCGGCCCGCTGGTGCGGGTTCTCGCCGTAGCGCAGGGTCGCGGCACGGCGGTAGGCCGTGGCGTGGAACTCCGGCCAGCCGGTCTCGGCCGCGGTGTCGTCGGGGGCGTAGGCCGAGGCGAACCAGCCCGCCACCGCCGCGTCGTAGGCGGCGGTGTGCGCGAACGCCTGGGCCGCCAGGCGCTTGCGCTGCTCCAGCGGGAAGCCGCCGCTCCGGGCGGCCTCGATCACCTCGTCATAGCGGGCGGGGTCCACGACGACCGCGACGCTGCCGTGGTTCTTGGCGGCGGAGCGCACCATGGCGGGGCCGCCGATGTCGATCTTCTCGATGCACTCCTCGGGGGAGGCGCCCGAGGCGACGGTGGCGGAGAAGGGGTAGAGGTTCACCACGACCAGGTCGAACGCCGCGATGCCGAGCTCCTCCAGGGTCGCCCGGTGGTCGTCCTTGGTGCGGTCGGCCAGGATGCCAGCGTGCACGGCCGGGTGGAGGGTCTTGACCCGGCCCTCCAGGCACTCCGGGAAGCCGGTGACGTCCTCGACGGGGGTGACGGGGACGTCGACGGCCGCCAGGCGGGCCGCGGTCGAGCCCGTGGACACGATCTCCACCCCGGCCTCCGCGAGGCCGTATCCGAGCTCCTCCAGCCCGGTCTTGTCGTAGACGCTGATCAGCGCGCGCCGAATGGGCTGCTGGGTCACCGGTTCTCCTCTGCAACGTTGCCGGTTGATGGGGTCGGCCCGGGCTCGGCCGAGCCCAGCCGCACGTGACGGTCCTCCAGGGTCCAGCCCTCGCGGGCCAGCCGGCCCACGACGCCGACCAGCATGTTCCGCTCGACCGCCTTGATGCGCTCGTGCAGGGAGTGCACGTCGTCGCCGGGCTCCACCCGGACGGTCACCTGTTCGATGACCGGGCCGGTGTCGACCCCCTCGTCGACGAAGTGCACCGTGGCGCCCGTGACCTTGACGCCGTAGGCCAGCGCGTCGCGGACGGCGTGCGCGCCGGGGAAGGCCGGGAGCAGGGCGGGGTGGATGTTGATCACGGGGTACCGGCTCAGCACCTCGGGACCGAGGATCCGCATGAACCCGGCCGAGACGACCAGATCGGGCCGGTGCTCGGCGATCCGCTCGGCCAGAGCGGTGTTCCACCGCGCGCGGTCGGCGTAATCGGAGAAGGGGGTGGTGAAGGTGGGGACCCCGGCCTGCTGCGCCCGGACGATGCCCTTCGCGCTCGCACGGTCGGCCCCGACGGCGACGATGCCCGCGCCGTACCCGGGGTCCGCCGCGGCGTCGAGCAGGGCGGCCATGTTGCTTCCCGTGCCCGAGATGAGAACGACTACTCGCGCCGACAGTGTGCTTCCTCCTCATGGGAAAACCAGCGGGAACAGCGCGTTCCCGGCGGCCACGGGCGCGCGGGGGTGCGCGCGGCATCCGGGCCGCGTGTGCCTGTGGGCGGGCCGCCGACGGCCCCGGGAACGGGACCGGGCGAGGACACCTCGGCCCGTCCGCGTGGCAAGCCTATCTCGCCAGGTAGCGTCTACTCGAAGAGACCCGTGTGCGCGGCCCCGCGAGGGCGCCGCCAGGGTCGCCGTTCGATCCGCTTCGCCGTGAGGCACTTTCCCCGAGGAGCACTTGTGACCATCGAGCCGCCGGAGCCGCGCACTGACGGGCAGCAGCCCACTGTGGAACGAGGCGGCCTGTGGGGGCTCTTCTTCTCCGCCGCCGGGCTCCTGCTGCCCCCCTTCGGCGTCGTCCTCTCCGTCCTGGGGATCTTCCAGGGGCGCCGGGCCCGCAAGGCCGCCCGGCAGGCCAAGGGCGTGGCGCCCGGGGCGCTGCTGAGCCAGATCCTGGGGTGGGTGGGCGTCGCCGTCTCGGTCTTCGCGATCATCGGCTACACGGTCTTCTGGCAGGAGTACAGCGACTACCGCGCGTGCACGGCGCGCGCGCACACGGAGAGCTCCCAGCAGGCGTGCGACCAGGCGCTGCGCGAAGGCATCGCCGAGCGCGCCGGCGTCCCCGTCGAGCGGGTCCCCGAACTCACCGCGGGGGGCTGACCCGGGGGCCGGCACCCCGCCTGCCCGGACCGTGATGTCGGCCACACCCGCCGCCCTCCGGCCCGCTCGCCGCCGAGGCTCACCCCGCGGGGCCGTCGCGCTCCTCGGGGGCGCCCGCGGCCGCGGGGTCGAGCGCCTCCGGGGCGGCCTCGTAGGTGATGCCGTACAGCTCTTCGGCCTCCGCGTCGTCCTCCTCCGCGGCCCCGCGCCGGGGACCCCACCGCAGCGCGGCCGGCAGCCGCAGGCCGCGGCGGGCGGGGCGCGGGGCCGCCTCCTCCGGCCCTCCGTTGTCCGGCACCGGTTCCGGCCCGGGATCCGCGACGGGTCGCCGCACGGGCCGGGCGGGAGCGACGGGCGGCACCGCGGCGGCCCGCCGGGGCCGGGGACGGGCCGCCGCGGCCGGCCGGGCCGGGCGGGCCGCCGGGGCCGCCGCGGCCGGGGCCGCCCGGTCCCCCGACTCGCCGTCCTCGCCCGCGTCGCCCGCACCGGAGTCCGCGTCCCCTTCGGCTCCGGCCGCACGGAAGTACCGCCAGTGGGCCAGCCAGGCCGTGATCGCGGCGGCGACGCCCACCTCCAGCGCCGTGATCAGCCCGACCTGCCAGGGCGAGGGCCCCACCGTCGCCAGGCGCTCGGCCCCCAGGGGCCCGCCGGCCAGGATCGACAGGGCCGCGCACACCAGCCCGGTGGTCACCCCGCACACGAACCCCCACAGCGGCGCCGCCTCGCTGACCACGGTCGGCGCGCTGCGCTGGGTCAGCACCCCCGCCACTCCGCCGGCGAGGAAAGGGGCGGCCAGGGCGATGATCGACAGCGCCGGCGCCGGGCCGTTCTCCGGCAGCGCGGCGAGCATCGGGAACAGGGGCAGCGGCCCCACCGCCACGCCGGTGGGGGCGACCATGGTGCCCGCGCCCACCGCGAAGCCGGGACCGACCGCGTAGGCGACGCCGAAGACGACCGCGTTGGGGACGTAGATCAGCTGCATGGCGAGCAGCAGCGCACCTCCGACGACCCCCGGCTCCAGCTCGCGGGTGGTCGCCGCCGCCTCCTCGAACCCGGCGATGAGCGACGCGCAGAACAGCACGGCGCCGGCCAGCAGCAGCAGCCCCGTGGCGCTTGCGGTGCCCACCAGCAGCGAACGGGGACGCTCGGGCATCAGGCTCAGCAGCCGCCGCCGCGGGATGCCCTTGTCCTTGAGCAGCTGGAGCAGGGCGCCCAGCCCGCCCGCGAGGAACGCCAGGACGAAGCCGGCCACCAGGGCCTGGGGCATGCTCGGCCGGATCACCTCGGTCTGGCCGATCAGCGCCAGGGTGCCGCAGATGGCCGCGTAGGGGCCGGCGATCGCCAGGGCGGCCCGGAACACGTGGCGCAGCCGGGGCAGCTCACAGCTGCGCGCCAGCCAGCGCCCGGCCCGGTACAGGAGCAGGCCGGGCAGCACCACCAGCCCCAGCGGGAGCATGGTGACCCGGCCGCCGGGGATGCCGAACCCGACGTTGTGGCCGACCAGCCAGCCCTGGACCGCGGTGCGGAACACGCCGAGGAAGTCCTCGCCGAAGGTGCCGTGCGGTGCGGCCACCCACCCCACGACGGTCAGAGTGGTGATCACGACCAGCCCGACACCCGCCGCCCAGGCGGCGGCGATACCGCCGGCGGTGTAGAGCGGACGCGGCTGCTCGCCGGCCGCCGCGGGCTGGGGCCCCGGCGGTGGGCCGCCGCGCCCGGGGCGCCGGCCGTCCCCGGAACGGCGGTCGCGGGCACCGCCGTCGGACCGCTCGGGGGGCCGTCCGCGGCCGTTGTGCCGGGACCGGCCGGAGTCCGCGGCGGTGCCGCGTTTCGGGGAAGGCTGTGCGGGCGCGCTCACCCCGCCCATGCTGCCAGCCTTATGACCGTCTCGCGGGCTTTGCTCCAGGCGTGTCGGAGTGTCGCGCTTCCCCTCCGGCCGCCCGCGGTGCTAGCGCGTTCTCCGGTGCGGCAACGCGGCAACGCGGCAGTGCGGCAGTGCGGCGTGCGGGCCGCCGGGGCGGTGCCCGGGGACCGGACCGCGTGCCGACCGCAGTGCGGATGTCCTCGCGGGTGTCGACTCCGCCGGTGATCCGCGGTCCTGCGGTGCGACCGGGCGGACGAGACGGTGACGGGGGCCGGTGGCCAGGCTCTCACGACGTCGCGCCCGCCAGCCCGCCAGTGCGGTGGATGCCCATGAGGGCCGCGAGCGGGGGCGACTGATCCCGTGGAGGACACGAGGTCGGCCGGTCACCGGGCCGGACCCCGCCAGGAGACAGCCCGAGAACACCACCGCCGACTCCGATGGGGCCGCCGACCGCTCGCCGACCGGGCGGACGAGACGGTGACGGGGGCCGGTGGCCGGGCTCTCACGACGTCGCGCCCGCCAGCCCGACAGCCCGCCAGTGCGGTGGATGCCCACGCGGGCCGCGCGCGGGACCGGCGGATCCCGTGGAGGACACGACGTCGGCCGGTCACCGGGCCGGACCCCGCCAGGAGACAGCCCGAGAACACCACCGCCGATGAGGGTCGCCGGGCTGCCTGCGGCGGGCTCGGTGGCGGGTGGCCACCGGTCGGTGAGCACCCATCCTCACGGACCGCTGCGCGTCCTCCCGGCGGATCGTCCCCCGCCGGCCGGCCGGGAGAACCGATCGCCGATGAGAGGTCACGCCCGCAGCCGATGCGCGGGTACGGGTTCACCGGTGCGCCGGTGGTTCTCCCTCAGGCCGCCGGGGACCGGGACCTCCTACGGTGAAGCCGCCGCCTGGACCCATGACCATCCGCTCTCGGCCCGACACCCCGGCGCACGGGACGTCCGTCAGTAGCCGATGCCGATCGTACGGCCCATCGTGGTGGGGGAGTCGGCCGCGCGCAGCATCTCGGCGGCCAGGTCGGCGCGGGAGATCGCGTATCCGCCGGGGACGTTGGCGTCGGCCGCGGTCCGGTAGCGGCCGGTGGCCGGGCCGTCGGTGAGCCGGGGCGGCCGGAAGATCGTCCAGTCCAGCCCGCTGGCACGCACAGCGTGCTCCATGGCGGCGAGATCGGCGTAGTCCCGCCGCAGCACCGCGCGCAGGACGTGCTTGAGGGTGGCCCGGTAGAGGAGCCGCTCGCCCTTGCCGCCGCGCTGGAGCGGCGCCGCGCTGACCACCAGGAGGCGGCGGGCCGCGCCGCCGCGCATGGCCTTGATCATGTTGGCCACGGCCGGCGCGCACACAGCGGAGGTCTGGCGCGAGGCGCCGCCGAGCGCCGAGACCACGACCCGTGAGCCGCGGATGGCCTCGGCGACCGCTGAGGGGTCGGCGACGTCGGCGGTCACGACGGTCAGCCGCTCGTGGCCGATCTGCAGCCGCGCGGGGTCGCGCACCACAGCGGTGACGTCCTGCCCGCGGGCGAGGGCCTGGTCGACGAGTGCGCGGCCGGTCCCCCCGCTCGCGCCGAAGACCACCAGCGTGCCGCCCATGTCGCTCCGCCTTCCCGATGCGACGCCGCGTCCGGTCGGACCCTGCCTGGTCTGCGGTCGCAACGGGCGCCGCCTGCAAAGGTGCGTCGCTGAACATGGTAGGCGCGCGCCCCCGCCGAACCCCGTCCATGCGGCGCTCCGGCGGGTCCGGCGGAGCCGGGCCGCGGCCCCCGGAGACGCCGACGGCCCGGCCCGCCACCGGTGGAACGGTGGCGGGCCGGGCCGGGTCACGCGGTGGCCGGCGCCGTCCCGGGTGGTGCGGCACCTCGGGGCGGCGGCCGGCCGTCGTTCATGCGGCCGTCACGGCCGGATCGGACCGGGTCCGGTCAGAACAGGGCGCGGGCGAGTTCGGCGGTTTCGGTGGGGGTCTTGCCGACCTTCACCCCGGCCGCCTCCAACGCGTCCTTCTTCGCCGCCGCGGTCCCCGCCGACCCCGACACGATCGCGCCGGCGTGCCCCA
>NZ_JBHSFQ010000050.1:0-30045 GCF_042653925.1 Nocardiopsis mangrovi
TTTGGCTTAAAGAAAAACAAACACGCGCTGTTGAGTTCTCAAAAAACAACCGCTCATCCCGTACAAGCCCGAACCACCCACAAGGAGCGAATTCCCAAGGCTCTTCCGCAGAGGCGGAGCTTCCGTCCTGCTGTTGTGCTTTTACTTTATCAGCCGTTCCGCTCCCCGCCAAACCGGCGTTTTTCGCGAACCGATATCAAAAACAAAAGCTGATCTCACCATTCGTGCACAAGCGCATACGAAATCAGCGTGAAGTGCACTCAAGTTCGAATCCGGTATCGGAGTGTTCCGACCGCCTCCGCCTGACCGGCGTCGGCGTCGTCCTCCCGGGGGGACCGACCGCCCATCCGAACAGATGTTCTACGGATGTTCGGGACTCGGTTCCCGTCGCCCCCCAAGCTTAGCGGCTCGAGGTCGATGCTTCGAACCGTTTTTCCGGGGGCCGCCGTCCTTCGTCGCTCTCTCGGGCGACTCCGGTTTCGGCTCGGTGAACACTACCCGATGAAGCCGGGACCCGCGAACCGGACACGCCCGCGCGACGGCCGGCGGACGCCGCCACCGCGGGTATCCCCGCGCTTGCGCGCATCGGCCAACGGAATCACGCGCAATCCCTTGCGCGACAGCACATTGCACAACCGGGACACCATCGACCACTGTGGTCTCAGTCATATCAATCCGGCGACGAATCATTGCAGGCAGTTGCCCCATGGCGCCGCGGTTTTGCAGATTTGCCCTTTGACCCTGCGGATTCCGAGGAAGGATCCCCCTTGGCCGTATCCGACCCTTCGGACGCCTCGCAAGCGGCGCCGGAACAGCGCAAACCCAGTTGGAAGCTCGTAGGCCCCGGCCTGGTCGTAGCAGCGACCGGTGTCGGGTCCGGCGACCTCGTCGCCACCCTTGTCGCGGGAAACCTCTTCGGCTACACGTTGCTGTGGGCCACGATCCTCGGTGCGATCGTCAAGATCTCGCTCGCCGAGGCCACCGGCCGCTGGCACCTCGCCACCGGCCGCACCATCTTCGACGGGTGGTCCAGCCTCGGGCGGTGGACACACGTCTACTTCGCCCCCTACATCGTCATCTGGGGCTTGATCTACGGCGCCGCCGCGATGTCGGCGTCCGCCCTGCCCTTGGCGGCCCTCTTCCCCGTGCTCCCCCTGTGGGCGTGGGGCATGATCTGCGGCGTGTCCGGTCTCGTCTTCGTCTGGTTCAACCAGTACGCGGTGTTCGAGAAGGTCATGACCGTCTTCGTCGGGATCATGTTCGTGACCGTCGTCGGCCTGGCGATCTACGTGGTCCCGAACGTGGGCGAGGCCATCCTCGGGCTCCGCCCGATCGTGCCCAACGCCGAGGACTCGCTGATGACGACGCTCGCCCTCATCGGCGGCGTCGGCGGCACCATCACCATGGCCGCCTACGGCTACTGGGTGAACGCCAAGGGCTGGCGCGACGCCACCTGGGTGCGGATGATGCGGTGGGACAACCGGATCGCCTACATCACGACCGGCCTCTTCGTCATCGCGACACTCGTCCTCGGCGCCGAGCTGCTGTACGCCACCTCGATCACCCTCACCCAGGACGACGCCGGCCTCATGGCGCTCGCCGACGTCCTGGAGGACCGGTTCGGGCGCGTCCTGTCGGTCATCTTCCTGATCGGGTTCTTCTCCGCCGCCTACTCGTCCATCCTCGGCGTGTGGCACGGCGTCAGCCTGATGTTCGCCGACTTCATCGGCCACGTGCGCGGCAAGGTGAACCGTCCGGTGGAGGAGCGGGAGCAGAGCTGGGCCTTCCGCGGCTACCTGCTGTGGCTGACCTTCCCGCCGATGCTCCTGCTGCTGTTCGACCGGCCGTTCCAGCTGGTGCTGATCTACGGCATGCTCGGCGCGTTCTTCATGCCGTTCCTCGCGCTGACCCTGCTGTGGCTGCTCAACTCCAAGCGCGTGCCGCAGCCGTGGCGCAACGGCTGGGTGAGCAACGTCGGCCTGGCCGTCTCCGGGCTGCTGTTCGTCGTCCTTTGCGTGAACGAGCTGATCAACCAGATCAGCAGCATCTGACGCCCGCCGCGCCCCCGCACACACGTGGCCGCCGCCCCACTCGGGGCGGCGGCCACGTCGTCGCATGCCGGCCGGGACGGTGCCGCCCCGGCCCCGGCGGTCAGAGCAGCACGCCGAGCCGGTTCGCGAGCTCGCGGAAGGCGATACCGCGGTGGCTGATGGCGTTCTTCTCCGCCGCGCTCAGCTCGGCCGTGGTGCGGGTCTCGCCGTCGGGCACGAAGACCGGGTCGTAGCCGAAACCGTTGCCCCCGCGCGGCTCGGCGGCGATGCGCCCGCGCAGGACGCCCTCGACCGCCTCTTCCCGGCCGTCGGGGAACGCGACGGCGGCGGCGCACACGAACTCCGCCCCCCTGCGGTCCTCGGGGGTGTCGGCCAGCTGGTCCAGGACGAGGTCGAGGTTGGCGGCGTCCTTGTCGCCGGTCGCCGCCCCGAACCGCCCCGACCAGCGGGCCGACAGCACGCCGGGCATGCCGTTCAGGGCGTCCACGCGCAGCCCGGAGTCGTCGGCGACGGCCGGCAGGCCCGTGTAGGCGGCGATGGCCCGCGCCTTGAGCAGGGCGTTGCCGGAGAACGTCGGCTCGGTCTCGGCGACCTCGGGGGCGCCGGGGTGGTCGTCGAGGCCCGCGACGTCGGCGGGGATGCCGGCGCCGGCCAGGATCGCCTGTAGCTCCGGGACCTTCTTGAGGTTGCGGGTCGCCAGGACGACGGTCGCGCGCTCACTCATCCCGCGAGCGCCTTCTTCTGGATCTCGGTGAGCTCGGTGCAGCCGCCCAGGGCGAGGTCGAGGAGCTTGTCGAGGTCGGCGCGCTCGAACGGGGCGCCCTCAGCCGTGCCCTGAACCTCGATGAACCGGCCGCTGCCCGTGACGACGACGTTCATGTCGGTCTGGGCGACGGAGTCCTCCAGGTAGTTGAGGTCCAGCCGCGGCTGCTCCTGGATGATGCCGACGCTGACCGCCGCGACGGAGCCGGTGAGCGGGTTGTTCTTGAGGTTGCGCCGCTTGCGCAGGTACTTGACGGCGTCGGCGAGGGCGACGTAGGCGCCGGTGATCGCGGCGGTGCGGGTCCCGCCGTCGGCCTGGAGGACGTCGCAGTCGAGGGTGATGGTGTGTTCGCCCATGGCCTTGAAGTCGACGACCGCGCGCAGGGACCGGCCGATCAGGCGCGAGATCTCGTGGGTGCGCCCGCCGATCTTGCCCTTGACCGATTCGCGTGCGCCGCGGGTATCGGTGGCGCGCGGCAGCATCGCGTATTCCGCGGTGACCCACCCCTCGCCGGTTCCGCGGCGCCACCGGGGGACGCCGTCTTCGACGGACGCGGCGCAGAGCACGCGCGTGTCGCCGAATTCCACGAGGGCGGAGCCCTCTGCGTGGCGCAGCCAGTTGCGGGTGATGGTCACGGGCCGGAGTTGGTTCGGAGCGCGTCCGTCGGGTCGAGCCATGCAAGGAGCCTATCTGGCACGGCGGCGCCGCCGGTCCAGGTATCCCTCTGCTTACGGTCACCGGACGCCGCAGTGGTTTTCGTCCGGAAAGGTGACACCATGAGGGTGTGCCGCCCCCGTCGGTCCCCCGCGCGGGATGCGGCCGAATCCCGAACCCCGGATGGCAGAGGTCCCCACGCGATGGCTCTTGAACCGACGAACGCACCGGGCGCGCGGTGGGCCATCGGTGGATTCGCGGCCGTGATGGCGGTGGCGCTCGGCGGCTGCGGCACGCAGGCGGACGGGGATGCCTCCGCGGCTCCGCCGGTGTCGGAGTCGCCGGAGCCGCTGTGGACGGAGTTCGGCGGGGAGCCGCTGAGCCGCACCGCCCCCTCGGCCGGCGCCGCGTCCGCGGAGCCCTCGGAGGAGCCGGAACCGGTGGAGGAGCCGCCGATGCCGGAGTCCTGTGAGGCGACGGGGGTCATGGACGACATCACGGTCGTCACCGGCAGGATGACCGACCCCGAGTTCACCGAGGTGCGCGGCGACCAGCGGCTGGAGTGCTCCTGGGCGGGGTTCAGCACCAGCGACGGCAGCGAGGTCGTCATGGTCACCTACACCCCGGGCGGCGGCGTGGTGGAGTACCCCGGGCACACGCCGGAGGTGGCGCTGGGGAGCGCGGCCTTCTTCAGCACCGACGGGGTCGCGGCGCTGGGCGGGATCGCCGAGTGGCACACCGGGGAGATGTTCTCAGGCGCCGACCTGCACCTGCCCGGCATGCTCGTCTCGATCTCGTCCAACTCCGACGACGTCCAGGGCGCGGACCTGCTGGAGGTCGCGACGGCGACGGCGGGCACGGTCGTCGGCGGCAGGGACGCCGCCCCGGAGGCCGGCTCCGGCTCCGGGGACGGCGACGATGCCCCGTAGCCCGAGCCGCCTCCCTGTTCAGACCGCGCCGAGGACCGGTGTGCCGATCTCGTAGACGGCGCCGGGCCGGGCGAGGTCGATGGGTCCGGTGAAGGCTCCGCGCGCCTCGGCCAGGGTGCGGTCGTCGTCGTTCCAGGGCACCAGGTGGGTCAGCACCAGGCGCCGGGCCCCGGCGCGCTGGGCGTGCTCACCCGCTTCGCTGCCCGTGAGGTGCATGTCCTTGGGGTGGTCGCGGTGGTCGTGGAACGACGCTTCGCACAGGAAGAGGTCGGTGTCGCGGGCGAGGTCGACGAGTTCGTCGCAGGAGCCGGTGTCCCCGCTGTAGGTGAGGCTGGCGCCCTCGTGCTCCAGCCGGATCCCGAACGCCTCCACGGGGTGGTTGACCCGGTCGAGGTGGACCGTCATCGGGCCGATGCGCAGGGCGCCGGGCGCGAGTTCGTGGAAGTCGAAGGTCTCGGTCATCCCGGGCTCCGGGTCGAGCCCGTACGCCTCGGCCATGCGCTCGGCGACGCCGGGCGGGCCGTAGACGGGGATGGGGGGTTTCGGACCGCCGTGCGGGAAGGTCCTGGCCACCCAGTACGAGCAGAGGTCGAAGCAGTGGTCGGCGTGCAGGTGACTGAGGTAGACGGCGTCGATGTCGTAGATGTCGGCGTATCTCTGGAGCGCGCCGAGCGCACCGTTGCCCAGGTCGAGCAGCACGCGGAAGTCCCCTGCCTCCACAAGGTAACAGGATGCGGGGCTGGCCGGTCCGGGGAAGCTCCCCGACGAGCCGATGATGGTGAGTCGCACGTCGCTTATGCCTTTTCGATCAGGTGCCTCCGCGGAGACTCACGCGGTGAAGCGGGTGTGTCGCGGGGTGGTCGTCTCCGTGTTCTCCGTGTTACGGGTCTACCCCAATGTCCGCCCTTGCGGTACCTAATGTGGCCCGCGTCTCACGCGTCGTGAATCACATGTGAATTGCTCACACAAGGCAACTTTTTCCGGTTCATGGTGATCCGTTCCGCGGCTACCGCGCGCGGGGCCGCCCCGAGCGGGCCATCTGGCGGCTCTGGGCGACCAGTCGGCCCTTGCCGTCCCACAGGTCGACGGTCTCGTCGAACCAGCCGTCGCCGATCGCCCCCGCGCGGGAGCGGAAGGCGAGCGGGCCGGGTTCGGGGACGGCGCGCATGTGCCAGGTCAGCTCGACGGTGGGCGCCCAGCGCCAGGAGTCCAGCACGGTGACCACCGGGGGCAGGGCGTCGACGGCGAGGGGGAGGAACAGCGCGGGATCCGCCGCGGGACCGCCGTCCGCCTCGCTCAATCCGACGTAGCCGAGGAGTTCGGGGACGCGGTCGGCCGACCGCCCGCTCAGCCGGGCCCAGCTCTCGGGGGTGAAGGAGGTGTCGAGCCGCTGGGGGAAGCCCTGCGGGGCGCCGCCGGCGGATTCGGCCCGGGGGTCGAAGCGCCGGCATTCACCGATGGGCGGTATGGCGGGGACGGGCTCCTCGAAGGCGGGGACCGCCGCCGGGTCCAGCGTTGCGGTTGCCAGGACCCCCGTGACCAGCGGGGTGTCGTTCTGCCGGATCACGGCCTGGACGGTGGTGACCGTGCGCCCGGACTTCAGAACGGTCGTTTCGACCTCCGCGGGACCCTCGCCTGCGGGGCGCAGGAAGTGGAAGGAGGAGGAGACCGCGTGCTGGAGCGGGGATTCGGCCAGGGCCGCCCGCTGCATGACCGCCATCAGGTAGCCGCCGTTCATCGCGGTCCCGATGAGGTAGCCGGCGTCGAGGGCGGTGGTGTAGCGGCCCGCGCCCGCCGGTGCGACCTCGGTCGCGGAGTCGAATCGCGTCATGCACTCCATTGAACCGAACCGGGTTCCACCGCCCCCACCCGGCCCTCCGTCCCCGATCATGCGGATCCGCGCAGAGGCGGGGAATGAGGAACGGAACGGACCTATTTGGTCCCTAGAGTCGGCCCCGCTGGACGGAGAACGAACCGAGAAACGAGAGTTGGGGTATCCCATGGCTGCGGAGAACGGCATGGCCGACGAGCGGACCGAGATCCTGGAGATCCTCGCCGAGCAGCGCGGCACGCTGCGGCTGGCGCTCGAGGGGATCACGGACGAGGAGGCCGGGCGCCGCACCACGGTGAGCGAGCTGTGCCTGGGCGGGATCGTCAAGCACCTGTCCGCTGTCGAGCGCGGGTGGATGGACACCCTGCTCGGGCGGGCCCGGCCCATGGCCGATCCGACCTCCCCCGAGGTGCAGGCGTCCTGGCGCGACGGCTTCCGGATGGTCGACGGCGAGACCCTGGCGGGCCTGCTGGACGACTACGCAGCGACAGCGCGCGCCACCGAGGAGATCGTCATGGGGCTGCCCGGCCTCGACGGGCGGTCGCGCCTGCCCGAGGCGCCGTGGTTCCCGCCGAACGCGTCGTGGTCGGCGCGGCGGATCCTGCTGCACCTGATCCGCGAGACATCGCAGCACGCCGGGCACGCCGACATCATCCGCGAGGCCCTGGACGGCGCGAACACCACCATGCGGATGGCGGTCGCGGCGGGCTGAGCCGCGCCCCCGGGCGGGGGCGCCGCGGCGCCCCCGCCCGGCCTCAGGCCCAGAGCTGGCCGTCGAGCCGGGCCTCGGCTTCGTCGAGGGTGCCCTCGTAGGCGCCGGTCGACAGGTACTTCCACCCGCCGTCGGCGACGACGAACGCGATGTCGGCGCGCTCGCCGGCCGCGACCGCCTTGCGCGCCACACCCAGCGCGGCGTGCAGGGCGCCGCCGGTCGAGAGCCCGGCGAAGATGCCCTCCTGGGTGAGGAGTTCGCGGGTGCGCTTGAGCGCGGCGTCGGCGGGGACCGAGAAGCGCGTGGTGAGGACGGACTCGTCGTACAGCTCGGGGACGAACCCCTCATCGAGGTTGCGCAGGCCGTAGACGAGTTCGCCGTAGCGCGGCTCCGCGGCCACGATCCGCACCCCGGGGCGCTGCTCGCGCAGGTAGCGCCCCACGCCCATGAGGGTTCCGGTGGTGCCCAGCCCCGCGACGAAGTGGGTGATGCCGGGCAGGTCCGCCAGCAGCTCGGGCCCGGTGGTCTCGTAGTGGGCGCGGGCGTTGGCGGGGTTGCCGTACTGGTAGAGCATCACCCAGTCGGGGTGTTCGGCGGCCATCGCCTTGGCCACGCGCACCGCCTCGTTGGACCCGCCCTCGGCCGGCGAGAAGTGGATCCGCGCGCCCCACATCTCCAGCAGCTGCTTGCGTTCGGCGGAGGTGTTCTCCGGCATCACGCACACCATGGCGTAGCCGCGCAGTTTGGCGGCCATCGCCAGGGAGATCCCGGTGTTGCCCGAGGTGGGTTCGAGGATGGTGGCGCCCGGGGAGAGCCGGCCGTCCTTCTCCGCCTGCTCGATCATGTAGAACGCGGCGCGGTCCTTGATCGAGCCCGTGGGGTTGCGGTCCTCCAGCTTGGCCCACAGCCGCACGTCGGGCGACGGGGACAGCCGCGGCAGGCCCACCAGCGGGGTGCCGCCGAGGGAGTCCAGGAGCGAGTCGAAGCGCATGGCGGCTAGCGCATGCCGCCCGCGACGGCGGGCAGGATCGTGACGGCGTCGCCGTCGCCGAGGGTGGCGTCGAGTCCGCCGGTGAACCGGACGTCCTCGTCGTTGAGGTAGACGTTGACGAACCGGCGCAGCTTGCCGTTGTCGACGAGCCGTTCGCCGAGGCCGGGGTAGCGCTTGTCGAGGTCGGTGATCAGCTCGCCGAGTGTCGCGCCCTCGCCGTCGACGGCCTTATCGCCGCCGGTCAGGTTGCGCAGGATGGTGGGGATGCGGACCTCGATGGCCATGGGTTCTTCTCCGTAGCTCTGGGTGTCGGCTCTGCGTTGCCTGGTGCTTCCCCGCTTGCAACAGGCGGCGCCCGCGGGTGATTCCGCGGGCGGCGGGGGTCGCGGTCATACTCCGGCGCCGGCGATCTCCACGGGCTCCTCGGTGACCTCGCCGCCGATGATGCGGTAGGACCGGAACTCCACGGTGTCGGGCTCGCGGGTGGAGACCAGGACGTAGTGGGCGTTGGGCTCGGAGGCGTAGGAGATGTCGGTGCGCGAGGGGTAGGCCTCGGTGGCGGTGTGGGAGTGGTAGACCACCACGGGTTCTTCGTCGCGGTCGTCCATCTCGCGCCAGACCTTGAGCTGTTCGATGGAGTCGAACCGGTAGAAGGTCGGGGAGCGCTCGGCGTTGGCCATCTCGACGAACCGCTCCGGGCGGTCGGAGCCCTCGGGGCCGGCGACGATCCCGCACGCCTCGTCGGGGTGGTCGCGGCGCGCGTGGGCGACGATCAGGTCGTAGATCGCGCGGTCGATCCTCAGCATGGTCCTCAGCGTAGCGGAGAAAATATCCCTACCCACCGACTGGGTATGCCTTCGCCCTCCGGCGTCAGCGCTCCGGGGGCAGCGCGCCGAACAGCGACTGCACGAGGGTCTCCTGCACGGCGCTCAGCCAGTCGTAGATGTGCAGCGCGGCGGCGTCCTCCGGCGCGACCCGGGTCTCGCCTCGCTGGAACGACTCCAGGCTCCGGTCGTCCATGTCGAGCCGGGTGCCCAGGGCGAGCCGGACGTCGTTGAGCGCCTTGAGCCACGTGTGGGCGTCGCCGTTGCCGAGGGTCACCCGGCCGCCCGACGCGGGCACGGCGGAGAGCACCGCCTGCGCGTTCGCCCGCTTGTGCCGGCGCAGTCCGTCCTCGGTGTAGCGGCGGAAGTCGCCGGCCGCCTCGGCGTCGTCGCCGTAGGCGTCCGGGAAGAGCCGCGCCAGCACGGGGTCGGCGGGCTTCTCGCGCTCCGGTCCGATCCCGACGAGCGCCGCGAGGTCGTCGGGGCCCTCGGGTTCGTCGGGGGCGTCCACCACCTCCAGCAGGAGGGCGGCCATCGAGCGCAGCACCGCCGACTCGTCGGGGTCGAGGTCGATGGCGACCCCGCCGCGAACGGACCGGAATCCCTTGGTCATGTCGGACAATCCACCCTGCTGTCGAAACGTGGAACAGTCGGCCGCGCGGTCACGTGTCCTTCTGGAGCGTGGCCCACAGGCCGTACTCGTGCAGGACGTTGACGTCGCGCTCCATCTCCTCGCGGCTCCCGGTGGAGACCACGGCGCGCCCCTTGTGGTGCACGTCGAGCATCAAGGCGTTGGCCTTGCGCTTGGAGTAGCCGAAGACCGACTGGAAGACGTAGGTGACGTACGACATCAGGTTGACCGGATCGTTCCAGACGATCGTCACCCACGGCAGATCGGGCCGCACGTCCGCCTCGATGTCCGGCCGCTCCAGCTCGACCGGCGCCGTCGTCATGGATGACTCACCTACCCGTGTCCCGTCGTCAGGCCGTCCCCGGTACCCCGGCGGCACCGCACACCCTGCTCAACGTACGGCGGCGGCGCTGTGTCCCCGCCGCGGGCCGCTTCCGATGACCATTCTCCCACCGTTTTCCGGACGCCGCCGCTGACCTGGGGAACCCCGGCCCGGTCACTTTGATCCCGCCAGACACAAACTAGTCTTGGCAGTTATGACCGACGACTGGAGCAGCGCACTGCTCACCGACCGGTACGAACTGACGATGCTGCAAGGGGCACTGCGCAGCGGCGCCGCCCACCGCCGGACCGTGTTCGAGATGTTCGCCCGCCGCCTCCCCGACGCCCGCCGCTACGGCGTGGTGGGCGGGCCGGGCCGGTTCCTCGACGCCCTGGAGCGCTTCCGGTTCCCCACCCCCACCCTCGACTTCCTCTCCGATGCCCGCGTCGTCGACGAGACCACCCTCGAATGGCTCGCCGGGTACCGCTTCAGCGGCGACGTCTGGGGCTACGGCGAAGGCGAGTGCTACTTCCCCGGCTCCCCCATCCTCGTCGTCGAGAGCACGTTCGCCGAAGCCGTCCTCCTGGAGACGATCGCGCTCTCGATCTACAACCACGACTCCGCGATCGCCTCGGCCGCCTCGCGCATGGTCACGGCCGCCGGGGGGCGGCCGATGATCGAGATGGGGTCGCGCCGCGCCCACGAGAAGGCGGCGGTCGCCGCCGCCCGGGCCGCCTACATCGCCGGGTTCGCCACCTCCTCCAACCTGGAGGCGGGGCGGCTCTACGGGGTGCCCACCGCGGGCACCGCGGCCCACGCGTTCGTGCTGCTGCACGACAGCGAGAGACACGCCTTCGCCACGCAGCTGGCCGCCCTCGGCCTGGACACCACCCTGCTGGTCGACACCTTCGACGTGGAGCGCGCGGTGCAGACCGCCCTGGAACTGGCCGGGAACCGCCTCGGCGGGGTGCGGCTGGACTCCGGCGACCTCGCCATCACCGCCTCGCGCGTGCGCAAGATCCTCGACGAGCACGGCGCCGGCGAGACGCGCATCGTGGTGACGGGCGACCTCGACGAGCACGCGATCCAGGCGCTGGCCGTGGCGCCCGTCGACGGCTACGGCGTGGGCACCGCCCTGGTGACGGGGTCGGGGTCGCCCACGGTGTCGCTGGTCTACAAGCTGGTGGCGCGCGCCCGGGGGACCGGCGCCGACGCCCCGCTGGAACCGGTGGCCAAGCGGTCGGTGGGCAAGCCGAGCAAGGGCGGGCGCAAGTGGGGCTACCGCAGGCTCGACGGGCAGGGGGTCGCCGGCGGCGAGGTCGTCTACGACTACGCGCCCGAGGAGACCCGCGGCCTGCGCCCGCTCCTGCGGCGCCTGGTCGCTGACGGCGAGGTCGTCGGCCGCGAGCCGCTGGAGGCGGCGCGCGAGCGGCACGTCGCCGCCGTCGCGGAGCTGCCGGCGACCGCCCAGCAGATGTCCCGGGGCGAGCCGGCGATCCCCACCCACTTCGAATCGCGCACCGACATGTGACAGGGAACCGGAACCAAAGGGGGAACCGATGAGGGCACTACTCGTCGTCGACGTACAGAACGACTTCTGCGAAGGCGGCAGCCTCGCGGTCGCGGGCGGCGCGAACGTGGCCGCCAAGGTCACGCGGTTCATCGCCGACCACCGGGGCGACTACGCCCACATCGTGGCCACCCGTGACCGCCACATCGACCCGGGGGCGCACTTCTCCGCCGATCCGGACTTCGTCGACAGCTGGCCGCGGCACTGCGTGGTGGGGACGCCCGGCGCCGAGTTCCACCCGGCGTTCGACACCGGAGGGGTCGAGGAGGTGTTCAGCAAGGGCCAGTACGTCGCCGCCTACAGCGGCTTCGAGGGCAGCACCGGGGGCGACGAGGAGTCCGAGAAGGGGCAGGGCCTGGAGGCGTGGCTGCGTGAGCGCGGCGTCACCGACGTCGACCTCGTGGGGCTCACCACCGACCACTGCGTCCGGGCGACCGCGCTGGACGCGGCCGCCGCCGGGTTCGGCACCCGCGTCCTCCTCGACCTCACCGCGGGCGTGGCCCGCCCCACGACCGACAGGGCGCTGGCGAGCATGGCCGACGCGGGGGTGACGCTGGAGGGCACGCCCGTGGTCGGATGAGCCGAGCCGAGGTCGTGGTGGTCCCGGCCGGCGGCCGGGGCCGCCGCGCATGGGCGGCCGAGAGGGCGCCGTCCACCCGCGGGCGGCGGAAAGGGGACGGTCACCGGCCGGCGGCGGCGAGGCGGCCAGCACGCACGGGCCGCGGCGAGGGGAGCGTCAGGCGCGGCCGGTGAAGAGGTAGTTGCGGTGGCCCTCGCGGACCTCGCCGACCTGGTGCCAGCCGCCGGCGACCCAGGCGCTCATGCGGTAGCCGAGTCCGCGCAGCCGCGCCACGATCGCGGCCGCGCCGGTGCCGTACTTGGCCAGGTGCCGGTCCTCGATCTCCAGGAGCAGCGCGGGGCGGTGCGCGGTGAGGGTGGCCCAGCCTCCTTCGAGGACCGCGAGCTCCGCCCCCTCGACGTCGGCCTTGATGACGTCGACCCGTTCGATCCCGCGCTCGGCGACGAGCTCGTCCAGCGTGCCGACCTCCGTCGGCACCAGCCGGCGGCCGCCGAACTCGGCGTTGGGGCCGGGACGGTCGGCACCGGTGGTGAGGTAGGCGCGGCCGTGTACGGGCAGCCCGCGCCGCACGGGCAGGCTGAGCGTCCCCGCGCCCGGCTGTCCGGCGAGCGCGCGCCGGACGACGTGGATGCCCGGGGCGTCCACGGCGCGGACCGCGGCCGCCAGGAACCGGGCCGGCCCGGGCAGCGGCTCGACGGCGTAGACGGTCCCGCCCGGACCGGCGAGGCCGGCCATGGCGAAGGTGTAGAGGCCGTACTCGGCCCCGATGTCGACGCAGACGGCCCCCGGCCGCACCAGCTCGCCGAGCCCGGCCACCTCGTTCTCGATGAAGAACGCGTTGGGCGCGAGGCCGCGGAGCACGGCGGCGACCGCCCGCAGGCGCAGGTGCGCCCGGGGCCGGCGCGGCGGGGTGGTCAGGGACGTCATGCGGTCTCCACGCAGGGATCGGTCGGCGAACCGGAGCGGGACTACTGAGCGTCCGTACGCGCTCACCGAATGCTAAACAGACGACGTCACCCGAGCACCGGTGACACGCGGTCCCGTATCGGGGCGCACCCGGTTTCGACGGCGGTGGCGGCCGCGGGTGGCGGGAACGCCGAAGCTCCGGCGCGGATGCCGCCAGTCGGCGCCGGGTGGCCCCGCTCGCCGGGGCCGCCGTGTCCGTCGTGCCGGTCCGCGCTCGGCGGCGGCGTCCTGCCGTTCGGGCGCCGCGGAGGGGGCCGTACCCCGGCCGGGTCGAACGCGTCGCGCGCAAGCGAGCGGCCTGTCGCCGCACGCCCGTGCGGGTGGGCCCGGCCGGGTCCACCCGCACGGGCGTGTATCACCGGCGGCGCTTGAGCATGCGCGCGTAGTCCTGGAACCTCGCCTTGGCGATGGCCGAGCGGTCGGCCGTGCGCAGCACGATCCCCTCGGGGCGGCGCCCGGCGTCATCGTCCAGCGCAGCGCGTGTCGCGGGCAGGTGGTCGGCCAGGAACCCCTGCGTCTCCTCGATCCCGGTCGGGAGCCCACCGCCGTCGACCGTGCCCAGCCGCGGCACCAGGTCGATCCCCTCCCGTGCGGCGAGCGCGGCCAGCGCGTCCTCGCCGAGGAAGTCCGGGCCGCCGCCGTCCCGCCAGGCGGACACCCGGTGGCGCGGCCAGTCCAGGACCTCCGCGGGCACGTCCGCGGTGTCGAACATCCGGTGGCCGACGGCGCGGTGGCCGGTGTACTGGCGGCTCGCCCCGGTGATCTTTCCGCCGTAGACCTCCAGGTAGAGGGTTCGCACGCCCTCGGCCGGCGGGGTGAGCCGCTCGGCCACCGCGCGCAGGGCGCCGACGATGCCCTGGGCGGGGTTGCCGATCAGGTCGCCCTTGGCGTACAGCAGCTCCTCGCGGCTGCCGAGCACGTAGCCGCCGTCCGGCAGGGTGATGACGCGTGCGTTGCTTCCGTCCAGCTTCTCCGTGAGGACCACCCGGCCGGAGAACGGGACGGTGGTGTCGAGCAGCCCGCCGTTCTTGGGGTCCAGAGCATGGTAGGTGGGGATGCTCGGGTACTTGGTGGCGGAGTTGAGGGTATCGAGATCGATGGTCCGCAGGCCGGTCATGCCAGGTCCTCTCGGGGATCGGTCGTCGGCCGGGCATCGGCCTACACGGAGGGACACCCCAGGGGTGGGATTGCCTCCGTGCGAACACGCGTGGCGGCCCTGCGCGCGGGCCGTGCACACAGGAGTGTGCTGGACGGCCGATCCCGGCGTCGAGTCGTTTTCCGGCCGCGGACCCGCGGTGGCCCGCCGCGTCCGCGCGGGCGTACGCGGCGGGGCGGGCTCAGTCGATGCCGACGGCGGTCCGGACCTTGGCCAGGGTGGCGCGGCTGCGTTCGCGGGCCCGCTCGGCTCCGGCGGTGAGGATGGCGTCGAGTTCGCGTCCCGGGGCGACCAGTTCGTCGTAGCGCTCGCGCATGGGGCCGAACGTCTCGTTGAGGACCTCGAACAGCTCGTTCTTCAGCTCGCCCCAGCCCATGCCGCCCTCTTCCAGGCGCTTGCGGACCGGCTCGACGCGCTCCGCCGGCGCGAACTGGGCCAGGAGCTGGAACGGCACGGAGGTGTCGGGGTCCTTGGGCGCCTCGACCGGCGTGGAGTCGGTGGGGATGCGGCGGACGAGCTTCTTGAGCTTGTTCTCGGGCAGGAAGATCGGGATGTGGTTGTCGTAGGACTTGCTCATCTTCCGGCCGTCGATGCCCGGCAGGATGCTGGCCTCGCCCTCCGGGTAGGCGCCCTGCGGGATCGGGAAGGCGTAGGAGTCGCCGTAGAGGTGGTTGAACGCGCGGGCGATGTCGCCGGTGTACTCGATGTGCTGCACCTGGTCGCGGCCCACCGGGACGACGTCGGCCTCCATGACCAGGATGTCGGCGGCCATGAGGATGGGGTAGTTGAACAGCCCCATGTTGACCCCGGCGTCGAGGTCGGTGCCCCCGGCGGCCTCGTTGCGGTCGCGCGCGGCCTTGTAGGCGTGCGCCCGGTTCATCAGGCCCTTCGCGGTGACACTGGCGAGGATCGAGCTGAGTTCGAAGACCTCGGGGATGCTGGACTGCCGGTAGATGACGGTGCGCTGGGGATCGAGCCCGCAGGCGAGCCAGGTGGCGGCGACCGACCGGATGTCGTTCCGGAGCCTGTCCGGGTCCTTGACGGAGTTGAGGGAGTGGAAGTCGGCGAGGAAGTACAGGGTGTCGTTCGCACTCGCCGCGGCCAGCGCCGGTTTGATCGCCCCGATGTAGTTGCCGATGTGGGGCATCCCCGACGTCTGGACGCCCGTGAGGTAGGTCTTGGTCGCTGCCATGGCGTCGAGTTTATCGACGCCACGCCCGCCCCCCGCCCCCGGACGAGGCCCCGCGGGCGCGCGCGGCCGGTGCCCGCCCGGCCCGGATGCCGGGCCGCCGCCGGTGGTACCCGGAGGCGGGCCGGGCGGCCCGCCCCGGGGGCACCGTCGTGCGCGGCGCCGGCCCCCCGGCACCGCCCTTAGGTGCGGAAGGCGGTCCAGGCGTCGGACATGCGTTCCGCCTGGCCCTTGGTGAAGTGGTTGAGGCACGGGTCGTCGCTGTAGTTCATGAAGTTGTGGATGGGGTCGGTGCCCTCGCGGTCGCGGCAGGTGTCGCGGCCCTTCGGGCAGCCGCTCGACTGCTCCCGCTCGTAGGGGGTGTCGTCGACGTAGTCGCCCGGGTCCTCGCAGCCGTTCTGGAACGTGTGGTACAGCCCGAGCCAGTGTCCGATCTCGTGCACCGCGGTATAGCCGAGGTCGAAGCCCTTGCGGCCGCCCCCCGGGACCGTGCGGTGGTCGACCACGACGCCGTCGCCCTTCGGATCGGAGCCGTACTCCTGCGGGAACGTCGACTGCCCCAGGATGGCGTTGCCCAGATCGACCGTGTAGAGGTTCAGGGTCCCGGCGTCGCCCTGGTGCAGCTCGTCCTTTATCGCGCGCTCGTTGGCGGCGAACCGGTCGAACCAGGTGTCGTCGGCGTCGCGGGTGACGTCGGCCAGCTCGAACCGGATGCCGGTGTCCTGTCCGCCGTAGCCGCCGCCGAACCCCTTGTTCATGACCGCGATCTGCTCGTCGACGGTGGCGTCGTCCACATCGCCGCTGCCGTCGGTGTGCGAGATCACGTGCACCACGACCGGGATGGTCGTGGGCGCGGCCGAGTTCGGGGCCTGCCGGCTGGCGGCCGCCTGGGCCAGCCTGCGGTCGAGGTCGGCGGCCTCCTCGGGGCTGAGCCGGGCGGGGTCGTCGGGGGCCTGCTCGGCCATACGGGCCCGGCCGGCCCCGGCCTCGGGCGATCCGCCGGTCCCGTCCTCACACCCGGGGTCGGCGGCGGGCCCGCGCTCGCCCGCCGCGGCCGCCGCGTTCACCCCATCGGGTGGCGGCCCCGTCGTCGGGGCCCCGCCCCCCGATGGGGACTCCGCAGCGGCGACGGCCACGAGGCCGGCCAGCGCAAGGCCGCTGAACAGCACCCCGCCCCAAGTGCCCGCTTTTCCACCTGCATTTACCGACCGGAACGCTTTCTCACCTTGATTCATGATCACGGAGTGTAGTCACCTGATTGCGGTGAATCGCCCCCGACGTCGAATCTTGCGGTTTGTTTGCCCGGAGTTGCGGCGGAACGGGACCTCGGCCGCCTACGTGCCCCCGGTGGCCCAGGTGCGCAGCTTGGCGATGCGCTGCCGGATCTCCTCTGGCGACGCCTGCGCGATCGGCGGGCCGCCGCAGGCGCGGCGCAGTTCGGTGTGGATCACCCCGTGGGGACGGCCGGTGCGGTGGTGCCACGCGCCGACCAGGCCCTGCAACTCCTTGCGCAGCTCGGCCAGGACCTCGTGGGTGGGCGGCCCGGCTTCGTCCTTGGGCGCCTTGCGCTGGCCCGCCCGCTGGTCGGCCTTGCGCTTGCTCAGCAGCTGGGACACCTGGTGCGGCTCCAGCAGGCCGGGAAGGCCGAGGAAGTCCTCCTCTTCCGGCGACCCCGGCGCGCCGCCGCCGAACTCCGAGCCGTCGTAGAGCGCCCGGTCGAACTCGGCCGCGGACTCCATGGTCTCGAAGGGCAGTTCCTCACCGGCGTCAGGGGTGTCGCGCTTCTTGCGGGCTTCGTCGATGAGGTCCTGCTCGGGGTCCTCACCCTCGCGGACGGGGCGGTCGAGCGCGTGGTCGCGCTCGCGCTCCATCTCCCCCGCGTACTCCAGGAGGGTGGGCACCGACGGCAGGAACACCGAGGCGACCTCGCCGCGCCGGCGCACCCGCACGAAGCGCCCGACGGCCTGGGCGAAGAACAGAGCGGTGCTCGTGGAGGTGGCGTAGACGCCGACCATCAACCGCGGGACGTCGACGCCCTCGGAGACCATGCGCACGGCGATCATCCAGCGATCGTCGGACTCGCTGAACTGCGAGATCTTCTTGCTGGCTGTGGGGTCGTCGGAGAGGACGACGATCGCGCCGCGCCCGGTGATCTGGCGCAGGATGCGCGCGTAGGCGCGGGCGTTCTCGTGGTCGGTGGCGATGACCAGTCCCCCGGCGTCGGGGGTGCTGTTGCGGACCTCGGTGAGGCGGCGGTCGGCCGCGGCCAGCACCTTCTTGATCCAGTCGCCCTTGGGGTCGAGCGCCGCCCGCCACGCCTGCGACAGCGCGTCGGGGGTGAGGGGCTCGCCCAGCCGCGCGGCGAGTTCGTCGCCCGCCTTGGTGCGCCAGCGCATCTCGCCGGAGTAGGCCATGAAGATGACCGGCCGGACGACGCCGTCGGCCAGCGCGGGCGCGTAGCCGTAGCTGTAGTCCCAGGAGCAGCGGCGTACGCCGTCGTGGTCCTGGACGTAGTCGACGAAGGGGATGGGGTTGACGTCGGAACGGAACGGGGTGCCGGTCAGGGACAGCCGGCGCGCCGCGGGGTCGAACGCCTCGCGCACGGCGTCGCCCCAGGACAGGGCGTCGCCGGCGTGGTGCACTTCGTCGAAGATGATCAGGGTGCGGCGGGATTCGGTGCGGTTGCGGTGCAGCATGGGGTGCGCGGCCACCTGCGCGTAGGTGACGGCGGCGCCGATGTACTGCCGCCCCAGCGGCCCCTGCCCGTTCTTGAAGTCGGGGTCGATGGCGATACCGAACCGGGCCGCGGCCTCGGCCCACTGCTTCTTGAGGTGCTCGGTGGGGCAGACCACGGTGATCGAGCGGACGACGTGGCGGGCCAGGAGCTCGCCGGCGAGGGTCAGTGCGAACGTGGTCTTTCCGGCCCCCGGCGTCGCGACGGCGAGGAAATCGCGCGGCTGGCGCCGGAAGTATTCGTCGAACGCCTCACGCTGCCAGGCCCGCAGGCCGCTGAGCCGTTCGGCGGTCGTGGTGTCAAGAAGCGTCATGCTGCCATTCCCGAGGTGCTCACCCGGTCGAGGTTATCCGTCCGCGCGGACCGGGACGGCAGAGTGCGGGCGGCGCGTTCGTCACTTTCCGCCGCGCCGACCGCGCCCCGGCGGTGTGGCGGTCACCCGCCCCCGACGTCCACCGCGCCGTCGTTGAAGGGCATGTAGGGGTCGGCCCAGGGGAAGACGATGTACCACAGCAGCGCCGCGGCGCCCGCGATGAGCGCCAGCGCCAGGACGAGCTTCACGGGCCAGGGGCCGGGCAGGATGCGCCAGATGAGGCCGTACATGAGCGGATCAGGCCCCCTGTCCCGCGGCCGCGCCCTCGGGGGCCATGTCGGCGATGTTCTCCGGCATGCCGTCCTCCTTGGGGCTGGTGTCGGTGAGTTCGGCGTGGATGATCAGCCGGTGGGTGTTGTTCAGCTTGGGCGCGCACGTGGTGAGGGTGAGCAGGCTGCGCTGGGGGGCGTCGTTGTTCTCGGGGTCGAAGGGGTCGGGGTCGACCACCTGCACCTGGTCGGGGGTGACGGTGACCTCCTCGATGACCTCGTAGGTGTAGAAGTTGTCCTGGTCCTCCAGGACGATCTCGGAGCCGTTCTCCAGCAGGTCGAGGTCCCAGAAGATGCCCGGCGTGCGGTGGCCGGCGACCGCGTAGTTGCCGAGCTGTCCGGGCTGGGTGGCGTCGCCGCCGCCGACGGCGTCGTCGCCGTAGTGGCCGGGGCTGAAGCGGATGTCCTCCTGGGAGACGCCGTTGACGACCACCCACTGGAGGTCGAGCGAGGGGACGTACATGCGGCTGTTGGCCGAGCCCGGAAGGGGTTCGGAGTCGGGCCCCTGCGGCTGCTCCCAGGAGTCTTCGAGCCCCGAGGCGAGCTGGTCCTGCTCGCGGTTGGTCTCGAACTGCTTGCCGTAGATCTCGTAGGCGGCGAAGAACAGCATGACCAGGCCGGCGGTGAACAGCAGTTCGCCGAAGCCGCGTACGATCCCGCGCCCGATATCGCCGCCCGTGCGCCGCCGGGCGGCGGGCCTTCTGCGCCGGCCCCGGTTGCCGCCCCGTCGGCGACCTCCCTGGTACGACTGCCGTTCACTTGTGGAAACCATGTGACCTACCCGTGGGTTGCGAGCCCGCGCGGGGGCCGCTGCCGCCATGGAGCGGGGCATGGTGCGCGGACTCCCGGGCGCGAAGGGCGCCAGGACGCTGGACGTCGGCGGATGATCTCGTGCTCTCGGAGGGGGTGATCGATCACCGGGCCGCCGCTGGCGCGTTCCCGCCGCCATGGGCACAATGACGCGATCTGTCCCAGTGGAGCGTACCGCGCCGGGCGCCCTCCCCACAGCCGCATCGCGGCGGATTGTGGAGCGGCGAGCCGCCGAGCGAGCGGAGACGGCGCCGCCCCCGGCCGAAGGCCCCCTCGCGGAGCCGTTGAAGCCGAGCGAGAAGGCGAGCGCGACCAGCAAAACCACAGCGGCGAGCCGCCGAGCGAGCGGAGACGGCGCCGCCCCCGGCCGAAGGCCCCCTCGCGGAGCCGTTGAAGCCGAGCGAGAAGGCGAGCGCGACCGTGAGAACCGCGGGCACGCATGGACACATGCCGAGGGCCGGAACGGCGTGTGCGCGTTCCGGCCCCGGTCACGCCGGACGGCCGCCCCGATCGGTGCGGGGGGCCGTGATCTAGCGCGTCAGTTCCTCGTAGATCTTCTTGCACTCCGGACAGATCGGGAATTTCTCCGGATCGCGGTTGGGGACCCAGACCTTGCCGCAGAGCGCGATGACCGGGTCGCCGGTGATGGCGCTCTCGGTGATCTTGTCCTTCTGCACGTAGTGCGCGAACCGCTCGCGGTCGCCGTCGCCGTGCGAGATGTCCGGGTTCTGCGAAATATCCGGCCGGGTGTCGCTCTCGGGCACCACCTTGCTGACAACGTCCATCGACATCCTGCCCTCACATCTCCTGCGTCTCACTCCACGGTATCCGCAGGAGCGAGGGGAGACGCAATTCAGTTCATGGTCGGGTCATCGGGGAAGGTCGACACGAGGGCGAGATCGCCGCCCTGGCGGCGCAGGACCCGCGACCACAGCGACGACGGGGCCGCGGAGAACACGTCCTCCGCGCAGGCGGGCAGCACGTACCAGGCGCCGTCGTCGATCTCCTCGCCGAGCTGCCCCTCGCTCCACCCGGTGTAGCCGGCGAACACCCGGAACCCGCCCAGGGCGCCGCCGAGGATCTCGGGCGGGGCGTCCAGGTCGATCACGCCGAGCCGGGAGACCTGGGAGCCCTTCTCGACGTTGGCCAGCGGGCGCCACCCCAGGGGGATGTCGTCGCCGCCGGGCATGCCGAGGGCCAGCCCCGAACCCGCACCCACCGGGCCGCCGGCGAACATCACCGCGGGGTCGCTGACGAACCCGCTCCACGCCGACAGGACGTCGCCGACCGCGAGGTCGGAGGGGCGGTTGACGATCACCCCGAGCGTGCCCTCGTCGGAATCGTCGTCGATCACGAAGACCACCGACCGCCGGAAATTGGGATCGTCCAGCATCGGGGTCGCCACCAGCAGGCTGCCGGTGAGAATCGAACCGTCCATGCCTCACGTCTACCCGCAGGACCGCCGGAGCGCCACCCCTGGGCGGAAACCGCGGTGTTACGGCCGCCCGTTACCGCGGCGGCGGTCCCGACCGCTGGATACGGCCCGGCCGGTACCCCGCTCGCCCGCCGCGCCCACCGCCCTGACCGGCCTTTTCTCCCGACTCGTCCGGCTCGCCCTACTCGCCCTGCTCGCGCAGCGCGGCCTTGCGCACCGCGGTCGCCACGTGCTGCGACAGATCGGTGTGGAAGACGCTGGGGATGATGTAGTGGGGGCCGAGCTCGTCGTCGGTGACGACGTCGGCCAGGGCCGTGGCCGCGGCCACCATCATGTCGGAGTCGACGTGGTGGCTCTGCGCGTCGAGCAGGCCCCGGAAGAACCCGGGGAACACCAGGACGTTGTTGATCTGGTTGGGGTAGTCGCTGCGCCCGGTGGCCACGACGGCCGCGTGCAGGTGGGCGACCTCGGGGTCGACCTCGGGGTCGGGGTTGGCCAGCGCGAAGATGATGGAGTCCTCGTTCATCTCGGCGATGTCCTCGCCGGCCAGCACGTTGGGGGCCGAGACGCCGATGAAGACGTCGGCGCCGGCCACGGCGCCCTTGAGGTCGCCGGAGTAGCCCTCGGGGTTGGTGTTCTCGGCGATCCAGCGCAGGTTGGCGTCGAGGTCGTCGCGCCCCTCGTGCACGGCGCCGTGGACGTCGCAGACGACGATGTGCTTGGCCCCGGCGTGCGCCAGGAGCTTGAGGATGGCGGTTCCGGCGGCGCCGGCGCCCGACATGGTGATCCGGACCTCGCTCAGGTTCTTCTCGACCACGCGCAGCGCGTTCTTCAGCGCGGCGAGCACGACGATCGCGGTGCCGTGCTGGTCGTCGTGGAAGACCGGGATGTCCAGGAGCTCGCGCAGCCGGGCCTCGACCTCGAAGCAGCGCGGGGCGGAGATGTCCTCCAGGTTGATGCCGCCGAAGCCGGGGGCGATCACCTGGACGGTGCGCACGATCTCGTCGACGTCCTGGGTGTCGAGCGCGATCGGCCAGGCGTCGATGTCGGCGAAGCGTTTGAAGAGGGCGGCTTTGCCCTCCATGACGGGCATGGCGGCCTCGGGGCCGATGTTGCCCAGGCCCAGCACGGCCGAACCGTCGGTGACCACGGCGACGCTGTTGCGCTTGATCGTGAGCCGGCGGGCGTCGTCGCGGTTGGCGGCGATGGCCTGGGAGACGCGGGCGACGCCGGGGGTGTAGGCCATGGACAGCTCGTCGCGGTTGCGGAGCGGCACCTTCGACTTCATCTCGATCTTGCCGCCGAGGTGCATGAGGAAGGTGCGGTCGCTGACCTTGTGCACGACGACGCCCTCGATGGCGCCCAGGGCGTCGACGATGGCCTGCGCGTGGTCGGTGTCGCGGGCGGCGCAGGTGACGTCGATGCGGATGCGCTCGTGGCCTGCGGACGCGACGTCGAGGGCCGTGATCACGCCGCCCACCTGCTCGACTGCGTTGGTCAGGCTGCCGACCGCGCTGCCGTGTCCGTCGAGTTCCAGCCGAACCGTGATGGAGTAGGAGACGCTGGGAAGGGTGGCCACGTGAAGCTCCTCGATTGAACGGATCTGTCTGCCGCGCTCGCCTGGGCGCCCGCGCCGGGCCGCCCTGCCGCCGGGGCCGGGCCGCGTTGCGGCGGCCGAGAACGCGCCGGTGCGCGTCCTCGCCGGTCAGGTCGGGGGTGGCGGGGCACATCCTTCATGGTGCCACCACCGGCGCGTTCTGCGCCCCTCAGCACCACGAAAGGGGCATCGGGCATCAACGATCCATTTTTCAGTACGGATGATCCGATGACCGGCCCGCTGCACCGGCGGGGTCGATGAGATCCCTCACATCAGGTCTCCGGCGGCGCGGCCGCCGCCTCCGAACGCTCCCTTGCGAGGCGCTCGACGATGTCGACGCAGGTCGAAAGGGGGATGATGGTGGAGTCGAGGACCAGGTGGTAGAGCTTGGGGGCGTCCGGGTCGGTCCGGTAGAAGCGCCGGACATAGGCGCGCCGGGCGCGGTCGTTGTCGTCGAGCTCCCGCATGGTCGGCGGCTGCCGGTCCGCGGGGGCGGTGTCGTCGGCACCGGTGGCGAGGGCTTCGCCCCGGCCGGCCTCGCGCAGGTCGGCCGCTTGGGCCAGGCGCCTTTCCCGGGATCCGTCGAGCCGGACGTGCAGGGCGTTGGGGGCGGACGCCAGGACCACCGCGGCGGCCCGGCCGAGGATCACCCCGCCGGTGGCGGCGACCTCGCCGATCACGTGCTCGGTGCGGTCGACGAACTCCTGGTCGTACAGCAGCCGCCCGTCGGCGTCGGTGGCCCCGATGAAGGTGGTGTCGATGCCGCCCAGGGTGACCGTGGGCATCCGGGCGGCGCTGGCGAGCAGGCGCTCGAACCCGATGGGGGCGCGGTCGTCGTGCTCCAGGGCGTCTTCGAGGGTGCAGCCGATCCGCTGGGCGACCGCGCCGGGGATGGCGCGGTCGAGGAAGGGCACACCCAGGCGCTCGGCGACGGCCGGGCCCACGATGCCGCCCCCGGCCCCGTACGTCGCGGACACCGTCACCACGTGTCTCATCTCGCCACCCCCGTTTCCTGTGCTGGGGTGGTACCCCGGGAGGCGGCGCGTACGTCATCCGGCGGCGGATTTCTCGCCCGGCCTTCGCGTCCCGCCGGCGGGACGCGAGGGCGGCCCCGGCCCGCGCGGGCGCGGGACCGGGCCGGGTCGGCGGATCAGAAGAGGGCCGCGGTGAGGCCGCGGCGGGCCTTGGCCACCCGGGGGTCGCCGGCGGGCAGGACCTCGAACAGCAGCAGCAGGTGCTTTCGGGCGGCGTCGCGGTCGTCGCCGGAGGTGCGCTTGACGGTGGCGATCATCCGGTCGAAGGCGTCGTCGAACTTGCCGCCGTACATGTCGATGTCGGCGACGCGCGCCTGGGCCTCGACGTCGTCGGGGCGCTCGGCCGCGGCCTGCCGCGCCTCGCCGGCGTCGAGCTCGCGCACCCGCGCGACCAGCCGGACCTGGGCCAGCCTGAGCTTGGCCTCCTCGTTCTTGGGGTCGGCCTCGACCGCCTTGGCGTAGGCGGCCTCGGCGGCGGCGAAGTCGCCCCGCTGGAGGGCCTCCTGCGCCTCGGCCTCGACGGGGTCGGCGGGGGCCTGCTCCTGGCCGGTGTCGGCCTCCTGTCCGGGGCCCAGGCCGACGTAGTTCTCGGGCAGCACGCCCTGCTCGCGCAGGCCGTCGAAGACCTGCGAGAGCCAGTCGCGGATCTGCTCGCGGGTGGCCGGACCGGCCGGACCGGGGACGACCTGCCCGCCGATGACCATGGCGACCATGGGCACCCCGGGTGCCCGCAGCGCCTGGGCGAGCTGCGGGCTGGCCTGGACGTCGATCTTGGCGACGGCCCACTGGCCGCCGGCCTCGATGGCCAGCCGGTCGAGCGCCCGTTCCACCTGGGACGACTGCTCGGAGTGCGCCTGGAGCACGGCGAGGACGACGGGGGTGTTCAGCGAGCGCTCCAGCACTTCCTGCTGGAAGTTCTGCTCGTCGACGTCGATGGCGTAGGGGTTGGCGGTACCGGACGACTGCTCGGCCTGCCGCTTGGCCTCGCGTTCCAAGGCCGCCTTGCGAGCTCCGAGGTCGACCGCGCTCTGCATGGAGAAGTCCGAAGGCTGCATGCTTCTATCCTGCCGCATGCCGGCCGGGTGCGCTGAACACCTCCACTGCCCGAGCGGCGGCCGTGGTCCGCCCGGGCCGGAGGGTGCTGTCAAGTCACGCTCGATCGGCTCACCCGACTCCAGCGGCCCCGAGAAACGCGCCTCCGGCGAAGGGCGGCGCCGCCTCCGCCCGCTCGCCTCCTCGCCGTGACGCGTCACCAGGTCACGCTCGATCGGCTCACCCGACTCCAGCGGCCCCGAGAAACGCGCCTCCGGCGAAGGGCGGCGCCGCCTCCGCCCGCTCGCCTCCTCGCCGTGACGCGTCACCAGGTCACGCTCGATCGGCTCACTCGACTCCAGCGGCCCCGAGAAACGCGCCTCCGGCGAAGGGCGGCGCCGCCTCCGCTCGCTCGCCTCCTCGCCGTGACGATTAGAAGCGCGGGTCCTCTGTGTAGGTGCCGAACTCGCGGCCCATGGTGGCGCAGATCTCGCCCATGGTGGCCTCGGCGCGGGCCGCGTCGAGGATGACCGGGATGAGGTTGGGCCGGCCGGGGTCGCGCACGGCTGTCAGCAGGCGCGCCAGGGCGGTGTCGACCGCGGCCTGGTCGCGCTCGGCCCGGCGCCGGGCCAGCGCGCGCTTCTGCTCCCGTTCGACCTCGTGGCTGATGCGCAGGATCTCCACCTCGCCGGAGACGGTCGAGGTGTTGCGGTTGACCCCGACGATGCGCTTCTCGTCCTTCTCCAGCGCCTGCTGGTACTGGAACGCCGATTCCGCGATCTCGGAGGAGAACCAGCCGTTCTCGATGCCGGCGAGGATGCCGGAGGTCATCGGCCCGATGGGGTGCTCGGCGTCGGCGCCGCCGCCCATGCGGCGGATCTTGTCGAAGACGGCCTCGGCGTCGGCCTCGATGCGGTCGGTCAGCGCCTCGACGTAGTAGGAGCCGCCGAGCGGGTCGGCGACGTTGACGACGCCGGTCTCCTCCAGCAGCACCTGCTGGGTGCGCAGGGCGATCTCGGCGGACTGCTCGGTGGGCAGCGCCAGGGTCTCGTCCAGGGCGTTGGTGTGCAGGGAGTTGGTGCCGCCCAGGATCGCCGACAGCGCCTCGACCGCGGTGCGCACGACGTTGTTGTAGGGCTGCTGGGCGGTCAGGGAGACGCCCGCGGTCTGGGTGTGGAAGCGCAGCCACTGCGCCTTCTCGCTGGTGGCGCCGTATTCGTCGCGCATCCACCGCGCCCAGATCCGGCGCGCGGCGCGGAACTTGGCGATCTCCTCGAAGAAGTCGATGTGGGCGTCGAAGAAGAACGAGAGGCCGGGGGCGAACCGGTTGACGTCCAAGCCCCGCGACAGGCCGAGTTCGACGTAGCCGAACCCGTCGGCCAGGGTGAACGCCAGCTCCTGGGCCGCCGTGGCCCCGGCTTCGCGGATGTGGTACCCGGACACCGACAGCGGCTTGAAGGCGGGGATGTTCTCGGCGCAGTACTCCATGAGGTCGCCGATGAGGCGCAGGTGCGGCTCAGGCGGGTAGAGCCACTCCTTCTGCGCGATGTACTCCTTGAAGATGTCGGTCTGGAGGGTGCCGTTGAGTGCCGAGGTGTCGGCCCCCTGCCGTTCGGCGGCGGCGAGGTACATGCAGAACGCCGGGATCGCCGGGCCGCTGATGGTCATCGACGTGGTGATGTCCCCGAGCGGGATGCCGTCGAACAGCACCTCCATGTCGGCGACGGAGTCGATGGCCACGCCGCAGTGGCCGACCTCGCCCAGGGCGTGGGGGTCGTCGGAGTCGTAGCCCATGAGGGTGGGCATGTCGAAGGCCACCGACAGGCCGCCGCCGCCCGACTCCAGGATCATCTTGTAGCGCTCGTTGGTCTGCACGGCGTTGCCGAACCCGGCGAACTGGCGGATGGTCCAGGCGCGGCCCCGGTAGCCGGTGGGGTGCAGGCCGCGGGTGAAGGGGAACTCCCCCGGCCAGCCGATCCGCTCGAACCCGGGGACCTCCGCGCCTTCGGGCGGACCGTAGACGGGGTCGACCTCGCGGCCGGAGAGGGTGGTGAAGTCGGCGTCGCGTTTGCGCGCCGCATCGTAGCGCTCCTGCCAGCGCGCGCGCCCCGCCTCGATGTCCTGAGGGTTCTGAGGATTGACCATGGTCAAATAGTAGGACTTCCAAATACTTTCCGATAGTGGCCGCCCCACCGCATCGGCCGCAGGAGGGCCGCTAGGGGTGGCCTAGGGGGCGGATCAGTGGAGGTCCGGGGTGCCGCCGGGCGCCGGGGCGGGGAAGTCGCCGAACCCGACGCGCAGCGTGGTCAGCCGGCGGTGGATGTCCCACAGCTCCTCGTCGGTGTAGCCGTCGAGACCGAACTCCATGGCCGTCAGGTCGCGCGTGGCGTGCTCGACCACCTCGCGCCCCGGATCGGTGATCTCGGCGAGCGTACCGCGGCCGTCGCTGGGGTTGGGCTTGCGCCGGACCAGGCCCTGGCGCTCCAGCCGGTCGATGGTGTTGGTGACGCTCGTGGGGTGGACCATCAGCCGTTCCCCGATCTTGCCGAGCGGCAGCGCGCCCGTGGCGGAGAACGTGAGCAGCACCAGCGCCTCATAGCGGGCGAAGGTGAGGGCGTAGGGCTTGAGCGCGGCGTCGAGCCGACCGATGAGGATCTGCTGCGCCCGCATGATCGACGTGACCGCGACCATGGCGGACGAGGAGCCCCAGCGGCGCGTCCAATTCTCGTGCGCGCGCTCGATCGGGTCGAACGGGAGGTTCAACGGGTTACCCACCCCGCCACTGTAGCGACACCCATCAGCCCCCTGAGCCATAGCATCCGGATCCCCGAGAACGCAATGAAACGCGCTGGCCGACGTCGGCCAGCGCACCGTACCGCGGCACGACGGGCCACTGGTCCGGTCCACCACCTCAGACGCGCCGCCACGCCCCCGGGAGCGGGCCGGCGGATTCCGGGGCCCGCCGCGCGAATCCCGGTTCCGCGCATTGACGACGATTCGAATTGTTAGTTAAGTTTCCTAAAAATTCGTCACCGACGGCCAGAACGCATGCCGTACCCGTGACGCCCGACCCGCTCCCGCACTACCAAGGGCCGCCGCCCTCCTCCGGCCGGCCCTGCGACCGTCACCGCACCACCGCTCCCGAAGACGACGGGCCCGCCGCACGGGGACCGTCACACGTTCCATCCGCTCCCGGGCCGCATCCACCGGAACGGCGGCTCCGATCCCCCTGCTCCACGAAGTAGGAGACGAACGTGAGAACCATCTCGATCCGAGGATGGCTCTGCGCGGCCTTCGCCGCCGTCCTCATCGCCCCCATCATCCACCCGGCGGCCCCGGCGTCGGCCGCCCCCGCCGGCGTCACCGTCGTCTACACCGAGGGCGCCCGCTGGGAGACCGGCTACAGCGGCCAGTTCACCATCGACAACGCCTCGGCCGCCGAGCTGGCCGACTGGACGATCCGCTTCACCCTTCCCGCCGGCGTCCGGATCGGCAGCCTGTGGAACGCCACCCTCAGCAGTTCCGGATCCACCCACACCCTCACCCCGCCCGGCTGGGGAGCGCGGGTGCCCGCCGGCGGCACCTACACCATCGGGTTCAACGGTGTCGCCTCCGGGACCGGAAGCGCGACCGCACCGCTGACCTGCACCATCGACGGATCCCCCTGCTCGGGAGAGGGCGGCGGCGAGGACACCCAGGCGCCCAGTGCCCCCACCGGTGTCGCGATCGGCGCCACCACCTCCTCGTCCATCACCCTCGGCTGGTCGCGGTCCGACGACAACGTGGGCGTCGCGGGCTACGAGATCCTCGACGGGAGCACCGTCGTACGGACGGTCATCGGGGACACCCCCGGCGGGACCGTCGGCGGGCTCGACGCCGACACCGCCTACACCTTCACCGTCCGCGCGTTCGACGCCGCGGGCAACCGCTCGGCCGCCAGCGGGGCCGTCTCCGGACGCACCGCACCGACGGGCGGGGGCGGTGAGCCCCCCGCTGGGGACCGCCGTGTCGGGTACTTCACGCAGTGGGGCATCTACGACCGCGGCTACCTGGTGAGCGACATCGACACCAGCGGGACCGCCGCCAAGCTGACCCACATCAACTACGCGTTCGCCAACATCAACAGCAACGGCCAGTGCTTCCAGGTCAACCAGGCCGGCCAGGGCGACGCCTGGGCCGACTACGGGCGGTCCTTCACCGCCGAGCAGAGCGTCGACGGCGTCGCCGACACCTGGGACCAGGACCTCCGCGGCAACTTCAACCAGCTGCGGGAGCTGAAGGCGAAGTACCCGCACCTGAAGGTGAACCTGTCGATCGGCGGCTGGACGTGGTCGCGCTACCTCTCCGACGCGGTGCGCACCGAGGCCTCCCGCCAGCGCATGGTGGAGTCCTGCATCGACATGTTCCTGCGCGGCAACCTGCCCGTCTTCGACGGCGCGGGCGGCCCCGGATCGGCCTACGGCGTCTTCGACGGCATCGACCTCGACTGGGAGTGGCCCGGCAGCGAGGGCAACCCGGGCAACGTCATCCGTCCCGAGGACAAGCAGAACTACACCGCACTGGTGCAGGAGTTCCGCACCCGCCTCGACGCCCTGGGCACCGAGACCGGGCGCACGTTCGAACTGACCTCGTTCATGCCGGCCGACCCGCGCAAGATCGACGCCGGGTTCGAGGTCGACCGGATCATGCCGAACTTCGACTTCGTCACCCTCCAGGGCTACGACTTCCACGGAGGGTGGGAGAGCACCACCAACCACCAGTCCAACCTGCTGCTGCACGCGTCCGACCCCGGGCCCGACCGCTACAGCGCCGAGATCACCGTGGACGCCTGGACCGCGCGCGGCGCGCCGGCCTCCAAGCTCGTGCTGGGCGTGCCGTTCTACAGCCGCGGCTGGACCGGTGTCCCCGCGGGACCCGGCGGCGACGGCCTGTTCCAGCAGGGCACCGGACCGGCGCCGGGACCCTACGAGGCGGGCATCGACGACTGGAAGAACATCAGCCGGCTCCAGGGCTACACCCTGCACCGCGACGACCGGCTGGGCACCGCCTGGCTCTACAACGGGTCCACGTTCTGGACCTACGACGATCCGGCGGCCATGACCCGAAAGGCCGACTGGTCGCAGGCCGAGGGCCTGGGCGGAGTGATGGTCTGGTCGCTCGACGGCGACGACGGCCAGGGCACCCTGATGACCGCGCTGGATCAGGCGCTCCGGCCCTGATCCCCGACCGGACCGGGGCCAGGTTCCCCTCCCGCCCCGGTCCACCCTGCGGCGGCGGCCCGGTGCGGCGGGCCGCCGCCGCCCACCCCCAGCGGGCGGGCCCCGGAAGCGTTCCGGGGCCCGCCCGTCTCCGTTCGGCACTCCCGGACACGGCGCGAGGGGGCGGCCCCGGTAAGGGCCGCCCCCTCGCGGTCAGGGTGGCGGAGCGGGCCAGCGCGGCCCGCTGGGTCGGCGGTTACTCGGCGCCGGAGCCGGCTTCGGCCGCGGCGGTCTCCAACACCGCATCAGGCTTAGGCACACCAGCGAACGTGAACGCCGCCTCCGCACCCTCACCCTCCACATCGATCACCACGATCTGACCCGCACGCAACTC
>NZ_JBHSFQ010000051.1:0-29836 GCF_042653925.1 Nocardiopsis mangrovi
GCCACCGTCCGTGAACTGGCCGATTCAGTGTCCGGTTGGCTCTAGGCACTGTGACGACGCCGTGGCCCCTGGAACCGTGCCGCCCACCGGCGCGGGTCCGGGGCCCGGCGCCGCCGGGCCGTGCCCGGGTGGGGGGCTCGGCCGCCGCGGGGGCTGGTGCCATCCGTTCCCCGCGGCGGCCGTGCCCGTGCGCCGCCGCCTCGTGGCGGCGCGGTCGGGGTGCGGCGGTCAGCCGCAGTGCTCGAAGGGGCTGGTGTAGCTCTGCGATCCCACCGATCCGCCCCAGCGCACGCAGGTCGCAGGGGCCGCCCGGCGGACCGGGCCGGCGTAGTACGCGAAGGAGCCGGAGTCGGTGACCCGGGCCGATCCCCGGACCTCCAGGAAGGCCGAGGTCGCCGAAGCGGTGCCGACCGAGGCCGCCTTGATCGTGACCGCGCAGTTGTTGCTGTTGGCGGCGTTGTAGAGCAGATAGGCGGTCCCGGCCGCGCCCAGTGCCTGGGAGTCGATGACCGAGTAGCCCGATCCGCACACCGCCGACGCGGTGTAGGGGTTGCCGCCGCCGCTGTTGTGCGAGGTCAGCGTCTGGTTCGGGTAGCCGAAGCGGGCTCCGTTGAAGTAGGCGGGCTCGATGTTGGCGGGGTAGGAGGTGTCGGTGGTGCGCACCTCATAGTGCAGGTGCGGCGTGATGTCGTTGCCCGGCCGGCTGGTGTCGCCGACTTCGCCGATCTTCTGTCCCGCTGCCACGGCCGTCCCGGCCGCCACCGACCGCACGCGCAGGTGGGCGTAGTAGGTCCGCCAGCCGCCGCCGTGGTCGATGACCACGAGGTTGCCGTAGCCGTTGGTGTCGCCCTGGTGGGCGGAGGTGATGACCGTCCCGGCCGCTGCGGCCGCCACCGTGTCGCCGAGGTCGGCGTCGGGGGTGCCGCCGCGGTTGAAGTCGATTTCATAGGAGCGGTGGGCGCTGCTGTCGCTGGAGTCGCCGGTCCAGGTCTGGCCGGCGGGGAACGGGAGCTGGAAGGCGGGCCGGGGCCCCGCGGCCTGGGCCGGGGCGGCCCCGGCGAGCAGCCAGGCGGTGCCCACCAGAACCGCGGTCGCGGCGGCGGCCGCCGCCTTCGTCCACGCTGTCATCCGCCTCATCGTCCGCATGGCCGACAGAGTCGCGTCCGGACATACAGCGCCGCTACATCGCGAGACCGCGGGAGCAACGGGACCAAAGAAGCCGCATTCGTGACGAAAGCCGCGACGGCCCCCTCTTCTTCCGCCGCCCTCCCCTGTACCTTCGTCCCGGGGGGCACCTGTTCCGTCACGGAGGGTCGACCATGTCTCATCCGGAACCGCGGTTCGGCGTCCTGGGGCCGTTGCGGATCCCCACCGGGGCGGGCGCCGCGGGGCTCAACGCGGTCAAGCCGCGGATGCTGCTGGCCACCCTGCTCCTGGACGCCGGCCGGGTGGTCCCGCTGGACACCATCGTCGAAGCGCTGTGGCCCGGGCGCCCGCCGCGCTCCGCGGTGGCCAACGTGCGCACCTACGCCAGCTCGCTGCGCTCCGCCCTCGGCGGCGACCGCCTGCGCTCCGAAGCCAGCGGCTACGCCATCCGCGTCGAACCCGGCGAACTCGACCTGCACGTCTTCGACGACCTCGTGCGGCGCTCGGCGGCCGCACGCGGGGCGGGCCGGCACGAGGACGCCCTCGGCCTGCTGGACGACGCGCTGGGACACTGGCGCGGGCGCCCCTTGGCCGACCTGCCCGCCGGAGCCGCCTGGGAGGACGCGATCGGGCGGATCACCGAGCGCCACGTGGCAGCCGCCGAGGAGCACGCGGCCCTGCACCTGGCACTGGGGCGCCACACCGCGGCCATCGCCCCGCTGCGCGCGCTCCTGGCCGACCACCCCTTCCGCGAACGCCTGTGGCTGCACCTCGTCCTCGCGCACTACGGCTCCGGCCGGCGCGCCGAGGCGCTGAACACCTACGCCGAGGTGCGCCGGCTGCTCGTCGCCGAACTGGGGGTGGAGCCGTGCGCGGAGCTGCGCCAGGTCCACGACGCCGTGCTGCGGGGCGAACCCGTCGCCGGGACCGTCGCGGCCGCCCTCGCGTCGGTCCTGCCGCACGTGGTCCCCGCGGTCTGCCAGCTCCCCCGCGACCTGCCCGATTTCCAGGGCAGGGACACCGCGCTGCGCGACCTGCGGCACTTGGCCTGCGACGGCCGGGGCGCCCCCGCGGTGGTGGTCGTCGCCGGGCCACCGGGCGTCGGCAAGTCGGCGCTGGCCACCCGCGCCGGGCACGCACTGCGCGACCGGTTCCCCGACGGCCAGTTGCACCTCGACCTCGGCGGGGCGGGCGACGCGCCCGCCTCCCCCCACGACCTGCTCGGCGACCTGCTGAGCTGGCTCGGCGTCGTGGGCCGCGCCCGGCCGGCGGGGATCGCCGCCCGCGCCGCCCTCTACCGTTCGCGGATGGCCGGGCGGCGCATGCTGCTCATCCTGGACGCCGCGGCGGACGCCGACCAGGTCCGCCCGCTCCTGCCGGGCACCGAGGGGTGCGCCGTGATCGTCACCGGCCGCCGCCGGCTCTCCGACCTGCCGGGAGCCCGCCTCCTGGAACTCGGCATGCTCGACGCCGCCGCATCGCGCGCCCTGCTGGAATCGGCGGCCGCGCCGGGCGCGGCCGCCGCCGACCCCGCGGCGGCCGAGGCCATCATGCGCTCCTGCGGGGGGCTGCCGCTGGCGATCCGGCAGGCCGGGGGCCGGCTGTCCGGCCGGCGCGCGTGGCCGCCGGGCGTCCTGGCCGAGCGGCTGGCCGACGAACCGCGCCGGCTGACCGCGCTGGGGGTGCGCCCCGGCTTCGCCGCCGCCTTCGGCGACCTGCCCGGACCGGCCGCGGCGGCGTTCCGGTCCCTGGGCGCGCTGGGGGCCACGGCATCGCTGCCCACATGGGCGATCGGGGCGCTGGCGGACCGCGACGACGCGGAGGCCGAGGACGTGGTGGACGCGCTGGTGGAGGCGCACGCGATCGAGCCCGCCGGGGTCGACGCGATCGACCAGCCCCGCTTCACCATGCACGGGCTCGTGCGCCTCTACGCCGGGGAACTCGCCGACCGGCCCGGCGCCCGCTCCGAGCGGCGCGCGTCCCTGGAGCGCCTGGCGGGGGGCTGGCTCGCCCTCGTCGAATCCGCCAACGCGGGGATCCCGGTGAGCCCATTCGTCCCCCGCCTGGGCGGCGCCGGGCGCCGCCCGCCCGGCGGCACCGCCGCGAGGCGCGCGGCGGACCGGCCCCGGGCCTGGTTCGACGCCGAGCGCCCGGCACTGGTCGAAGCGGTCGGCCGGACCGCCGGCGCCGGACTGGCGGATCACGCCTGGGAGCTCGCCGTCTCCCTGGTGCCCTACTTCGACATGCACGGGCACTACGGCGACTGGTACCGCACCCATTCAACCGCTCTCGCGGCGACGCAGGCGGCCGGGCACCGCCGCGGCGAGGCGGCCCTGCTGCGCGGCCTGGGCCAGCTGCGGGCCTATCAGGGCGACCACGAGCGCGCCACCGCCCTGTTCGAGCGGTCCCGGCGGATGTTCGCCGAGTGCGGCGACGGCCACGGGGAGTCCATCGCGCTCACCGGGCTGGCCACGGTGGCGCGGATGCGCGGGCGCTACACCGACTCCCTGGAGCACTGCCACCGCGCGCTGGAGGGCGCGCTGGCGGCGGGCGACCGCCACGGGGAGACCCTGATCCGGGCGTCGATCGGCCGGCTGTGGCGGGCGTGCGGCGACCGCGACACCGCGCTCGACTGGCTGTCGGCGGCCCTGGACCTGAGCCGGGACACCGGCGACCGGCACCGGGAGGCCCACGTGCTGCACGAGATCGGGCTGCTGCGCGCGGGCGACGGGGCCCGCGCGGCGGCCATGGCGCGGTTCCGCGCGGCGCTGGCCATCTTCCACGACATCGGCGACCGCGAGGGGATCACCGGCTCCCTCGCCGTGATGGACCGCACGGCCCGCCTCGTCCACACCGGCCGCGCCCCGCACGCCGACCGCCCGCGCGGCGCACGCGTCGCGCGGCCCACGCACACCGGCTGACCCGTCGTCCCGGCGGCATCCGCGCGCCGAGGCGGGACGGCCCGCGCGGGTGTCAGCGGTGGTGCCAGTAGCGCAGGCGGTCGGCGTAGGGGTCATGGGCGACGCCGGGGCCGGTGTCGAAGACCCGCACGGGGCGGTCGACCGCGTCGTAGCGCGGCCAGGCATCGTCGGCCGGGCGGCCGTCGCGGACGAAGGAGACCCAGTCGCGGTGCATGAGGTCGGCGAGGGACCGCGGGGGGCGGTCGCCAGCCAGCGCCGCGACACCGGGCGCGTCGAGCAGGTCGAAGGTGAAGGCGAGGTCCAGGGCGTGGCAGGCGCCCAGCCGGCCCTCGAAGGCCGGCGGGCGCCAGGCGAACTCGTACATGTAGACCCCGGGACCGCCCGCCTTGGCCTGCGCGTCGGCCACGCGGACGCCGGGCACGCGGAAGAACCGGTCGGTGGCGATGGCCGCCAGCAGGTCGCCGGGGACGCGGTCGTGCCCGTTGCCGACGTAGTGCCGGATGCCGAGCGGGCCCAGCCCGTATTCGGCGGCGACGCCGATCAGCACCGGCCAGGTGACGCGGTCGATCCCGCCGTCGGGCACGAGGAAGGCCCGTTGTTCGTCGGTGGTCGTGCCGATGAGCAGGCCGATGTGCGCGGCGTCGCCGCGGGCGATGGCCTCGGCCGGCGGAAGGGGCAGCGAGGAGGTGCCGGTGACGGGCTGCAGCATCATCCGGTCGGCGAGGACGCCGCCCCATAGCGCGACGTCGATCGACGGGGCGACCTCGCCGGCGAGCCGCCCGTGGGTGTCGGCCAGCTTCTGCGGGTCGACCGTCGCGAACGCCTCCCGGGTCGGGGGGATCCCGAGGTCGTCGGCGAAGAGCCGGGTGATGCGGCGGGCCTGCCGCCGGGTCAGGGTGGAGTCCGCCGAGCCGCTCTGCATGATCGCGCGGGAGAAGAGCCCCTTGGCTCGCGGCATGGCCATGAGGGCCGCCACGCTCATGGCGCCCGCGGCCTGCCCGGCGACGGTCACCTGCCCGGGGTCGCCGCCGAAGGCGTCGATGTTGTTCTGCACCCAGTTGAGCGCCAGGAGGATGTCGAGCAGCGTGCGGTTGGCGTCGTCGTCTCCGGTGTAGAGGAGCCCCTCGGCTCCCAGCCGGTAGTCGACCGAGACGAACACGATGCCGTCGCGCGCGAAGGTCCGCCCGTTGTACTGGGGCGCGGCGCTGGAGCCCTCGTTCCAGGCGCCGCCGTGGATCCAGACCATGACCGGCCGGGCGCCGTCGTCGGCGGCGGGGGTCCACACGTTGAGGTTCAGGCACGCGTCCCCGGGGACGGCGGGCGAGGGGAAGAGGGTGTCGTAGGGCGGGTGCTGGGCGCTTTGGGGCGCCGTGGGGCCGAAGCCGTCGGCGGGGCGCACGCCCGTCCACCGCCGGGGCGGCCGCGGCGGGCGCATCCGCAGTTCGCCGACGGGCGGCGCCGCGTAGGGGATCCCCAGGAACGCGGTGGTGCCGCCGTCGTCGACGCCCTCGACCGCGCCGCCGCAGGTGTGGACGATCGTGCCCATGAACCCTCCCAGAAGAGCAGAGGGGGCGGTTTCACTTAACGTAACATTCGGTGCACGGCCCGCCATGGCCGCCGCGCCGCCGCGGCCGATCCGGCCGGTGCGCCGCTCCCGATGCGCTCCCCGGCCGCGCGGCACGGCCCCCGGCACACGCGGTGTGCGCCGAGAGCCGGCCCGCGGGCTCCGGACCGCGCACGGCCCGGGGAGCGGCGGCGGGGCCCGTCCTTCCCCGCCCCCGCTCACGGCATCGGCCCTGGCGGACGCGGCCCGGCGCGCGGGCCGCGTCCGCGCCGGCCGCCCTTTCTCAGCCGGTCCGCCCCCCGTTGGGCAGGCGGCGGAAGCGGACCCGCGGCCGGACGGCCGGCTCCGGCGTGGGCGCCGCCCTTCGGCCGGCCTCGCCGGGCACCGCCTTCCGTGCGGCCCCCGCGGCCCCGGCGGGCATGCCGGGTACAGCGGGCGGCGCCTGCCGCGCCTCGGCCGTCACCGGCCCGTCTGCGGGGCGGGCACCCCGCCCTCCACGGCGGCCGCGCCTGCCGCGCGGCTCGCGCCCGCGAACTCCCACCGCACGCCACGGTGCCCGGCCACCACCTCGCCGACCCGTCCGAACACGCTGCGCTCCATGGACCCCTCCTTGCGTGGAACCGGCGTCACGCCGATTCTTCCCGCGCCCGGCCGACCCGGCAACGACTTTCGGTTTAGACCTAAAAACCCAGGTCAGAAGGGTGAAAGAAGATTTCGGACGAGCACCCCGAACACCCCGGAACGCGCATCGCGGACGCGAAGGGGGCGCGGCCTCCTCTCCAGGCCCGCCCCCATGCGTCCGGCCGCCCGCTCACCCCCCGATGAGCGGGCTCCCCTGCCGCAGCAGCCGGTCGGCCAGGTCGCTCAGGCTCAGCCCGGCGACCGCCGGCACCAGGACGCCGCGCACCGTGTCGACCTCGGCGACCCAGGATCCGGGCAGCGCACCGGCTCCCCGCACCGCCCCGCACAGCGCTCCGACCATGGCCGGCACGCTGTCGGACTGGCGGGCCATGAGCGCGGCGGACTGCACGCCCTGGGCGGGATCGCCGCCGCTGAGCCGGGCGATGGCCAGGGCCACCGGCAGGGTCTCCGGCGCGACTCCGGCATGGCTGTAGCGGCCGGGGCTGAGGACCCGGGTCAGTTCCGGCACCGCCGCGAAGGCCGATTCCGCGGTCTCGCGGACCCGCTGCGCGTGCCGCAGGTTGCGCCCCAGCCAGCTGTCCTCGGGGACCCGGGCGACCCCCGCGGCGACGGCGTCCTCCAGGTCCGCGCCGCCGACGAGCGCGGCAATGGTGCGCGCCATCGCCTCGGCGGCCCACACGCCGTCCTCGGCGTGGGTGATCCCCGCGTAGCCCGCGGCGGCGCCGCCCGCCACGTCGGGGTCGCCGGCGTAGCGCACACCGAAGGCGACGCCGGTCGCCACGGCGCCGTCGTCCCAGTGGACGGGGTTGTCCGCGCCGGTCGCCGGCGGCACGAGGCCGGCCCGGGTGTTGCGGATGGCCGAGCGCTCGGCGATCCCGGTCCAGACGTCCGGCTCCTCGGCGTAGTAGCGGCGCCAGGCCGCGAACAGCCCGGGGGCGTCGTGTCCGTCACCGTCGAGCAGCGCCATCGCCGCGACGGCCATGGCCTCGGTGTCGTCGGTGCCGCAGAGCGGCTCGGGTTCCGTCGCCGCCGGGCTGAACGGCAGGAGGGGCCGGGAGACCTGCTGGGCGTCGAGGTCGGCGGAGAGCCGCCAGAGCATCGACCGGCTCCAGCCCGACCGGGCCGCGCGGTGGAACCAGGCCGGCAGCCCGGCGGCGTCGCCCACGGCGAGCCCGAGCACCGCCCCGCGGGCGGCATCGCGTCGGTCCACGGTCATCGGGTCACGCTCCCGTCGTCCGGTGCGCCGGCGCGCCGCGGCGCGGCCGCCGCGGCGGCGGCGCACAGTTCATCGGCCAGCCGCACCAGGTCGGTACCGCGGGTGGCGGTGATACAGCGGCCGGTGACATTGGTCACCTGCTCGCGCCAATCGTCCGGGATGGCGCTTTCACCGTGCAGCGCGCCGGCCATCGCGCCGACCATCGCCGCGATGGTGTCGGAGTCGCGCCCGATGTTGACCCCGCTGAGGATGCCGGCGACGGGGTCGCCTCCGGTCGCGGCGAAGATCCCGAACGCCAGCGCCACGGCCTCGGGGGCGGCGTCGGCCCACGGGTAGTGGAACAGCGGGATCTCGCGGTACAGAACGGCCTCGGCCTCCTCCGGGCCGCCCGCCCGCTCGGCCAGGCCGACGGCGCGGCGCGCGAGCCGCGCCGACCAGGAGTCCTCGGGCAGCGCCGCGAGCCCCGCCGCGAGCACCTCGCCGTGGTCGCGCGCCGTCATCGCGGCGGCGACCGCCGCGGCGACGGCCTGGGCCCCGTAGATCCCGTCGCGCGCGTGGCTCACCCGGGCGTCGACGGCGGCCGTGCGCGCCGCGCCCTCGGGGTCGCCCGCGTGGAACACGCCGATCGGGGCGACGCGCATGGCGGCCCCGTCGCTCCACGACTCGTAGCTGTCGGCGCCGCTCACCGGCGGGCGCAGGCCCGCGCGCAGGTTGGCGATCGCCGCCATCTCGCTGAACCCGGCCCCGTAGAAGCCGCCCACCTGCCCCTCGACCGCCTCCAGCCACAGGGCGGCGACGTCGTCGGAGGTCAGTGCGGCGCCGTGCCGGAGGAGGCCGCGGGCGCACAGGACCGCGTACTCCGTGTCGTCGGTACCGGCCGCGTCCTCGCTGAGGAACCCGGTCACCCGGCCGTGCAGCGCGCGGATGCCGTCCAGGGTCATGCCCTCGGTCGGCGCGCCGAGCGCGTCGCCGGCGGCCAGGCCGAGGAGCGCCCCGCGGGCCCGTTGATGCCGCTCCGTCGGCGGCGCTCCGTGCGGTGTTCGGTGTCGGTTCATGGTGTCCACGTACTCATAACCTCATAGGGGACATAGGGGGACGTTCATCGCTTTCGCCCTCAGTATTGACGCCCCGGCCCATGGGCGGCAGTATCGGGTCTGATAAAAAGCCAAAACGATTTGCGTAGGAGGACGGTCCGTGCCGAAAGTAGGCGGTCGCGTCGGCATCGGCGATGTCGCCGCCGCAGCAGGGGTGAGCACCACCACGGTCTCACACGTCCTCAGCGGCAACCGCCCGGTCCGGGCATCCACACGCGCCCAGGTCGAGGCGGCCATCCGGCAACTGGGCTACCGGCCCGACCCCAGCGCCCGGAGCCTGCGCATCCAGCGCACCGAGAACGTCGCACTCGTGGTGCCCGACATCACGAACCCGTTCTTCCCGCAGCTGGCCGCCGGGATGCAGGACATCCTCCATCCGGAGGGCTACCTGATCTCGGTGAGCGACGCCGCGCTCCCGGTCCGCAGCCTGGACGCGGTCGTCCAGCACCTGCTCGACCGCCGCATGGACGGCATCGTGATGGCGCCGCACTTCGCGACCTCGGTGCACCATACCCGGATCGCGGAGTCCGGCGCCAAACTGATCCGCCTCAGCGGCTCGGTCGACGACGGCCTGGGCGACATCGTCCGCTCCGACGACGCCGCCGGGGTCGCGAGCGTGGTGCACCACCTGGTGGAGCGCGGGTACCGGCGCATCGCCTTCATCAACGGCGAGGAGACCGCCGAGCCCGGGCGGCTGCGCATCGCGGGCTACCGGCTCGGGCTGAGCGAGGCCGGCCTCGCCTACGACAGCCGCCTCGTCCACACCGGGACCTTCACCCGCGACGGCGGCATGACCGGGGCCGAAGCCCTCCTGCGCGGCGACGCCCGGCCCGACGCCATCGTCTGCGCCAACGACCTCATCGCGGTCGGAGCCATGGACGCGCTGCGCCGGCGGGGGCTGTCCATCCCCGGCGACATCGCCCTCACCGGTTACGACGACATCGAGGCGGCCGCACTGCTCTCGCCGTCGCTGACCACCGTGCACAACCCGGCCCGCGAGATAGGGCGCTCGTGCGCCCGCCTGCTGCTGGACCGGCTCGCCGACGGCTACGACGGCCCGCCCCGCGACGTCGTACTGCCCAACCGGCTCATCCCGCGTGAGTCCTCATAGACCCCACGTCCCGGTCCCCCGGGTAACCCGTCACATCCCCTGGCCATTGGAAGCGCACTAATGTCCCGACACTTCTCCCGCCGCAATTTCCTCCAGGCAAGCGGCTCGGCATTCGCCGGCGCCGTCCTCCTCGGCGGCTGCGGCGGCGGCTCCTCCTCGTCGACCGTGCAGTACTGGGGCGCGTTCCCCAGCACCGAGACGGAGGACTACTTCCGCGAGAACTACATCGACGCCTTCAACGCCCTCTCCGACGAGAACCAGGTCGAGATGAGCGTCCGCCAGCTCACCGAACTGGCGCAGCAGACCGACGCGGCGGTCTCCGCGGGCAACGCCCCCGACATCGTCTACAGCCCCGGTCCGTCGACCGTCGTGGGCTACGCGACCGGGGCGAAGATCCTCGAACTCAACGACTACGCCAACTCCTTCGGCTGGCGCGACGCGATGCTGCCCTGGGCCTACGAGCTGAGCCAGGTCGACAACACCTTCTACTCGCTGCCCACCAGCTACGGGTCGATGGTGCTGTACTACAACCCGGCGACGTTCGAGGAGCACGGCTGGGAGCCGCCGACGACCAAGGCGGAGTTCGAGGCGCTGTGCGCCGACGCCAAGCGCGAAGGGCTCATCCCCGTCGGCGCGGGCAACAGCGGCTACCAGGCGCAGACCGAGTGGTACCTCACGGCCTTCCTCAACATGGCGGTCGGCCCCATCACCCTCTACGAGACGCTGACCAGCGGCCAGGACTGGGACGACGACGCCATCGTCGAGGCGATCACCATGTACAAGGAGCAGCTGGACAACGGGTGGTGGGGCGGCGACACCGAGCGCTACTTCACCAACACCGACCCCGACATGCTGACCGGCCTGGCCAACGGCGACGTCGCGATGTACATCAGCGGCACCTGGAGCTTCGGCTCGATGTCGACGTTCTTCACCGACGGCGCCGAGTGGGACTGGGCCCCGCTGCCCTCCCTCAGCTCCGACGTGGAGCCGGGGGTGTTCCCGCTGGCGATCGGCACCAGCCTGTCGATCTCCGCCAGCACCCAGAACGCCGACAGCGCCGCCGCGTTCCTGGACTTCATGGTCAACGACCCGGAGCGCTCGCTCGGCTACCTCGCCGCCACCGGCGAGAACCCGCCCCCGGTCAACATCACCGCCGACCAGTTCCCCGAGGACGCCGACGAGCGCTCGGTCCGGCTCTACGAGTCGATCCCCGAGAGCGCCAACCTCGGCTACACGAGCTGGACCTTCCTGCCGCCGCGCAGCAACGCCTACTTCTTCGAGGAGTTCGACCGCGTCATCACCGGCGACGTCGAGCCGAGGGAGTACTGCGAGGGCCTGGCGGCGGAGTTCACCGCCGAGGTCGGCGAGCGGGCGGTCCCCACGCCGTTCACCCCTGAGGGCTGACGGGAACACGATCTCCGATGAGTCTGCTTGTCGTGAGCGACCGCGCACCGGCGCAGCCCGCGCCGGCGCGGTCGCGCGCACGCCCCCGCCGGCGGCTGGTGGGCTGGCTGTTCATCCTGCCGCTGTTCGTCGTCAACGTCATGGTGATCGCCGGCCCGGCCGCGATGTCGGTGGCCTACTCCTTCACCGACTGGGACGGGCTCAGCACGCCGTCGTTCATCGGCCTGGACAACTACGCGGCCCTGTTCAGCGACACCGGGTTCCGCACGGCGCTGTGGCACAACCTGCTGTGGACGGCGTTCTTCCTGACGGTCCCCATGGCGATGGGGCTGCTGGGCGCCTATCTGCTCTCGCAGATCCGGCGCTTCCAGATGCTCTTCCGGCTGCTGTTCTTCGTGCCCTATGTGGTCGCGACGATCGTGGCCTCGTCCGTGTGGCGCCAGCTCCTCGACCCCGATGAGGGCGTCGTGAGCGCCCTGCACGGGATGGGACTGCCCGTTCCGGGGGACGTGAACTTCCTCGGCAACGGGGACCTCGCCCTCGGGTCCATCGCCGTCATCAACAACTGGCAGTGGTGGGGCTTCCTGATGCTGCTGTTCCTGTCGGCGATGCAGGGCGTCGACTCCTCGCTGTACGAGGCCGCCCGCCTCGACGGCGCCGGGAAGTGGCGCGAGTTCTGGCACGTGACGCTGCCGGGGATCAGGCCCACCTTCGTGTTCCTGTTCCTGATGACCATCATCTGGTCGTTCCTGGTGTTCGACTACGTCTACATCCTCACCAACGGCGGCCCGGCCGGCTCGACGGAAGTGCTCAGCACCCTGCTGTACCGCACGGCCTTCGGCTCGCAGCAGGCCGGCTACGCATCGGCGATCGGCGTGGTCATGGCGCTGATCAGCGCGGTCACCGTCACCGGTTACCTGATCCTGCGCAAGCGGATGAGGTGGGACGTATGAGCGCGCCGCCGCGCACCCGGAGGAGGGCCGCCGCCCGGCCCGGTGTCCACCTGCTGCTGGTCGTCCTGGCGGTCTACGCCATGGGCCCCATGCTGGTGCTGTTCCTGAGCGCCGTGAAGTCGCCCGCCGAGGTCAGCGCCTCCCCGCTGGGCTGGCCCAGCGAGTTCGTCTGGGAGAACTTCACAACGGCCTGGACCGACGCCCGGATGGACACGGGGCTGCTCAACAGCGCGGTGATCGTGCTGGGCACGGTGCTGGGCGTCTGCGTGATCTCCGGCCTCGCCGCCTACGCGCTGGTGCGGCTGGACCTGCCCAAGCCGGGCGTGATCATGCTCTACCTGCTCGTGGTCACGACGATGCCGATCCAGCTCTCGCTGGTCCCGCTGCTGTCGTGGTGGACGACGCTGGGGCTGTACGACACGCAGTTCGGGCTGATCGTCATCTACTGGGCGCTCTACAGCCCGTTCGCGACACTGCTGCTGCGCTCCTACCTGATCGCGATCCCGCCGGAGTACGAGGCGGCGGCCCGCATCGACGGCGCCGGCGAGCTGCGGGTGTTCGTCCGGATCGTGCTCCCGCTGATCTGGCCGGGCATCCTGACCGCCGCGCTGGTCGCGGGGCTCCAGGCGTACAACGAGTTCCTGCTCGCGGTGACGTTCCTCCAGGACCGGGAGTCGCTGCCCGCGTCGATCGCGCTGTTCTCCTTCCAGGAGGGCTACGCGATCAACTACGCGCTCGTCAGCGCCGCCGGGATGATCATGGTCGCGCCGATGCTGCTGGTGTTCCTGCTGCTCCAGCGGCGCTTCGTGGCCGGCTACGCCTCCACCGGCATGGCCAACTAGCCCCCTCCCCCGGACGGCGCCCGGGTTCAGCGCGCGCCGTCCTCCCTGCTGTGCGGGTCCGCCGGCTCGCACAGCAGGGTCCAATCCGCTGCGCGCGCCGCGGACGACACCGGCGCGGCCGCGAGTGGGGCCGGCGTCGCCGGGCACCGCTACGGCTGCGGGAGCTCGCCTTCGGGGGTGTACCCGTCGACCGCCTGGGGAAGGATCCGGGCGATCCGTTCGGCCGCCTCGGCGGCGGACATCCCGGCCCGCTCCGCGGCTTCGTCGAGTTCCTCGGGGGCCAGCGCCTGGGCGATCTCCTCACCGCTGACGGCCTCGTTGGCGTCCGTGCTCACCCACGAGCGCGCCTGCTCGCCGAGCCCGCCGAGCCGCAGCTGCTGGATGAGGTCCTCGATCAGTTCGGCGCCGAGCGCGGCGCCGATCCCCCCGGGCTCCCTGAGCAGGTCGCCGAGGACGTCGCCGGACGGACCGCCTTCGTCGCCGCCGTCCCCCTCGACGGAGTCCCCGGCATCAAGCAGCTCCCCGAGCAGGCGCCCCAGGTCGTTCCCTCCGGCCATGGCCCTTCCTTTCCCCCAGACCACACCCAGCGTTGACCACGAGACGTCACGAGTCAACTACCGAAGGTGCCGGTGCTTTCTCCGGTCGCCCTCCGCCGCCCGCGAGGGCGGCGGTCGCCAACCGGACCACCGCGTCGACGGCACCGGCCCGGGACCGACCGGGCGGCGGGGCGAGTACGGCACCGTGGATCTGCGCCGTCACCCCTTGGACCGCCAGGAGCGCGCTGAGTTCCGGGTCGGATCCGCCCGCTCCCAGGCGGCGCAGTTCACCGGCCAGCGCGTCGGCCACACGCAGTTCCGCCGCCCGCGCCCGCACCGGCCGGCGACACGCAGGGTGATGTCGGATTTCGGCCGGTCCCCGGCGGTGAGCATCGGCGATGCTGGACGCATGCACCACGACAGGGAGCAGTGCGTACGGGCGGTCCGGTCCAAGGACGCGCGATTCGACGGATGGTTCTTCACGGCCGTCGTCACCACCGGCATCTACTGCCGGCCGAGCTGCCCGGTGGTACCGCCCAAACCGGAGAACATGCGGTTCTACCCGAGCGCCGCGGCCGCCCAGCAGGCCGGGTTCCGCGCCTGCAAGCGCTGCCGCCCCGACGCCAGCCCCGGGTCGCCCGAATGGAACCACCGGGCCGACGTCGTCGCCCGTGCGATGCGGCTGATCGCCGACGGGGTCGTCGACCGCGACGGGGTGCCCGGGCTCGCCGCCCGCCTGGGCTACAGCGCCCGCCAGGTCGAACGCCAGCTCCTGGCCGAACTCGGCGCGGGTCCGCTGGCCCTCGCGCGGGCGCAGCGGGCGCAGACGGCCCGGCTGCTGATCGAGACCACGCGGCTGCCGATGAGCGATGTCGCGTTCGCCGCGGGTTTCGCCAGCATCCGGGCGTTCAACACCACCGTGCGCGAGGTCTTCGCACTCAGCCCGACACAGCTGCGCGACCGCACCGCGGGCGGACGGCCGCCCGCCGGGCCGGGGACGCTGTCGCTGCGGCTGCCCTTCCGCGCTCCGCTCTTCCCCGACAACCTCTTCGGGCACCTCGCCGCCACGGCCGTCCCGGGGGTCGAGGAGTGGCGCGACGGCGCCTACCGGCGCACCCTGCGCCTCCCCAGCGGCCACGGCATCGCCGCGCTGCGCCCGCTCCCCGAGCACGTCGCCTGCACGCTGACCCTCTCCGACCTGCGCGACCTGCCGATCGCGGTCAGCCGGTGCCGGTGGATGCTCGACCTCGACGCCGACCCCGTCGCGGTCGACGGCCAGCTGCGCACCGACCCGGTCATGGCGCCGCTCGTGGACAAGGCCCCCGGCCGCCGGGTGCCGCGCAGCGCCGACGGCCCGGAGTTCGCGGTGCGGGCGGTCATCGGCCAGCAGGTGTCCACCGCCGCCGCGCGCACCCACGCCGCGCGGCTGGTCACCGCCCACGGCGACCCGCTCGACGACCCCGCGGGCGGCCTGACCCACCTGTTCCCCGCCCCCGGCGCGCTGGCCCGGATGGACCCGGCGGAGCTGGCGTTCCCGCAGACGCGCCGGACGACGTTCACCTCGCTGGTCACGGCCCTGGCCGACGGCGCCATCGACCTCGGTGTCGGCGCCGACCGCGCGGAGGCCCGCGCCCGGCTCGCCGCCCTCCCGGGCGTCGGCCCCTGGACCGTCGAGTCGATCGCGATGCGCGCCCTGGGCGACCCCGACGCCTTCATCGCCACCGACCTCGGCATCCGCAGGGCGGCCCAGGAGCTCGGGCTCCCGACGACCCCGGCGGCCCTCACCCGGCGGTCGGCGGCCTGGCGCCCCTGGCGCGCCTACGCGACGCAGTACCTGTGGGCCACGGGCACCCACGCCATCAACCGCCTGCCCGCCGAATGACCCCCGCCGCCCGCGCTCCCGCACCTGCTCCCGCACCCACACCCGAACGCCGACGCCCCGACGACCGCAGACAGGACCTCCGCATGGCCTCCGCCGCCGCGACCCGCGCACACGCCCTGATCGACAGTCCCGTGGGGCCGCTCACCCTGGTGGCGTCGGCCACCGGCCTGACCGGCCTCTATATGGAGGACCAGCGGCACCGTCCGCCGCAGGAGGCGTTCGGCGACCGCGCGCCCGCGACGACGCCGGTGTTCGCGACGGCCGCCGAACAGCTCACCGCCTACTTCGCGGGCGCCCCGGCGGGGTTCGACCTCCCCCTGGACCTCCACGGGACCCCGTTCCAGCGCCGGGTCTGGGCCGGCCTGCTCACCATCCCCTACGGCGAGACGATCACCTACGGGCACCTCGCCGAGGAGATCGGCAGCCCGGGCGCGTCACGCGCCGTGGGCCTGGCCAACGGGAAGAACCCGATCGGCATCATCGTCCCCTGCCACAGAGTCGTCGGCTCCGCGGGCTCCCTCACCGGCTACGGCGGCGGCCTGGACCGCAAGCGCTTCCTCCTCGCCCTCGAACGCCGCTCCCGCCCCACCGACGCGTCCCCGCCGCCGGGGCTGCTGTTCTGAACCCGCCCGGCCCGCGCCTCGTCGGCCGGGACAGGGCAGGGCAGGGCGGCCGGGCGGCACCGTGCCCGCCTACGGCGTATCGGCGGCGGACGGCGCGCCGCGAGTCCCCCCGGCGCCCCCGAACGCCTGCCGGTGGTCCGCCGCCCAGGCGGCGAAGGTCCCCGGGGCACGGCCCAGGACCGCGGACACGTCGCCGGTCAGGACCGCGTACCCGCCTTCGGCCAGCCGGGTCATCCCGGCGACGGACTCCTCGACGCTGTCCGGACGCATCCCCCTGTCGAGCATCATGGTGCGCGCGTCGTCCATCGTCGCGTCCCTGGTCCCGATCCCGGTGCCGAGCACCCGCTGGAGCACGGCGACCTGCTGTGCGAACGTCAGCAGTTCCGGACCGGTCAGGGTGTACGCGCGCCCGGCATGGCCCCCGGTGGTGAGCGCCTCCACCGCGACCGCCGCGACGTCCCGCGGATCGACGATCCCGACGGCGCCGCCCGAGGTCCAGTCCGGCAAGGGGAGCCCGCCGGCGATCATCGGCGCATAGGGGAGCATGTTGGACGCGAACGTGGCCGGCCGCAGGACGGTCCAGGTCAGGCCGCTGTCCCGCGTGGGCTGTTCGCAGCGCCGGTGCCAGGTGCCCGGCTCGCCGCCGCTGATCGCGCCCAGTTTGACGATGCGCTCGACCCCCGCGGCCCTGGCCGCTTCGACGAGGGCGGCGTCGTGGTCGACGACCGGCTCGGGTGGCGCGGTCACCAGATAGACGGCCGACACTCCGGCGACGGCCGGAGCGAGGGAGGCCGGGTCGGCGAAGTCGGCCCGCACCGCATCGGCGCCGGGTACCGCCACCCCGCGGCGGCTCATCGCGCGCACCTTCTCGCCCCGTTCGAGCAGACGACGGACGACTTCACTTCCGGTGGTGCCGGTGGCACCCGTGACAAGGATCATGCGAGAGACGATCGCAGGACCGCACTAGCCCCCTCTATGAAGTTCCGGCACAGTTGGAGCGTGCTCAAGAGACGCCCGATCGGCGTGGCGCCGGAGTTGCGCCCGTGGATCTCCGAGATCACCGCACTGCACGCGGATGCCGACACGGTCGTGGTCGACGAACCGGACCACGCCACGACGCTGACCCTGCGGTCGGCTCCGGGCGAGTCCCCCCGGCTGGTGGTCATGGGGCCGCGGACCCGTGCGCTCTACTTCACGGGCGCTCCCGGCCCGTCCTGCCTGAAGGTCCGCGTCCGCCCCGGACGGGCACGGCGGCTGCTCGGCCGCTCGCTGCGCGGCCTCGTCGACCAAGTCGTGCCGTTGAGCGAGCTGTGGGGCTCCGCCGATCCGCTGGCCGGCCTGCCGGCGGATCCCGACGCGTTCGCGCGGGCGCTGGTCGCGGCGGCGCGCGGCGGGCCGGACGTGCGCGGCGACCTGGTCGGCGAGGCCGCCGGGATGGTGTCCGCGGCCGGCGTCCGCACGAGCGCGGACCGGCTGCACATCAGCGAACGCCACCTGCGCACCCTCTTCGCCGACGGCGTGGGCGTGGCGCCGAAGCGGTTCGCCCGCATCGACCGGGTCCGCACCGTGCTGGAGCACGGCACGACCCGGCCGTGGTCCGAACTCGCGCTCGCCGCCGGGTACGCGGATCACTCGCACATGACAGCGGAGTTCCGGTCCCTCATGGGGGTCCCGCCGACGGTGTTCTTCGCCGGCGGCGTGTCGCCCGACGTCCACTGCGGCACATCCTGACCGGCCGGTTCCGGCGGCCGCGCGCACGGCGGACGTCGTGCCGGACGGGGCCGGCCGCCGCACAGCGAAGGGTCGTCGCGGGGGCCGGGAACGCCGAAACCCCGGTGTGCGCCGACGGCGGCGGCCCGGGGTTTCGCGGTGGAAGAGGGGTGCGCCATCAGGGACTTGAACCCCGAACCCGCTGATTAAGAGTCAGCTGCTCTGCCAATTGAGCTAATGGCGCGTGTCGCGCGCGTGCGCTGCGGCGACGGAGACGACTCTACCGGATCTCCGGAGGTCCTCCGCCCACGGAACGGGCCGGCGCCGTGGGCGCGGCGGGCCGTCCGCCCCTGCGGACGCCGGGGCGTCCGCCGTGTGCCGGGTGCCCCGAGTGCTCTCAGTCGGCCCCCGCCTCGGCGGGGTGGGTGGTGAGGGCGGCTGCCTCGGCCAGGGCGGCGCGGGCCGCGGCGTGGTCGCCCGCAGCCCGGTGGGCGCGGGCCAGGGTGCGCAGCACCGGGATCATGAAGGACGGCCAGCCGCGCGTGCGCCAGACCCGGACCGACTCCTCCAGCCGGGCCACGGCCTGGGCCACCTGCCCCTGTTCGAGCAGGACCTCGCCGACCAGCCCCAGGGCGTCGGCGAGGTGGTGGTTCATCCCGTGGGTCCGGCTAAGGTCGGCCGCGGCCTCTGCGGTCGCCAGCGCCCCCGGCTCGCCGAGGCGGATGTGCAGCCGGGCGAGGTAGAGCAGGGAGAACACCTCGGCGTAGCGGTCCTTGATCGCCCGCGTCATGGCCAGGGAGTTCAGCAGGTTGTCGCGGCCCGGCTCCACTTGGCCCGCCTCGCACTGCGCGGCGCCGAGGAACTGCATGGCGGTGGCCTCGAAGCGGGAGTTGCCCAGCAGCCGCGCGAGCTCCAGCGCGCGGGTCAGGTGGGTGACCGCGACCCCCGCTTTGCCGTCGCTGTAGGCCGCGACCGCCATCACCTGGTAAGCGCGGGCCTGGCCGCCGAGGTAGTCCTCGGACTCCGCGAGGTCGAGCGCCGCCTCGGCCTCCTCCCCCGCCGCGCGCAGCGCTCCCCGGGAGATCAGCCCCCAGGTGCGCATGACCAGGGCGTCGGCCATCCCCCGCCGGTCGCCGACCGACTGGAAGAGGTTCAGGACCAGCTGGCCCTGCTCGAACAGTCCCGCCATGGCGTCGCCGGGGGCCTGGGGCGTGGTCCAGGTGATGAGGTCGGCCATGCCGCGGCGCAGGACCGCCTCGCCGCGCACGTTGCCGGCCGCCCGGCAGGCGGCGATCGCGCTCTCGTGGGTGAACCGCCAGTCGTCGAAGCGCCCGCGGACGTCGAAGTACTTCTCCAGGCAGCCGGCGAGGTCCCAGGCGAGTTCGTCCAGGCCGAGGGCGCACGCGTGGCCGACCGCGGTGGCCATGTGCCCGGACTCGGCGTCGAACCAGGCCATCGGGTCGATGAGCAGCGCCGCGGTGTGGGCCGTCGGCAGCGGCCAGCGGGGGGCCGGCCCGTGCATGGTCGCGTAGCAGGGACCGGGGATGTACTCGGTGGCCTGCTCCGCGAGCCACAGCCAGCCCCCCAGCACCCGCGCCAGGGCGGACAGGCGCTCCTCGGGGGCGTCCTCGTCCTCTCCGCGCTCGCGCGCGAACAGGCGCACCAGGTCGTGCATGCGGTAGCGCAGCTCGCCGGTGGTGTCGGTCCCGGCGATGTCCAGCAGCCGCGCGTCGACGAGCGCCTCTATGTGCTGCTCGGCGTCGTCCAGGGTCGTGTCGAGGAGGGCGGCCGCGGCCCAGGACGCGACGTCGGTGACCTCCAGTGCGCCCATGAGGCGGAAGGCCCGCCGGGTGGCGGGGGCCAGCCCGGCGTAGCTCAGCGCGAAGCTGGCGCGCACGGCGAGGTCGCCGGCGGCGAGGACGTCGAGCCGGCGCCGTTCGTCGCCCAGCAGCCGCGACAGGCGGTCCAGGGTCCATTGCGGGCGCCCGGCCAGCCGCGCGCCGGCGATGCGGACCGCCAGCGGGGCGCGGCCGCACAACCGGACGATCTCTTCCGCGGTCTCGGGTTCGGCGGCGACGCGCTGCGCTCCCGCGACCCGGGCCAGCAGCTCCACCGCCTGGGGCGGGTCGAAGACGTCCAGGTCGATCAGGCGCGCGCCCTCCAGCCCGGTGAGCGGGGTCCGCGCCGTGATCAGCACCGCGCACGCCGCCCCCGCGGGGATGAGTGGCCGCACCTGCCGCTCGGAGGCCGCGTTGTCCAGCACGACGAGCACCCGGCGGTCGGCCAGCCGGCTGCGGAACAGCGCCGAGCGCTGTTCAACGGACTCGGGCACGGCCGAGCCCTCCACGCCCAGCGCGAGCAGGAACCCGTAGAGGGCCTGCGCCGGGTCGACGGGGTCGGCCTCGGCTCCGCGCAGGTTGATGTAGAGGCTGCCGTCGGGGAACGCGTCGGCGTGGGCGTGGGCCGCGTGCAGCGCGAGGGCGGTCTTGCCGACCCCGCCCATGCCGGCGATCGCGGTGACCGCCACCGTCCGGCCGGGCGTACCGGGTCCGGCCCCGGCCAGCCGCTCCGCGAGGGCGGCCATGAGGTCGGCGCGCCCGGTGAAATCGGCGATGTCGGGCGGCAGTTGGGCCGGGACCGGAACCCCGGCGGGCTCGGCGGCGGGACCGCCGCCGGGCGCGGCGCGGCGCCGCGGGACGGTGGCGGGCGCGTCCAGCGACGGGTCGTTGTTGAGGATCGCCTGTTCCAGCCGCGTCAGCTCCCGGCCGGGTTCCAGGCCCAGTTCGCCGACCAGCACCTCGCGCCCGCGACGGAAGGTCTCCAGCGCCTCGGTGGGCCGGCCCAGCCGGTAGAAGGCGATCATCAGCTGGGCGCGCAGCCGCTCGCGGAACGGGTACTCCGCGACCAGCGCGGCCAGTTCGGCGATGATGCCGCCGTGCCGGCCCAGGGCGAGTTCGGCCTCGAAGCGCTCCTCCATGACCGTCTGGCGGAGCTGGTCGAGGCGGGCGGCCTCCTCGCGCACGAGCGGCATGGCCTCGTGCCCGGAGAAGGCGGGCCCGCGCCAGAGCGATAGCGCGTCGCGCAGGAGGTCCACCCCCGGTTCGGGGTCGCCTTCGGCGAGGGCGTGCCGTCCGTCCCCGACCGCCTGCTCGAACCGGTCCGCGTCGAGCTCGCCCGGCCGGACGATCAGCCGGTAGCCCGCGGCCCCGCGCTCGACCCTGCCGGGGTCGCGGAGTTCCTGGCGCAGATGGTGCACGTATGCCTGGAGGCTCTTCACGGCCGACGGGGGCGGTTTCTCCCCCCATACCGCGTCGATCAGGCGCTCCCCGGGGACCATGACGTTGGGGCGGCACAGCAGTGCCGCCAGGAGGCCGGCGAGCTTGGGTGACAGCCGCACCGCGGTCTCGTGGTCACTCGCCTGTAGCGGCCCGAGGACCTCGAACTCCATGTGGTCTCTCCTTGGGACCGATGCCGAGCCTGCGCCATCGGCCGAGTGCCGTCGGCCGCCGATACCCTCCCGGTCGCACGGCCGCGGGCGCCGAACGGCGCCGCCGACCAGACTTGCAGGAATCCGGGTTCGCCCTCAACCGTCTTCCAACCGTTTTCCAGCCGGACGGGTCCAGCCTGATGGATAACGGGCGCAAAGTAGAGGGCTTTCGCGCAGAAACCCGCGTCGGTGCCCGACCGGAGACGGTCGGGTAACGGCGGGAAGATGGCACCCTCGTCCTTCCAAGGACGGCGGCCTGGCACAAGCCGGGCCGTGGAAGCCGAGGGTGGTACAACCGGGCGGCCGTCCCATGATCACCGGGGCGTTACATCGATCATGGGGCGGTCGACCGCCGGTCCCCGTTCCGGCACACGAGACCAGGCAGAGGACCCCGGCGGGCATCGGCGGATGCCCGCCGGGGTCGTTTCGTATCGGCCCGGCGTGCGGCGGAGGCGCGAAGCGCCCGCGGGACACGAAGAACCCCAGGTGGAGATCCACCTGGGGTCGTCTTGTGCGCCATCAGGGACTTGAACCCCGAACCCGCTGATTAAGAGTCAGCTGCTCTGCCAATTGAGCTAATGGCGCGCGGCGTGCTGTGACCGCCTGCCGGTGGGGGCGGGACCGCCCTGCCTTCCGACGTGTGCAAGCCTAGCAGCACCGCACGGCGGCCGCGAACCGTTTCCGGGCATAGGCCCCCACTCCCGCCCATGCGAGGTGGGGGTCCGGCGGTTCCGGCCGCGCCCGGGGGCGCATCAGGACCACATCACGACCACGGCGACGATCAGGCCGATGGCGACCAGCGCGCCCACGGCGGCCAGGACATAGGGGGTGACGGGCCGCCTCGGCGCGACCTCGGGCTCGTTGTTGTCCGCCACGAAGCGGCGGAACATGGTGGTCGACCCCGCGGGGTCGGGCTGCTGCTCTTCGTTCACATTGTTGTCGGGCATGTGATGACACTAGCGACTCTGACCCGTTTGCGCGTCCCCCGATCCGGACCCGTCATCATGATCCGCGTCATCCGCCGATCCCCCCGCGCCCCCGGAGAGCACGTGGCGGGCGGCCGAGGAGCGCGTCGGGTCCCGCGCCGCCGCCCTGTTCGGGCGATGCCCCGCCCGGCCCCCTACCCGGCCCGCTCGGGCGGCGGGCCGTCCAGCACCGGGCCCTCCGCCGCCAGCACCGCGGCGTGCGCGCCGGCAGGGGCACCCGCCCGGCGCAGCGCCAGCCCGGCCGCTCCCCGCGCGCCGTCGACCGCCTGCACCGGGACGACCCCGCGCCGCTCGCGCAGGCCGGACCGGACCGCGTCGGCCACCGGCCCGCCGGCCAGCAGCGCTCCGGCGAGGACGACCGGCCCGCCGGGGTCGGCGCCGGGGGCGACGGCCTCCAGATCGGCCAGCAGCCGGCCCGCGGCGTCGGCGACGATGCCGCGCGCGACGGAGTCGCCCGCGGCCGCCGCGCCGGTGACCTCCGGCGCCAGTCCGCCCAGCTCGGCCGGCGGCCGGGCGTGCGCCGCGCGGACGATCGCCCCGGCGTCGCCCGGTGCGGTCCCCAGCGCCGCGGCCAGCCGGGTGTCCAGCGCCGTCGCCGGGCCGCGGCCGTCGATCGCGGCCAGGACCGCCCGCAGGCCCGCCACACCGATCCACACCGCCGATCCCTCGTCGCCCAGGAGCCAGCCGTGGCCGTCGCAGCGGCGCTCCACGGCGCCGTCGCGGACGCGCGCGGCGACCGCCCCGGTCCCGGCGATGAGCACGCTGCCCGCGGAAGCGGCGCTGCCGGAGGCGAAGGCGACCGCGATGTCGTCGGTGACGTGCGGGCTGCCGGGCAGCCCGTGTGCGGCCCACGCCCGCTCGACGAGCTCCAGCGCGCGGGCGCGCCCCGACGACGCCCCCGCCAGCCCGAACACCGCCTGGTCCACGGCGATGCCGGTGAGCCCGGCGGTCGCCGCGCCCAGTGCGGCCGCGAGCGACGCCTCGGGGTCGGAGCTGGAGAACCGGTTGGCGCCGCCGGAGCGCCCGTAGCCGACGACCTCGCCGGCGAGGGTGGCGACGACACAGCGGGTCGATGTCCCGCCGGCGTCCACCCCGATCACGACATGACGCGTCATGGGGGGCAGCCTAGCCGTTCCGCCCCCGTCGGCACCCGGTCAGGCCGGGCGCACAACGGCCGCGTGCCGCCGCGGGATCCGGCGGCGGCACGGCGCCCGCCGCGTCCCGCGCGCCGCCGCGGAGCCGCCCGGCGTCGTGTCGCCTGAAACCGACGCGCCGCGGTTCGAGCCCGTCTCGCGCCGCGGAAGAAGGGCTCCATTTGGTCGCGACCGAAACCGCCCCCGGCCGGCAGCGCGCCGGGGCGGTGACCGCCCAGCGGCCCCGTGGCGCAGGCGCATCGGCCGGACGCCCCCGCGCGGCAAAAGCAGCGAATGATGGTGCGGATCGGCTTATTTCCGTTCCATCCGCTATTCACCGGACATGATCCGCGATGCCGCATCCGGAGACGTACCGGGCCGATCCGACGCGCGCGGGGGCACCCGCCGAAACGGGGGTCCGTGCGACGCCGCGATGCCGCACCGCGGGGCGGGCCCGCGGAAGCGGAAGCGCTGAAACCGAGCGGCGTTCGCTTCGTGAAAGCGAACCGCCAGTGCACTGTAAGCACCGTCCTGCACTCTGTCTGCCGTGGGCGTCTCCCGGCCGGTACTTCCCCGCGGCCGTGAGCGCCTCCCAAGCGGGCCGGAGCCGTCGGGTTCTGGCTCCCCAGGGGCCGGAGGACGGCCGGCTCGTGGGGGAAGGAGGCCCGCATGCGGGTCGCCGCGTGCCTGGCGAGGTGGACGGGGGCACCTTCACTCTCGCCAGGCACTACCCTCCCTGGCCAGGCGGCCGCCCATCAGGAACCTGGGGTCGCCGCCCAGCACCGCCTTCAGCCGCGCCAGCGCGGAGTCCTCACCGCGTCGCTCGACCTTGTCCGCCAGCGCGGCGATCCGCGCCTCCGGGTGCGTCGCCAGCCAGGCGGCGGCCAGCCGCAACGGGAGCGGGAGCCGTTCGACGACCCCGGCCAGCCGGCGCAGCGCACCCGGTTCCGCCGCGGCCCGGCGCGCCCCGACCAGGTCGCGCAAGAGCGTCACCGCCTCCCATTCCAGGAGTTCACCGACCGCCAGCGCCGGAACGCCCTCGCGGACGATCAGGTCGACGAGCCAGTAGCGGCTGGTGACCACCGCACCGCAGCCGGGGGCGCCCGGCAGCAGGGGCCGCACCTGCTCGGCGGAATGGGCGTCGTCCAGCACCATCAGCACCCGGCGCCCGGCGAGCACCGACCGCAGCAGCGCCGCCCGCTCGTCGGTCTCGCGGGGCAGCTCCCCCTTCACCCCCAGCGCGCGCAGGAACCGCCGCAGCACGTCGAACGGCGAGCGGGGGTCGGCGGTCGCGCCGCGGAGGTCGACGTGGAGCTGGCCGTCGGGGAACCCGGCCGCCGCCGTGTGGGCCCAGTGCACCGCCAGCGCCGTGCAGCCCGCCCCCGGCGGCCCGCTGACCAGCGCACGGCGGGCCGGCGCGCCCGAGGCGAACAGCCGGTCGAGCGCCGCCATCTCCTCGGCGCGCCCCACGAATCCGGGCGGGTCGGCGGGCAGTTCGGCCGGGACGAGGCGGGCCCGCGCCACCGGCGGCCGGTGCACCGGCCGCTGGCGCGGAACCAGGGGGCGGTCGTCCAGATCGCCCCGGAGCACCCCGTGGAAGACCTCCTGGAGGCGGCGGCCCGGATCGGTGCCCAGGCGGTCGGCGAGGAACCGGCGGGTGCGGCCGTAGACCTCCAGCGCCTCGCTCGCCCGGCCGCAGCGGTACAGCGCGATCATGCGCTGCCCCACCAGGGCCTCGCGGTGGGGGTGGCTCGCGGTCAGCCCCGAGAGCACGTCGGCGACCCGTTCGTGGCGGCCCAGCGCCAGCGCGACCGTCCCGTGGTGCTCGGCGGCGCGCAGCAGCTCGTCGCGGACGGCGGCGACCTCGTGCTCGTGCAGCTCGGCGGATGCCACGTCGTGCAGGATCGGGCCCTGCCACAGCTCCAGCGCGCGGGACAGGCGGTCGCAGCACCCCGCGAGGTCGCCGTCGGCCTCGGCCCGCCCGGCCGCGGCGGCCAGGGCCCGGAAGCGCGCGAGGTCGAGCTGCCGGTCGTCGAGTTCGATCCGGTAGCCGTGCGGACCGCCCACCAGCAGCGGGGGCCCGTGCCGGGCACCGGCGGCCAGGGCGCACAGGGCCGACCGGAGCCGGGTCACCTGCACCTGGAGCGCACAGCGGTAGGCGTTGGGATCGACATCACCCCACACCCGTTGGACCAGCTCCGGGATGGGCACGGTACGGTTCGCCCGCAGGAGTAGCGTGGCCAGGAGGACACGACGCTTGGTGCCCTGCAGCCTGGCCGGGGTGTCACCGGCGCGGGCGGTCAGCGGCCCGAGCACTGCGAACGAGATGTCTGACAATGTCGCCCCCGGAAACGGACCTCCCCCTTCGCGCGAAACGGACAACTGGAGAGCCGGACACCGTGTGATCGGCGTCCACCCTCCACCCTGCCGGGCGGCACCGGGGCGCGCAATCGGGTCGGTCCGGCGGTCGTACTTGTGACACTGCCGGAAACCGCGAATTTCTCCGGGCTACGCATTGACTACACGCAGAGAGCGAAAGAAACTTTCCAACATGGCGAAAACGGCGAAGCCTACGTCCCATGGGAGCGGAAGCGCGCACGGCGACGACGGCACGCCCGCGGTCCGCGACGACCCCGCCCCCACAACGGTGCTGCGCATCCGCTCGCTGCTGCCGTCGCTCGCCCCCGCCGAGCAGCGGGTGGCCCAGCGCATCATCGACGACCCCGAGCGTGTGGCCGCGTCGTCCATCACCCAGCTCGCCAAGGACTGCGCGACCTCCGAGGCGACCGTCATCCGCTTCTGCCGGACCATCGACTTCACGGGCTACCGTGAACTCCGCCTCACCCTGGCGACCGAGGCCGGGCAGGCCCGCGGGGCACGCGGCGGCACCCGCGAGGTCCCCGGCGACATCAGCGCCGACGACACCCTGGTGACCGTCGTGGAGAAGATCGCGTTCACCGATGCCCGCGCGGTCGAGGAGACCGGCGCCCAGCTCGACGTCGCCGTACTGGAGGCGGTCGTGGAGCGCATGGCGACGGCCCGCCGCACCGACATCTACGGGGTCGGCGCCAGCGCCTTCGTCGCCGCCGACCTCCAGCAGAAGCTGCACCGCATCGGGCTGACCTCCTTCGCCTGGTCCGACACGCACGTGATGCTGACCAGCGCCGCGCTCCTGGGCGCCGACGACGTCGCCATGGGCATCTCGCACAGCGGCACCACCATCGACACCACCAACGCGCTGGCCGAGGCCAAGCGCCGCGGCGCGACCACGGTGGCGGTCACCAACTTCCCGCGGTCGCCGATCAGCGAGGCGGCCGACCACATCCTGACCACGGCCGCCCGCGAGACCACCTTCCGCTCCGGGGCCACGGCCAGCCGCCTCGCCCAGCTCACCGTCATCGACTGCCTGTTCGTCGGTCTGGCGCAGCTCCGCTACGCCGACAGCCGCACCGCCCTGGAGACCACCTACGACGCCGTGCGGGGCCTGCGCATCGGCGACGACAAGCGCCGCCCGCGCGCCCAGGACCGGCCGCGCTGACCGGGCCGCGCACCGCGGACCGGCCGCGCTCGCTGCCGGGCCGGTCCACCCGCCGGGGCCGGTGTCAGCCGCGGTCGACGGCCGTGCCGAGCAGGCCGAGCGGCGGCGCGCCGAGGTCGAGCATCGCCGCGTGGAACCGCCGCGTCGTGTACCCGGCCCCCCAGCGCTCCTTCGCCCGGTCGCGCAGGCCGAGGATCTCCAGCTTCCCCCAGGTGTAGCGGCCGTAGGTGGGATCGAACGAGGCCCGCCGCGCCTCCGAGAGCGCCGCCGGGCCGGCGAGCACGGTGTCGGCGGCGAAGCGCGCGGCGGCGTCCTCGACGGACATCGCACCGGTGTGCACGCCGATCGCCGCCGCGAGCCGGGTCACCCGGATCAGCGCCTCGAGCCACACCCCCACCTCGAAGTGGGCCGCGGTGAAGCGCGGGTCGCCCACCGCGCGCTCGGCGTAGCCGCCGAAGCCCTCGTCGACGCACAGCTCCTCGGCGTAGTGCGCCCAGCCCTCGATGAACGCGTACGAGAAGAGCGTGCGCCGCACCGCGCCGGGCGCCCTGCGCAGGGCGCGGCTGTGCGAGAAGTGCCCGGGCGCCACCTCGTGCACGCTGATGGCGGGCAGGGTGGTCGCGCTGAACACCTCCAGCCATTCCGCGGCCTCGGCCGGCTCCCAGTCCGGCTCGGGCGGGGTGACGTAGTAGTGGGCCGGCGCGTCGGCCTCGGCCGGCGCGGCCCACGACATCATCGCGGTCCCCCAGCGCGCGGACTCCGGCGCGACCCCGACGGCGCACTCCCCGTCGTGGTAGGGCACGAGGTCGCGCTCGCGGGTGAAGGCGATGCTGTGCTCGGTCCAGCGGCGCGCCTCCGTGAGCACGCCGTCGGCGTCGGGGTGGTCGCGGACCAGCTCCCGCGCGAGGTCCAGGGGGGCGCGGGAGGGATCGATCCGGGCGGCGGCCTCGGCCATGCGCTCGGTGAGCCGGTCGCGCTCGGCGTCCGCGAGCTCGGCCAGGCGGCCGAGGTCGACCGCCGCGGCCTCGGCCGTCCCCATGAGCCGGGCCAGCGCCGCCCCGCCGAGTGCGGCGCTGGGCGCACCGTCGCGGGCGGCGGCCTCGATGTGGGCGGTGAAGCGGCGGTGCGCCGCCAGCGCGGCTTCGCGGACGTCCCCCGGCGCGTCGGCGGGCACCGCCGCGGCCAGCCCCCGCACCGAACTCAGCAGGGCGCCGGCCACCGGGGCGCTCACGCGGTCGAGGGCGGCGACGGCGTTGTCGACCGCATCCGGCCACGCGGCCAGGTGGCGCAGCCGCGCCTCGTCCCGCTCCCCGGCGGGCGCGTAGTCCTTGTCGTAGACCGACAGGTCCAGCTCCCCTATGTGCCACAGCGGGTTGGACCGGTGCAGCTCCAGCTCGCCGAGCTCCACGCGCAGCGCCTCCTCGGCGGCGGTCGCGTGGGCCTCATCGTGGGGGTCGGGGAAGGGTTCGCCCAGGCCGAGGCGGGCCAGCCCGCTGCGTACGGCGTCAGGGGAGAGGTCCGAGATCCGGCCGTCGTACTCGTGTCGTCCCGCGCCCTCGCGCATCTCGGACGCCTGAAGGTCGGCGATGGCGCGCAGGCGCGCCGGAAAGTCGTCCATGGCGGGGACCATATCCCCGGCGGGTCCGGGAGCCCAGACCGGGAACCGGCGCCGGGTGCGGAGCGTCGAGCAGTGTGTGACGAGACTGCTGTCGTACCGCAAGACGTGGATCACCGCCTGCCTGCTGACCGTGCTGGTCGGCATGGCGCCCTTCACCTGGCTGGCCGTCTCGACCGCGGACCGGCGGGCCGCCGTCCACGACGCCGAGGACCGCCCGGTGGCCCTGGTCCTGGGTGCCGGGCTGCGCGACGACGGCCGCCCCACCACGCTGCTCGCGCGGCGCCTGGACCTCGCCGCCGAGCTGTACCACCGCGGCGGGACGGAGGCGGTGCTCGTGAGCGGCGACAACAGCATCGACTCCTACAACGAGACCGACGCGATGCGCGACTACCTGGTCGCCCTGGGCGTGCCCGCGACCAAGATCGCGGGCGACTACGCGGGCTTCAGCACATGGGAGTCGTGCGTGCGGGCCCACGAGGTGTTCGGGGTCGACGCGGCGGCGGTCATCACCCAGAACTTCCACCTGCCCCGCGCCGTCGCGCTGTGCCGGGCCGCCGGGATCGACACCCAGGGGGTCGGCGACGCGAGTATCCGCGTGCGCACGACCGCGACCGTCTACGGCTACGTGCGGGAGGTCCCGGCGGCGGTCAAGGCCGTGGCGGACACCCTCCTGCGCCCGGACCCGCGGTTCCTTGGGCCGCGTGAATCCGGGGTGGACGACGCGCTGGCCGCCCCGCGCTGAGCGGCCCGCAACCGGCCCGGCCCCCGGTCGCGGAGCCGTCCCGGCTCCCGTCCGGCCGCCGGATCCCGCTCTGCGCGGGGCTTTCGGAGAGGCCCGGAAAAATGTGCTCGGGCTGGAATGAGACCACCCCCATCGCTGTTGTACGAACCGTTGCCCTAGCACGGCGAAACAGACCGGAGCTTGGGTTTAGGCGTGGATTTCCTTGAGGTCCACCGAGGGCACGGATCCCCGCACACGCAGGCGATCCCGCCCCCGACCGCCGAAATTTAAGCCGTTGATCTGCGGTTTTACCCGCTCCACCCTCGCAATTTACTTGCGCATTGGCTAGAGTGGACATTGATCGGTTCGTGATCTGACGGTCAACCGCAGACCAACCACCGATGCCGAGCCCGGGCACCTTTTCCCCGGGATCATCAGGCCCCTTAACGCGGGCCGGGCCGCGCGTTCCAGCGCCGCCCACCGAGGTCACCATCGCTGACCCGCCCGCAGCCTGGCGCACCGCCAGAGCGACCCCACGGTTCACCCGCCGCACATCCCGCCACGGCACCGCCGTGCCCGGACCGGGCGGATGCGCCGTGCCCCGGGCCACTCTCGGCCCCGCACCCGACCAACGGGGGGACACACCATGACTGCGAACACCACCGCCCTGAACACCGCCGCGCCCGCCACCACCGCCGCCGCCGGCACC
>NZ_JBHSFQ010000052.1:0-29065 GCF_042653925.1 Nocardiopsis mangrovi
CCGTCCGGCCGCGTGCGTGGTGACGCCCGGCGGGCCGACAAATCCCAAACAGGACAGTCGAGACGTCAGTCAGTCGGCGGGTCAGACCCGCCCGCAGCGTCACCAAGAACATCATCACTGTCAGTCGGTGGTCGGGATGTGGTCCGTTCGGGTGAAGTGGAACGGGCAGTGTGTACCGCCCAGGCCGATGGTGGTGGCGCGGTCGAAGCGGAAGCCGTGTTCGTCCGGGTCGATCGCCTCGATCCATGCCTTGTCCCAGGCGCACATCGCGGGCGTCAGTTCGGCGGCGTCGTTGTCCGCGAGGACGTCGTGGTAGAAGCAGCGGTGCACGTCGGCGTGGTAGCGCTGATCGTCGTCGACGGGGCGCCGGAAGGTGAAGCCCGAGCCGAACGCGTCCCGTTCGCGGGACTTCGACAGCTCGACCATGGCGCGGAAGGGGTCGGGGGCGGCGTCGAGCATCGCCCGGGTCCCTTCGCGCAGGAGGGGCGCGAGCGGTTCGGTGAACGCCCTGCTGATGACGTCGACGGCGTCCTCGCGCCCCAGCAGGGGCAGCAGCAGCCGGTAGGCCGCCACGAGGGCCAGGGTCATGCGGAGGTTGTAGCGCGCCGACTCGTCGATGATCATGCCCGCGTTCGCGTTCTCCAGCTCCCGGTGCCGGACTCGCATGCCCGGTACGAGATCGGCGGGCAGTGCGCGATCGCGCGCCATCTCCGCCAGGTGGTCGAAGAATCTGTCGACGACCGCGGCGGTGTCGCGATCGGGGTCGGGAACGTAGTCGCCCTCGGAGAGGTGGAAGCGGTCGGTGTCCATAGTGGTCCTTTCGCAACGGGCCCGGCCGTGTACACGGACCGGACCTCGCCGTGGAGCGGGACCGGACGTGCTCATGGCCGAGCACGCCAGTGCGCTCCACCGACCACCAAGCACCGACGTTCTATATCTGTCGTCCGCGAGCGTACCCCAGGCGGGCGGCGCCGCCGCTCCGCTCCCCGCACCGTCCGGCGGTCCGGGCGGATCGGGGGCTCCGGGCCGTCCAGACCACCCGGGCGGCCCGGGTCGCCCCGGGCTATCCGCGCCGTCCGGGCTGGTCCAAGGCGTCCGGTCAGTCCCGAAAGGTCCAGGTCCGGTCCGGGAGCAGTCCGCTGGTGCGCCGCGCCGTCCCCTGGCGGCGCCGGTCAGCCGCCGTAAGGGGGCTCGGGGGCGGCGGCGGTCGCTAGGAGCCTGCGGACCGCGGGACCGACTTCGGCGGGATCCCACCTGGCTCCCTTGTCGGTGGCGGGCCCGTGGCGGTACCCCTCCATGACGCAGATCCGCCCCGCCTCCACCTCGAAGACGCGGCCGGTGACGTCGGCGGAGTCGGCCGAGCCCAGCCACACCACCAGCGGCGACACGTTCTCGGGGGCCATGCGGTCGAAGGAGCCGTCAGCGGGACGCCGCATGGTGTCGGCGAAGACGCCGTCGGTCATGCGGGTGCGCGCCGCGGGGGCGATGGCGTTCACCCGGACCCCGTAGCGTCGCAGCTCGGCCGCCGCGACGAGGGTGAGGCCGACGATGCCCGCCTTGGCGGCGGAGTAGTTGGCCTGGCCGACGCTGCCGAGCAGCCCGGCGCCGGAGGACGTGGCGATCACGCGGGCGTCCACGGGGTGCCCGGCCTTGGCCGCGGCCCGCCAATGTGCCGCCGCGTGGCGGAGCGGGAGGAAGTGCCCGGTGAGGTGAACGCGGAGGACCGCCTCCCAGTCGTCGAGGGGGAGGTTGACGAGCATCCGGTCGCGGACGAAACCAGCGTTGGTGACGAGGGTGTCGAGCCCGCCGAACTCCTCCAGCGCGGTACGCACGAGAGCGGCGGCGTCCTCGGGGTCGGCGGCGTCGCCCGCCACGGCGACGGCCGCACCGCCCGACGTGCGGATCTCGGCCGCGACGCGCTCGGCCGGCCCGGCGGAGCCGCCGTCACCGTCGGCGTTCACTCCGAGGTCGTTGACGACCACCCGGGCACCTTGGCGGGCGAATTCGAGCGCGTGGGCGCGGCCCAGCCCCCGCCCGGCGCCGGTGATGACGACGACCCGGCCTTTGCAGATCATCCCGTTCCTCCCGGTCCGTTCCCATCCCCGTGCGCATGCCACACCGGCGCGTCCATGACCCCGCGCCCTGGGGCACCCGCAGCCCGCAGGCCGGGCCGGCCTCGGGCTGCGGCTGTTCCCACGCGCGCGGTCATGGCCGGGTGTCCCCGGCCGTGGACGCGCCGAGGTAGGCCGGGCGTTCCCCGCCGCCGTGGACCAGGAGGTCGGCTCCGCTGATGTAGGCGGCGGCGTCGGAGGCCAGGAAGACGCACGCCGCCCCGGCGTCGTCCGGTGCGGCCAGCCGACCCAGGGGCACGGTGCGCGCCACGGCGGCGAGCCCGGCGTCGTCCCCGTAGTGGAGAGCGGCGCGTTCGGTCCGGACCATCCCGAGGGTCACGCAGTTGACGCGGACGCGAGGCGCCCACTCCACGGCCAGCGACGCCGCCAGGCTGGCGAGCCCGGCCTTGGCCGCGCCGTAGGCGGCGGTCCCCGGGGAGGGCCGCCGTGCGCTCACGCTGCCGATCATGAGGACGCTTCCGCCGGGCTCCAGCACGGGCCGCGCGGCGCGGGCGACGATGAGCGGGGCGATGAGGTTGAGTTCGATGATCTTGGCGTGACGGTGCGGGTCGCCCTCGCTGAGGGGCAGGTAGGGGGTCCCTCCGGCGTTGTTGACCACCGCACGGACGGGGCCCGTGGTGGCGAAGAAGGCGTTCACGGCGTCGGGGTCCCGGACGTCGAGGCGGACGTACTCCACTCCGTCCAGGGGCGCCTCGGGCGGTCGGCGGGCGCAGGCCAGGACGCGGGCCCCGGCGGCGCGGAACGCCTCGCTGATACCGCGCCCCACGCCGCGTACGCCTCCGGTGACGACGACGGTCCGGCCGTCGAATTCCCCGCTGCTCGCGCGTCCCATGCCGCTGTCGGATTCCCCGCTGTCTTCGAGTCTCGGGGCGTTGGTGAAGCCCTTGCCGTCCCCGCTCCTCAGGCCGCCGGGGGATTCCCTGCCGTCCTCGCGTGTCGGGCCCCCGCCGGATGCCTCGCCGCCCTCGTCGATCGAGCCGTGCGCGGACTCCGTGGTGCCGTCGCCGCCGCCCTCCCGCACGGGGTCCGTTGGATTCGCCGGGTCGGTCACCGTCCGCCTCCAGGTCTTGCCGCACTGTCCCGGATCCCGCCCGGCTGCTACCGTTCTAACAAACGTTTGGTGGAAAGGTAAGCCATGCTGGTCTCCACCACGAAGCACGCCGACGGGGTCGTCGAGGTCGCCGTCGACGCTCCCCCGGTCAACGCGCTGCCCGTCCGCGGCTGGCACGACCTGGCACAGGCCGTGACCCGGGCGGGCGGCTCCCCCGCGACGCGCGTCGTGGTGCTGCGCGCCGAGGGGCGCGGGTTCAACGCCGGCGTCGACATCAAGGAGATGCAGCGGACCGCCCGCTTCGACGCGCTCATCGGCGCCAACCGCGGCTGCCGCGCCGCCTTCGCCGCCGTTCGCGACTGCCCGGTGCCGGTCGTCGCCGCCGTTCAGGGGCACTGCCTGGGCGGGGGCGTGGGGTTGGCGGGCAGCGCCGACATCGTGGTGGCCGCCGACGACGCCTACTTCGGCCTGCCCGAGGTCGACCGCGGCGCGCTGGGCGCGGCCACCCACCTGTCCCGCCTGGTCCCCCGGCAGCTCATGCGCGCCATGGTGTACACGTGCCGCACCGTGCCCGCGGCCCGACTGCACGAGTTCGGGTCGGTGCTGGCGGTGGTGCCCCCTGACGGCCTGCGCCGCGAGGCGTTCGACGTTGCGCGCGCCATCGCCGCGAAGGATCCCCGGGTGATCCGGTGCGCGAAGCAGGCGCTCGACGGGATCGACCCGGACGACACCGACCGCGACTACCGGTTCGAGCAAGGGTTCACCTACGAGCTCAGCCTCATCGGCGCCGGGGACGACCTCCGCGACCGGTTCGTCGACGCGGACGGCGGCGGCGCTGCCGCCAGCGGCGTCCGGACCGGCGCGGAGGACGGCGGACGGACCGGCACGAAAGACGATCACCCGACCGGCGCGGGGAACGGCGGGCGTTCGGGAGCGGCGGAGGGGGGAGCCCGGTGACGGACAAGGCCATGACGCCCGACGGCGTCGCCGCCGCTCTGTGGGACGGGATGACGCTCGGCATCGGGGGGTGGGGGTCGCGCCGCAAGCCCATGGCGCTGGTGCGGGCCCTATGCCGCAGCCCCGTCCGCGACCTCACCGTCGTATCGTGCGGCGGTCCCGATGTGGGCCTGCTGTGCGCCTACGGCAAGGTGCGCCGCGTGGTCGCCCCGTTCGTCACGCTCGATTCCATCGCTCTGGACCCGTGGTTCCGCACCGCGCGGGAGAACGGCGAGATCGCGTTCACCGAGTACGACGAGGGCATGTTCATGTTCGGCCTGCTCGCCGCCGCGCACCGGCTGCCGTTCCTGCCCACCCCGGCCGGCCTGGCCTCCGACGTGCCGCGGGTCGGCGCACCGGATCTGCGCACCGTGCGCTCCCCCTACCCCGAGCCCGGCCACCCCGCGGGCCGCGACCTGATCGCCATGCCCGCGCTGCGGATCGACGCCGCGCTCGTGCACGTCAACCGGGCCGATGCGCGCGGCAACGGCCAGTACCTCGGCCCCGACCCCTACCTCGACGGGCTGTTCGCCAAAGCGGCCGAACGCGTCTATCTGTCGTGCGAGCGGCTGGTCGACGCCTTCACCGGACCTCCGCAGTCGCTGCTCGTCAGCCGGGCATGCGTCACCGGCGTCGTCGAGGCGCCGAACGGGGCGCACTTCACCTCCTGCGACCCCGACTACGGCCGCGACGAGGACACCCAGCGCGCCTACGCCGGGGCCGCCCGCGATCCCGCGCTGTGGCGCGGGTTCCGCGACCGCTTCGTGGCGGGCCCTGCCGACACTGCCGACGCTGTCGGCTCTACCGGCCCTGCCGGGACGGCGCCGCACGACGGAGCCGCGCCGTGACGCCCGCGACCCGCGCCGAGGTGTGCGTCGCCGCCTGCGCCGACGCCTGGCGCGGCGACGGGGAGGTCCTGGCCGCCGCCATGGGCGTCTGCTCGGTCCTGGGCGCGCGGCTGGCCCGGCTCACGTTCTCTCCCGGCCTGCTCACCACCGACGGCGGCGCCCTGCTGACCCGTGCAGCCCTGCCCTGGGGCGCGTCTCCCGAAGAAGGAGGCGTGGAGGGCTGGCTGCCGTTCCACGAGCACCTGTGGCTGGTCCTGCACGGACGGCGGCACGTGATGATGGGCGCCTCCCAGCTCGACCGGCGCGGGCGCTCCAACATCTCCTGCATCGGCCCCTGGCAGCGGCCCGCGACCCAGCTCTTGGGGGTGCGCGGCGCACCCGGCAACACCATCGCCGGTCCCACGAGCTATTGGATCCCCCGCCACGACCGGCGCGTGTTCGTACCGGAGGTGGACATGGTCAGCGGCGTCGCGGCGGCCGACGCCTTCGACCTGCGCAGGGTCGTCACCGATCTGGCGGTGCTGGACTTCGCGGGCCCGGGCCGCACGCTGCGCCTGGTCTCGGTCCATCCCGGCGCCACGGAAGAACAGGTGCGCGACCTGACCGGCTTCGACCTGGCGACCCCCGAGGGCGGGGCGGGCCGCACCCGGACCCCCGGCGACGAGGAGCTGCGCCTGCTGCGGGAGGTGCTCGACCCGGAGGCCGCGCGCGACCGCGAGGTGCCGCGGTGAGCACCGCACGGCTGCCCACCGAGCTGACCCGGCTCGTCGGCTGCCGCCACCCGGTCGTCCAGAGCGGGATGGGGTGGGTCGCGGGCCCCCGGCTGGTCGCGGCCACCGCCGAGGCGGGGGGCCTGGGCATCCTGGGGTCGGCGACGATGACGCTCGACGGCCTGACCTCGGCGATCGCCGAGGTGCGCGACCGCACGGCGGCGCCCTTCGGGGTCAACCTGCGCGCCGACGCCGGCGACGCGCGTGAGCGCGTCGGCGTGCTGATCCGCGAGCGCGTGCCGGTCGCCTCGTTCGCGCTGGCGCCCGACCCCGATCTCATCGACCGGCTGAAGGACGCCGGCGTGATCGTGGTCTGCTCCGTCGGCGCGGTGCGGCACGCGGAGAAGGCGGCCGCGTGGGGCGCCGACGCGGTGCTGGTGCAGGGCGGGGAGGGCGGCGGCCACACCGGGCCGATCGCCGGCACCGTTCTGCTGCCGCAGGTGGTGGACGCGGTGGACATCCCGGTCATCGCGGCGGGCGGATACGTCGATGGACGCGGGCTGGTGGCCGCGCTGGCCTACGGTGCGGCGGGGGTGGCCATGGGCACCCGGTTCCTGCTCACCTCCGACAGCACGGTGCCCGACGGCGTCAAGCGCCGGTACCTGGCCGCGACGCAGACCGTGGTGACGCGGCAGGTCGACGGGGTGCCCCACCGGGTGCTGCGCACGGACCGGGTCGACGCCCTCGAACGCGCGCGGGGAGCCGGGCGGCTGCTGCGGGCGGCGCGCAGCGCCGCGGCGTTCCGCCGGCTGTCGGGCGCGACGTGGCCGACGCTGATCCGCGACGGCGCCGCGCTGCGGCGCAGGGGCGGCCTGTCGTGGGCGCAGGTGCTGATGGCGGCGAACACCCCCGTCCTCCTGCGTGCGGCGATGGTCGAGGGGCGCACCGATCTGGGCGTGATGTCCGCGGGCCAGGCGGTCGCCGCCATCGACGACCTCCCCTCCTGCGCCGAGCTGATCGACCGCGTGATGGCGGAGGCCCACGAGACCCTGGCGCGCCTGTCCGGCCTGCCTCCGGAGTCCTGAACGCGCGGAGCGTACGGCCGCCCGTACCGCGCCCCGGCCGGCCGTGCCGTGCCATGCCGTGCCGCGCCCCCAGTCGGCCCTGCCCGGCCCGGCTCCCACCGGCGGCGCGCGAACCCCGCCGCGCGCGACCCCCGGCGGCCCGAACTGCGGCGGGACGCGCCCGCCGGGTCAGAGGCGCTCGATGATGGTGACGTTCGCCTGGCCGCCGCCCTCGCACATGGCCACCAGGCCGAACCGGCCGCCGGTCAGCTCCAGGTGGTGGAGGAGGCCGGTCAGCAGCCGGGCCCCGGTGGCGCCCAAGGGGTGGCCGAGGGCGATGGCACCCCCGTTGGGGTTGACCCGTGCGGGGTCGGCGCCGGTCTCGGCGAGCCAGGCGAGCACGACCGGCGCGAACGCCTCGTTGACCTCGAACGCGTCGATGTCGTCGATGGACAGGCCGGTCCGGCGCAGCGCGTGCGCGGTGGCGGGGATGGGGGCCGTCAGCATCCGGATCGGATCCTCACCGCGCGCCGACAGGTGGTGGATCCGTGCCCGCGGGGTGAGCCCGTGCCGCCGGGCCGCCGGGGGTGAGGCGATGAGCAGCGCCGCCGCGCCGTCGGCGAGCTGCGCGGCCAGCGCGGCGGTGAGCCGGCCGCCGTCGCGGAGCGGGGGCAGCGCCGCCATCGCGTCGCGGCTGACGCCGCGGCGCGGCCCTTCGTCGGCGGCGACCCCGGCGCAGGGCACGGTCTCCCGGTCGAACCGGCCGGAATCGATGGCGGCGAGCGCCCGCTCATGGGAGGCGAAGGCGAACCCCTCCATCTCGGGACGGCCGATCCCCCACTGCTCGGCGATCATCTCGGCCGCGCGGAACTGCGACACCTCGGCGGTCCCGTACCGGTCGCGCCAGCCCGCGGACCCGGCGAACGGCCCCGCGGTGAAGCCGAGCGGCTCCCCCGCGGTCATGGCGTAGCCCATGGGCACCTGCGACATGCTCTGCACGCCTCCGGCGACCACGAGGTCGGCGGTCGCGGACATGACGGCCTGCGCGGCGAAGTGGACGGCCTGCTGGGAGGACCCGCACTGCCGGTCCACGGTCACCCCGGGGACGTGTTCGGGCAGCCCGGCGGCCAGCCAGCTGGTGCGGGCGATGTCGCCGGCCTGCGGGCCCACGGTGTCGACGCAGCCCAGCACGGTGTCCTCGACCTCGCCCGGATCGACCCCCGTGCGCTCCACGAGCGCGGTCAGGACGTGCGCGCCGAGGTCCGCCGGGTGGATCGCGGCCAGTCCGCCGCCGCGTTTGCCGACCGGTGTCCGGACCGCGCCGACGATGAGCGCCTCGTGCATGGGGTGCCCTCCCTTGTGGTCAGCCGGGGTGGGGCTCGATCCCCCGGAGGAACATGGCGAGGTACTGGTCGGCGATCGCCCGCGGGGGCAGCCGGCCGCCGGGGTCGTACCAGCCGGCCGCGGCCCACACGCTGTCGCGGATGAAGCGGTACATGAGCTGGACGTCGAGGTCGGAGCGGAACGCTCCGTCAGCCGCGCCCTCCTCCAGGAGCCGGACCCACATCTCGCGGAAGCGGGTCCGGGCGTCGCCGAGGTAGCGGAAGCGGTCGCCGAGCACGAGGTGCCGGGACTCGTTCTGGTAGATCACCACGGCGGGGCGGTGCCGGTGGATGGTGTCGAAGGAGGCTTCGACCAGCGCGCGCAGGGTGGTCCGGGGGTCGTGGCCGGCGGCGAGGACCCGGTCGTAGGCGTCCCACAGGTCGGCGAGGAACCCGGCGAGGATCTCGTCGACCATGGCCTCTTTGGACTCGAAGTGGTAGTAGAGGCTGCCGGCGAGCATGCCCGCGGCGTCGGCGACCTCGCGGATGGTGGTGGCGGCGTACCCCCGCTCCGCGAAGACCCGGGCCGCCGTGTCCAGGAGTTCCGCGCGCCGCTGTGCCCGCGCCGCCGCGGTGCCCTCTGCGTCGCGCCGCCGTGGACTCATGTCGTCTCTCACGCCCTCTGGCTCGATACCGAGACCGCTTCTCCGGTCATGTAGGAGGAGTAGTCGCTGGCGAGGAAGACGATAACGTTCGCGACCTCCCACGGGTGCGCTGAGCGCCCGAACGCCTCGCGGCGGGCCAGTTCGGCGAGGAGGCCGGGTGAGGTGACCGCGGCCAGGTGGGGGTGGTCGGCGAGGCTGGGGGCGACCGCGTTGACGCGGATGCCGTGCGGCGCGGCCTCGACGGCCGCGCAGCGGGTGAGCGCCAGGACCCCGGCTTTGGCGGCGGCGTAGTGGGCCTGGCCGTACTGGGCGCGCCAGGCCACCACCGACGCGTTGTTGACGATGGCCCCGCCTCGGCCCGCCATGGCGCGCAGGGCGGCGCGGGTGCAGCGCATGGTGCCGGTGAGGGTGACGTCGATGACCCGGCCCCATTGGTCGTCCGTCATCTCCGACAGGGGGGTCGTGCCGCCCAGGCCGGCGTTGTTGACGGCGATGTCCACCCCGCCGAAGTGCCGGTCGGCCGCCGCGAAGAGGGCCGTGACGTCGTCCTCGGCGGTGACGTCGCAGCGCCGCGCGGCGACGGCCGCGGCGCCGAACTCGGCGGCGAGTTCGGCGTGCGCCTGGGCGAGGCGCCGCTCGTGCCGGTCGCTGATGAGGACCCGGGCCCCCTCCTCCAGGAACCTGCGGGCGGTGGCGCCCCCGATCCCGGTGCCGGCGGCGGCCGTCACCACCGCCGTACGCCCGCGCACCAGCCCGAGAGCCCGCGGAACGGCGGGCGCGGAGGCGGGGCCTTCTGCCGGGGGCTCCATGCGCGGTACCCTACCAAACGATTGTTAGAAAAAATGTCCGGACCCCTGCCCCGATACCCCGTCCCGCCCGCTACCCGCCCCGCCTCCCCCGCTCAGACGGGCCCCGCACGGCCGGCCGCAGCGCACCGCGCACCCCCTCTGTGCTCTCGAAGCAGCCTCCGCCCCGGCCGCGACCGGAGCCCGCTGCGCACGGCCCCACCCGGACCGATACGTACAACGGAGCGCGCATGGACCTCGACCTTCCCCCCGCCGAACGGGCGCTGCGCGACGAAGCTCGGGCGTGGCTGCACGCGAACGTGCCCGAAGAGCCGCTGCCCTCACTGGAGACCGCCGAGGGTTTCGCGGCGCACCGGGTCTGGGAGCGGCGGCTGGCCGCCGCCGGGCTGTCCGCCGTCTCGTGGCCGGTCGCCTACGGCGGGCGCGGGGCATCGCCGCTCGCCCGCCTGGTGGTCGAGGAGGAATACCACGCGGCGGGCGCCCCGGGCCGGGTCGCCCAGAACGGGATCGACCTGCTGGCCCCCACCCTCCTCGCCCACGGCACCGCTGAACAGCTGGCCCGGGTGCTGCCCCCGATGGCCGCCGGGGAGGTCGTGTGGGCGCAGGCGTGGTCGGAGCCCGATGCCGGCAGCGACCTGGCCGCGCTGCGCTCGCGGGCCGTGCGCACCGATGGCGGCTGGCTGCTGTCCGGGCGCAAGGCGTGGAGTTCCCGGGCCGCCTTCGCCGACCGCGGGTTCGGCCTCTTCCGCACCTCCGCCGAGCGCCACCGGGGGCTGACCTACGTGATGTTCCCCCTCGACGCCCCCGGTCTGACCCGCAGGCCCGTCGGCCGGCTCGACGGCCGCCCCGCATTCGCCGAACTCCTCCTGGACGAGGTGTTCGTCCCCGATACGGAGGTGATCGGCGCGCCCGGCGACGGCTGGCGGGTCGCCATGGGCACCGCCGGCGACGAGCGCGGACTCTCCCTGCGGGCGCCCGGCCGCTACACGGCCGCCGCCCGCCGGCTGCTTGACCTCTACGACGCCCGCGCCGCCTCTGGAGACCCCGCCGACGCGGTCCTGGGCGACCGCGTCGCAGACGCCTGGATCCGCGCCCGCGCCTACCGGCTGCACGGCTACGCCGCCGTGTCGCCCCGGACCGGCGCCGCCCCTCTGTCCGGATACGCCGCGAGCCTCGCCAAGCTCCACTGGTCCGAACTCGACCTCGCGCTGCACGAGACCGCGCTCGACCTCCTGGGCCCCGCGGGCGAGCCGGCCGGCCCGTGGCTGGACGGCTACGTCTTCGCGCTGGCCGGACCGATCTACGCCGGGACCAACGAGATCCAGCGCGGAATCGTCGCCGAACGCGTCCTCGGCCTGCCCCGCGCCCGTCCCCGCCCGGGACCGCGGGGGAAGGCCCCGGACGGCGCTTCGGAGGGCACGCCCTGATGGCACGTCCTGATGGCCCGCCGCCGAGCGGGGGCGTCGGCCGCAGCGGCCTCGGGCGCGGCCGGTGCGCACCCGCGTTCGGGGCGCGTCCGGGGCGACCACCGCCCCGGCGCGACCCTCCCTGGCCGACCGACCGGGTCCCGGCCCCGGCCGAGGGGGCGGATCCGGGCTCCGGACGGCCGCCCCGGGCGGTCCGGCTCGCACGGCCGAGCACGCGCGCTCCGTGTCGCCGATTCCCACCAGGCCGGCGGCGCGGTCGCGGCTCCCCCTCCCCGGGCCGGTGCCCGGTTTCCCCGCAAGGAGTTCCCGATGAGGTTCGCCCTCGACGCCGAGCAGGAGCTGTTCGCCGCCACCCTCGACCGCATGCTCGGGCGCGCCGGCACCCCCGCTGCCGTGCGCGCGTGGGCGAGCGGCGACCACGGTCGCGGGGCCGACGTGTGGCGGGCGCTGGCCGAGGCCGGGGTGTTCGCCCTCGCCGCACCGGGGTCCGGCGGCGGGCCGGGCCCGCTGCCGGTCGAGCTGGTCACCGCGATGATCGAGGCGGGGCGGCACGCCGTTCCCGGCCCGGTGGCCGAGGCGGTCGCGGCCTGCCTGCTGCTCGGCGACCCCGAGCGGGTCGCCGCCATCGCGGCGGGCGCCCTGGTGCCGACCCTCGCCCACCCCCCGCTCGTCCCCTTCGCCCTCGACGCCGACGCCGCCGGGCTCGTCCTCCACCTCGACGGCGGCCGCCTGCACACCGCCGTCCCCGTGCGGCCCGCCGCCCCCCTGCGCTCGCTGGACCCGGCGCGCAGGCTGTGGGCGGTGCGCTCGGCCGATCGGCTGCCGCTGGGGCCGCGCGCGGCCTCGGCCGTCCCGATGGGGGTGCTCGCCGTCGCGGCGCAGGCGCTGGGCGCCGGCCTGCGGCTCGTCGCCGACACGGTCGCCTACGCGCGCACGCGCCACCAGTTCGGCCGCCCGATCGGGGAGTTCCAGGCGGTCCAGCACCGCCTCGCCGACGCGCACACGGCCCTGGAGTTCGCCCGCCCGCTGCTCTACGGGGCGGCGCTCGCAATGGGCACCCCCGACGAACGCCGCGATGTCAGCGCCGCCAAGGCCGCCGCCTCCGACGCCGCCTACGCGGCGGCGCGCGCGGCCCTCCAGGTGCACGGCGCGATCGGCTACACCGACGACCACGACGTGTCGCTGTGGATCCGCAAGGCCCGAGCGCTGCACACGGCATGGGGCGGACCCGCCCTGCACCGCGCCCGGGTCCTGGCGGAGCTGCGTGCGGGGCGCTGAGCAACGGCCCGGCGCGCCGCCGGAACGCGCGCGGCCCCCGCCCGGAGGCGGGGGCCGCGCGGGGCGCAGGCGCCGTCGGCTAGCGGTGCTCGCGCACCGCGGCGACGATCTCGGCGACCGCGTCGTCGACCGGGACGCCGTTGTTCTGCGAGCCGTCGCGGTAGCGGAAGGACACCGCGCCCTTGCCGATGTCGTCGTCGCCCGCCAGCAGCATGAAGGGGACCTTCTGCTTCTGGGCGTTGCGGATCTTCTTCTGCATCCGGTCGTCGCCGGTGTCGACCTCGGCCCGGATGCCCTCGGCGCGCAGCTTGGCGGCGACGGCCTCCAGGTGGGGCACGTGCTCGTCGGCGATGGGGATCCCGACCGCCTGGACCGGGGCCAGCCACGCCGGGAACGCGCCGGCGTAGTGCTCCAGCAGCACCGCGAAGAACCGCTCGATGGACCCGAACAGCGCGCGGTGGAGCATCACCGGCCGGCGGCGGGAGCCGTCGGCGGCGGTGTACTCCAGCCCGAACAGCTTGGGCTGCTGGAAGTCGACCTGGATGGTGGACATCTGCCAGGTGCGCCCGATGGCGTCCTTGGCCTGCACCGAGATCTTCGGGCCGTAGTAGGCGGCGCCGCCGGGGTCCATGACCAGGTCGAGGTTCTGCTTCTCGGCGGCCTGGCGCAGGGTCTCGGTGGCCTGGTGCCACTCCTCGGGTTCGCCGATGAACTTGTCGGAGTCGCCGCGGGTGGACAGCTCCAGGTAGAAGTCGCTCAGGCCGTAGTCGCGCAGCAGGTCCAGCACGAAGGTGAGCAGGCTGTCGAGCTCGCCCGGCATCTGCTCGTCGGTGCAGTAGATGTGGGAGTCGTCCTGGGTGAAGCCGCGCGCGCGGGTCATGCCGTGCACGACGCCGGACTTCTCGTACCGGTAGACGGTGCCGAACTCGAACAGCCGCAGCGGCAGCTCGCGGTAGGACCGCCCGCGCGCCCTGAAGATCAGGTTGTGCATCGGGCAGTTCATGGCCTTGAGGTAGTAGTCGTGCCCCTCGAACTCCATGGGGGGGAACATCGACTCGGCGTAGTTCGGCAGGTGCCCCGAGGTCTGGAAGAGCTTCGCCTTCGAGATGTGCGGGGTGTTGACGAACTCGTAGCCGGACTCCTCGTGGCGCCGCCGCGAGTACTCCTCCATCTCCTTGCGCACCACCCCGCCCTTGGGGTGGAAGACCGCGAGGCCCGACCCCAGCTCGTCGGGGAACGAGAAGAGGTCGAGTTCGGCGCCCAGCTTGCGGTGGTCGCGCTTCTCGGCCTCCTCCAGGAACGCCAGGTGCGCCTTGAGCGCGTCCTTGGACTCCCACGCGGTGCCGTAGATGCGCTGGAGCTGCGGGTTGCGCTCGCTGCCCCGCCAGTAGGCCGCGGCCGAGCGCATGAGCTTGAACGCCGGGACCGCGCGGGTGGTGGGCAGGTGCGGCCCGCGGCAGAGGTCCTTCCAGCAGAGTTCGCCGGTGCGCGGGTGCAGGTTGTCGTAGATGGTCAGCCCGCCGGCGCCGACCTCGACGCCCGCGCCCTCGGCGGCGTCGCCGGCCGCGCCCTTGAGGCCGATCAGCTCCAGCTTGTAGGGCTCGTCGGCCAGTTCGGCGCGGGCGCCGTCGTCGGAGACCGCGCGGCGGTCGAACCGCTGGCCCAGCTTGACGATCTCCTGCATCTTCTTCTCGATGCGCTTGAGGTCGTCGGGGGTGAAGGGCTCGGCGACGTCGAAGTCGTAGTAGAAGCCGTTCACGATGGGCGGGCCGATCCCGAGCTTGGCGTCGGGGAACAGCTCCTGGACGGCCTGGGCGAGGATGTGCGCGGTGGAGTGGCGCAGGATGTCGCGGCCGTCGTCGGAGCCGATCTCGACGGGCTCGACGGTGTCGCCGTCGGCGAGCTCGTGGGCGAGGTCGCGCAGTTCCCCGCCGACGCGGGCGGCGATGACGGTTCGGCCGTCGGCGTCGAGAGCCTGGCCGGCCGTCGTCCCGGCCGCCACCGCACGCTCGGTTCCGGCGAGGGTGATACGCAGCTCTGGCACGGCGGACACGGTGACTCCTTATTCGGGTCGGGTCGGTGGCGACCGGGCCGGCCGGTCAGGGGCCGGCGGCGGCCTGGACGGGCGCGGGACCGGGATCCCGCGCGTCCTGTTCGATGCTAGCGGCTCCCGCGGATTGCGGCTGCCCGTGGCCGCTCGCGGCAACGGACGGCCGACGACCGGTCACCCGGGCGGAGAAGAGGGGTGCCATCTGCGCGGACACGGGTATGCAGGTGGCGGGAGCCCGTCGATGCGGCACGGGCCCCGGACCGACGCGCGGGGCCGCGGGGCGCCGCGCCGTAGGCGGGCACGGGGGGTTGCGTGCGGATCGTGGTGGTGGGTGCGGGGATCGCCGGGCTGACACTGGCCGCGGCGCTCTCTGGCGGCCAGTCCCGGGTGGTGCTCCTGGAGCAGCACCAGGACCCCACCCCCGTGGGGTCGGGACTCCAGCTCGCGCCCAACGCGGCACGCCCGCTCCTGCGCATGGGGCTGGGCGGGGAGCTGGGCGAGGTGGCGGTGCGCCCCCGGTCGCGCGACTTCCTGCGCTGGGACGACGGCCGGCTGCTGCACGGCACGGCCATGGGCGTGGAGTACGAGCGGCGCTACGGGGCGCCGCTGTACACACTGCTCCGCTCCGACCTGCACCGCATCCTGCTGCGCGCCGCCCGCGACGCCTCCGTGCTGCGCGGCCGCTACGTCACCGACGTCCTGGAGGAGAGCGACGGCGTCACCCTCGTGTGCTCCGACGGCCGCGAGGTCCACGGCGACATCGCCATCGGGGCGGACGGCGTCCATTCGGTCATGCGCGGTGTGCTCAACACCGAGCAGCACCCCCCGAGCGGCCAGCTGGTCTACCGCGGCCTGGTGCCCGCCACGAGCGTCCCCGAGGGGTTCGCGGACCCGCGGATCAGGATCTGGATGGGCGCCGACCGGCATTTCGCCGCCTACCCGGTGTCGGGCGGCGCCACCATCAGCTTCAACGCCTCGGTGCCCGGCGGCGAGGGGCGGCGGGAGTCGTGGTCGGAGCGGGGACGCCTGAGCGACCTCACCCGGGCCTTCGAGGGGTGGGCCGAGGACGTCGGGACGCTCGCGGGGGCGGCGTCGTGGATCGGCGTGTGGGGGATCGAGGTGCGCGAGGCCGTGCGCGCCTGGCACCACGGCCGGATCGCCCTCATGGGCGACGCCGCCCACCCCACGCTCCCGTTCTTCGCGCAGGGCGCCAACCAGGCGGTGGAGGACGCGGTCGTGCTGGCCGACTGCCTGCGCGGCGCGACGGCGCTGACCGCCGAGCGCGCGCTGGCGCGCTACGCCCGGCTGCGCCGTGAGCGCACCGAGCGGATCCACGCGGTCGCCCGCGAGGTGGTGCACGAGATGGCCCTCGACGAGGAAGGGCCGGGCCGCCGCGATGAGCTGCTCGGCGGCACAGGGGGCCCCAGCAGCGACTGGCTGTACGGCTATGACGTCGCAGCGCATCTCGGCTGACCCGCCGCGGGACGGCGGAATCGCTGGGTCCTGGCCATTAACCTCGCTTGATTCGGCCGATATTGTTACGTCATGTCTCCGAGCCCTATGACCGGCACAGACGATCCGGACCCGGCGGCATCGCGCGCTTCCCCCCATCGCACGCGGCGATGGCGACGATTCCGTGCCCGACTGCGCATCTGGCGTGTGCGGATGCACTCCCACCCGGCCCTCAGCCTGACGTGGCGCACCGCGGTGGCGGTGGTGGGCGGGGCGATCCTGACGGCGGGGATCATCATGTGCGTGACCCCCGGGCCGGGAGCGGCCGCGATCATCCTGGGGCTCGCCATCCTGTCGACCGAGTTCGGCTGGGCCAAGGCCCCGCTGCGCTATGCGCGGCGGTGGGCCCACCGCGCCCGGGTGAAGGCCCACGAGGTCCGCGTCGAACGGGCCCGAAAACGGCGTCGCAAGCGCGCCTGAGCCGCATTCCCACCCGCCGCGGCGACGGGATGCCCGACGCCGAAGGCCGACCCCCGGGAACGGGGGTCGGCCTTCGCTGCCTGTGGGCGATACTGGACTCGAACCAGTGACCTCGTCGGTGTGAACGACGCGCTCTAGCCAACTGAGCTAATCGCCCTTGTCCCTGCCGGTCCGGCGGGGCGGACAAGGAAGACTCTAGCGCATCCGCCGGGCCTCCGACGCCATCGCCCGCCCCCGAGAGGCGATCACAATGTGACTGAGATCACATGCGTGCGTTCGCGCGGGTGTTCAAGGCAACGTAAAACGTGAAACCCCTTCATGCAATGGGGTCCGGCCGGTCCGCGGGCGCCGGCGCACCGGCCCGCGTCCCCCTCCGCGTGACACGGCACACAGATCATTGGGAAATTCTTGGTTTCCGCAGCTCATTACAGTGACGGAAGGATCGGGGAAGACGCGGCGGGACGCCCCTTCACGATCCGCCGGAAAAAGTCTCCCGGTTGCGCGTCATCGATCGCGCCCGGCCGCGTTGGAGCGGGGGAGATGGCAACGGGCCCGCAAACCGCGGGGCCGGACGGAGAAAAGGTTTGGCGAACATGAACAGTAGCGGCACCACTGCCAGCGCCGAGCTGGGTCTTCGGCTCGTGGTCCCCGACCGCACATCGGTCCCCTTGGTCGCGCGGCTGGACTACACCTCCGATGACCCCTACGCGATCACGGTGGCCTTCCACACCGGCGACGACGAGCCGGTCGAGTGGATCTTCGCGCGCGAACTCCTGACCGTGGGGATCGTGCGGCACGTCGGCGAGGGGGACGTCCAGGTCTGGCCGTCCAAGGGCACCGGCGAGCGCACCATCAACATCGCGCTGTCCTCTCCGTTCGGGCAGGCGCAGTTCGACGCCGCGATCTCGCCGCTGGCGGAGTTCCTGCACCGCACCTACGAGATCGTCCCCGCCGGCCAGGAGGGCGACCACGTCGACCTCGACGCCGAGATCGAGCGCCACCTGCACTCCTGAGGCGCCCCGCCGAACGGCGGGCACCGGGCGCGGTCTGCGGACCGCCCTCGCCCGCACGACCCGCCACCAGGGCAGATGCCCGGCCGAATGCGTACCCGGCCCCGTGCGGCGGAACAGGGCAGTGAAACCGGGCGCCACCGCACCAGCGGAGCGCACCCCGTGCCGCCGACCGCCACGGCCGACGAGCGGCACCCGGCCCGCACCGCAGCGGGCCGGCGGAACCCGCCGGCCGCCCCGGCCCGACCCGGGCCCGCCGACCGCACCCCGTGCGCGGCGCGCGCCCCGCGGATCAGGGATCCATGTCCGACGCGCCGCGCTCCGTGAACACCTCCATGGTCTTGCGCGTCACCGGCCCGGGCGCCGCGGGAAGCGCCCTGCCGTCGACCATCCGGATCGGCTGCACGTCGCGCCCGGTCCCGGTGAGGAACGCCTCAGAGGCATCGGCCAGGGCCGCCATGGGGATGTCCGCCTCGTCGCCGCCGGCCCACTCCAGCACCAGCTCGCGGGTGATCCCCGCGAGCGGGCCCGCCGACAGCGGGGGCGTCACCAGCCGGCCGTCCAGCACCAGGAAGATGTTGCTCCCGGTGCCCTCGCACAGGTTCCCGGCGGTGTTGGCGAAGATCGCCTCCGCGCAGTCCCGCTGCCGCGCGTAGTCCAGTGCCACCACGTTCCCGGCGTAGGACGTCGTCTTCAGGCCCGAGAGGACGTCGTTCTCGTTGCGCGTCCACGGCACCACCGCCACGTCGGCGGTGGGCGCGATCTCCCCGAACTCGCCGACCGCCACGATGTAGGTGGGCTCACCGCCGCTGCGGGTGGAGCCCAGCGGCCCCGGACCGTCCGTGACGGTGATCCGCACCCGCGCCGCCTGGATGTCGCTGTTGGCGTCCATCGCCTGGCGGACACCGTCGGCGATCAGGTCCAGGTCGGGCGACGGCAGCCCGATCCCCGCCGCCGACCGCGCCAGCCGGCGCAGATGGCGGGTGAGGGCGAACGGCTCGCCGCCCACCCCCTTCACCGTCTCGAAGACCCCGTCCCCGACCGTGATCCCGTGGTCGAGCGCGGGGACCCGTGCCTCCTCCGCATCGAGGACCCGTCCCCGGCCGAACCCCGCCCCCGCGATCCACACCCGCATGGCTGTCCACCCCTCACTGTCGTGCGCTGCCGCGACGCGCCCGCAGCCGCCGCGCCACGGCCCCGGCGGTGCGCGGACGCGCTCCGCCGGCGCCCCTCGCGCCGGTTCCGCGGCGGGCGCACGCCGCGGTCCAACCTCGTGTCCCGATCCTGCCACTTTCGTGATCGGCGCGGGGCGCACCCGCACTGATCGCCGCGTTCCGGGGAGGAGCCGTTGACCTGCGTGTGCCGCCGGCACGCGCCGCCCGACACGCCGTCGCGACGGGCGTTCCGAGTGCGGTATCCCCCACTCACAGCGGCCCGGCGCCACTCCGTGTCCGCTCCGGAGACCGGAGGGACGGGTTACGAATGGCTATCATCTGGGCAACGCTTATGGGGATTCCCTGAACCCCGGGGGATCCAGCGGGTGTGCCGGGCGGCTCTCACGGCAGGCCGCCGGCGCCCCGCGCCACCACGGAGACGACGACAGATCAAGAGAGCCATGACCTCACGGAGCACCGCCCCTGGCGAACTGAGCTGGTTGCTCGACGACCTCCTCACCCGCGCGCAGGGCACCCAGCACGCCATCGTGCTGTCCACCGACGGCCTGCTGATGGCCTCGTCCAGCGGCATCGAACGCGCCGCCGCCGAACACCTCGCCGCCATCGCCTCGGGGCTGCACAGCCTTGCGGGGGGAGCCAGCAAGCAGTTCGCGGCGGGCGGCATCCGGCAGAGCATCATCGAGATGGACGAAGCGTTCCTCTTCGTCGCGGCGGCCGGGGAGGGCGCCTGCATGGCGCTCATCTCCGACACCGAATGCGATGTCGGCCTGGTGGCCTACGAGATGAACAAGGTCATCCAGCGCGTCGGCCAGTACCTGTCCGCTCCGCCCCGCCCGGACATGCCCACCACACCGGCGCACGTCGAACGCTGAACCGCCCGGGCCCCGCCGACGGCGCCCGCACGCACCGTCACGGCCCGGTCCGGTCCGCGGACGCCCTGCCCCTGGGGCGATGGCCCTCTGTCCCTGGGGGGCGCTGCGCAGCGCACCGGCGCCCTCCCCCGATTCGCCTTCCCTCGTCCGGACGGCCCGCCTGGGATTTCGATTTCTCCCCGGCGGAAGGATCCGCTACAGTTCAAACCAGCAGCGAGAACGGCACACCGGGTCCCACCCGGGTACGGAACCGCCGCGCGGACGTGGCTCAGCTGGTAGAGCATCACCTTGCCAAGGTGAGGGTCGCGGGTTCGAATCCCGTCGTCCGCTCTGCAGGAATTGTGCGCGGGCCCCGGCCCGCCACGCGGACGTGGCTCAGCTGGTAGAGCATCACCTTGCCAAGGTGAGGGTCGCGGGTTCGAATCCCGTCGTCCGCTCGGATACGGCCGTACGGGGTCACTCGCCGGGCTCGTCCACGGCCGTGCTCGTGGCGGAGTGGCCGAGTGGCTTAGGCAAGGGACTGCAAATCCCTGTACACGGGTTCGATTCCCGTCTCCGCCTCCACGCCGATCCCCCCGGGCGGTTAGCTCAGTTGGTTAGAGCGCTACCTTGACACGGTAGAGGTCACAGGTTCGAATCCTGTATCGCCCACCAGCATCACCGCAGTTCAGAGGACTCCTCTGGCACACGGTCCGCGATGATCGGACCCGGATGGGAGACATCCGGGAGATCACCTTTTCGGCGGGCTCCTCCGGGAGCCCGTTTTTCGCGTTTTCACGGTAGCGCCCTTCGAGCATCGGCACCATGGCGAACAGCCGCTCCCTTCCCCGGTCGACGAGAGCCGCGACGCTCCCCCACCACAGGGGTTCGAGCACTGTGCGTAGCCGCCGCGACCCACCAGGGCCGAAGAGGACGCGGAAAGCACCGTAAAGATCGGGTTGACGAACGCGTCCAAGCCGGTCCTCACAAATGGATCTTGTAATCCCCGTACTGCGATCAGTAGAATCACCCGACCAGGCGATCATCATCTTTTTTCTTTACAGAAAAGAAGTTCCTTGAAATAATTGTCGCCGAGATGGCTTCCTGACCAGGTCCGGCCCCCAGCTATGTCCGGTGCCTGACAGCACGCGGCGCAGGAAGGGACGGGTTGTCGAATTGCAGATCCGGATCGAGGGCGGGACCGCCGACGATTACGTCTCGCTGGCCGATTGGCTGAACGGCAACCGTGATTTCCGCGGCCTGGTACACCAGGAGACCGGACCTCCGGTCGACGGTCGGCTGGACGGCGGTCTTATCGAACTCCTCACGGTCGCGGTCGGTTCCGGCGGGCTGGGTGTCGCTCTCACGACCTCGCTGAACTCCTGGCTGCGCACCCGGCGGGGAGACATCACCGTCAAAATCACCGTCACCCCGGACAGCCGCACCGTGGAATTGTCGGCCCGCCAGCCGAACACCCGCGAGTTGGACCTGCTCAGCGAGATTCTGCGTGACTCGGATGAGCGGTGAGCCCGTTATCCCGACCGGTTCGCGGGCGATCCTGATCGGCGTACCGCACTACCAGGACAGCGCGTACCGGTCCTATCCCGCCGTCGGCAACAGCGTGGACGGCATGTTCAATCTGTTGGTCACATCCGGGCTCTGCGGCTGGAAGGCCGACCAGGTCACCAGGATCATCGACCCCGCGAACGCCGGCCGGTTCCTCGTCCGGCTGCGCGAACTGGCGCAGGAGACCACCGGGGTTCTGCTGCTGTATTTCGTCGGCCACGGCGTCCTTTCCGAACAAGGCGAATTGTGCCTGGCCTTGGCCGACACCGACCACAACAACCCGGACACGACCGGCCTGGAGTACTCTCGGATCAAACGGCTGGTGTACAGCGGCAGCCCTGCCGCCACCAAGATCGTGATCCTGGACTCCTGCTTCTCCGGGCGGGCCATCGGGCTGGGCACCGCCGACGCGACACAGCTGGCCGACCTGAGCTCGGCGTCCGGCACCTACACGCTCACGGCCGCCGACGACCTCGCCCACGTGTCCGCCGGCTCCTCCTACACCGCGTTCACCGGCGAGTTTCTGGGCCTGCTGACCGGCGACGGTGTCCCTGACGGCCCGAGCGGCCTGACACTGGGGAACATCTACCCCCACCTGCGACACAGGCTTGCGGCACGGGGCCTGCCCAGGCCCAACCAGCGCAGCGAGGACACCGCCGCGGCCTTCGTGTTCGCCCGTAACGCCACCTATCTGGCGAACGACGCCGCGCGCGAGGACCTGCGTCGGCTCATGCTCGGTGACGGAAGCGATCCGGATGTGCGGACTCCGCAGGTGGCGGCGCGGCCGTCGCGGCGGAACCTCCTGATCGGCGTCGCGGGAGCCGGGGCGGCGGCGGGGCTTGGTGTAGCCGGTTGGGGGGTGTTCGACCGCCTGTTCGTCGACGGCCCACGGTGGAACTGGACGTTCGAAACCGGCGGAGCGGTGATGTCCAGCCCCGCTGTTGCGGACGGTGTGCTCTATGCGGGTAGCGACGATGGACACCTGTACGCGGTCGACGCGGCCAGTGGGGAGGAGCGGTGGCGGTTCTCCTCCGAGGGGCGCGTGCGATCGTCACCTGTGGTGGCGGACGGTGTGGTCTACGTGGGTAGCGACGACGGGCACCTGTACGCGGTCGACGTAGCCACCGGCGAAGAGCGGTGGCCTCGATTCCGCATCGGGGCCGAATTCGGACGATCGTCCCCCGTAGTGGCCGATGGCGTGGTGTACGCCGGGAGTGGCGACCAGTACCTGTACGCCATCGACGCGGGCACCGGGGAAGAACGCTGGCAGCTCCCCGACGTGGGCATTTGGTGGACCCCCGCCGTAGCGGACGGGGTGGTGTACTTCGGGAGTAGTAGTGCTCAGGGCCTGATGGCCGTCGACGCCGACGCCGGAGGGGAACTGTGGCGATCCCGCATCGACGGCACCACGCGGCGTCCGGTGGTGGCAGAAGGTGTGGTCTACGTCGGCAGTGACAACACCTACCTGTACGCCATCGGCACGGATGGCGGAGAACATCTGTGGCGGTTTCGCGTCGGAGAACCGGAAGCGCCGGCCCCCGTGGTGGCGGAGGGAGTGGTGTACGCCGGGAGTGGCGACCAGTACCTGTACGCCATCGACACGGACACCGGGGACGAACTGTGGCGGTCTTCCACTGACGGCCCTGTGAGTTCGGCACCGACCGTGGCCGACGGGGTCGTCTACGCCGGCACCGGAAACGGTGGTCTGTACGCGGTGAACACCACCGACGGCACCCTCCGCTGGAGGGCGGAGATCGGCGGATTCATCTGGTCCTCGCCGACTGTGGTCGACGGGGTGATCTATGTCGGCGACAATGATCGTTCCCTGCACGCGGTGTTCGTCTAGTGTCCGGCCCCCCGAATCCGAGCAGGACACTACTCCTACGCGGCTTCCGGAAGGTGACCTGAGCGATGGCGGCGGGCGTTCTGCCCGGGCTCGGGCTCATGCTCGGCTCGGTCCGGTGGTGGTGGCCGGGCGGGCGGGGGCTCGGCGGCGGTCGCGGGTGCGGGCGCGGAACACGGCCGCGGCCAGGAGGACCGCGGCCAGGAACCAGGCCGGGCCCAGCAGGAAGTACGCCGCCGGGACGGTGTCGAGGAAGCCGGCGGCGACGCCGGTCTGCATGGTGCCGTAGGTGGGCAGGAAGCGCACGACATCGCTGTCGGAGGCGGGGTTGGCCACCGGGTTCTGCAGGCCCATGTCGATGATGGAGAGCATGATGATGCAGAACATGCCCTCCAGTTCACCGCGCAGCACCGCGGCCAGCATCACCCCGATCCCGCCGAACGCGAGCGCGGCGCCCACCAGCGCCGCCCACAGCATGAGCGGCTGCTCCGGGGTCCAGTAGAAGCAGATCACCCCTACCGCGTAGGCGCACACCACCGCGGCTGCGGCGACGAGGGCGGTGAGCTTGGCCGCGAGCAGGTGGGCGCGGGGGTATCCGGCCCTGGCCAGGCGCGCGTCGAACCCGAAGGAGCGGAAGGTGACGATGAACATCATGAACCCGATGATCAGCGTGACGGCGTTGATGGCGCCGGAGATCTTGCTGACGTGGTTGCCGTCGACGGTGATGGTGTCCCCGGTGGAGCGCAGGAAGAACCGGACGTCGGCGTCGGCGATGACCAGGTAGACCAGGGTGATCCAGGTGGGGATGAAGAGCACCACCAGGAAGAGGGCGAGGCGGTTGCGCAGGTGCTCCACCAGCGCGAATCGGGTGGCGGTCGTGTAACGCGTCCACATGCGGCGCATGGTCAGCTCCCTGCCCGGGTCGGTGCGGCGACGCGGACGCCCTCGGCCAGGCGGCCGCCGTCCAGGTGCCAGAGCCGGTCGAAGCGGGCGGTGTCGAAGGCGATGTGGGAGACCACCAGCACCGAGCGTCCCTGGTCGCGCAGGTGGGCGGCGAGTTCCCAGAACTTCTCGTAGGTGTCCCAGTCGAACCCCTGGTAGGGCTCGTCCAGCAGCAGCAGGCGCGGGTCGTGCATGAGGGCCAGGGTGAGGTTGAGCTTCTGGCGGGTGCCGCCGCTGAGCGTGGCCACGCGGTGGTGGAGGTAGGCGGCGAACCCGAGGACGTCCAGGAGCTCGCGGGCGCGGGCGAGGTCGGGAAGGTCGTAGGCGACCTGGAAGAACCGCAGGTGCTGCTCGACGGTGAAGGCCGGGTTGAGCACGGTCTCCTGGGGGCAGTAGCCCAGCCCGCCGGGGCAGTGGACCTCGCCGGCGTCGGGCGCGAGCTGCCCGGCGAGGATCCGCAGCAGCGTGGACTTGCCCGACCCGTTCTCCCCCACCAGCCCGGCCAGGCACCCGGCGGGCAGGTCGAGGTCGACGCCGCGCAGGACGTGGTGGCGGCCGTAGGACTTGTGGACGCCCGAAGCCTGGAGTGTCAGGGCGTGGGCAGGGGTATCGGGCATGCCGGGACCTATCGGTTCGGGGACGGGGCGGAAGGCGGGCCGGCCCTGAGGACCCCGGCCCGCCGCGGAGGTCATTCGCGTTCGCGCCGGGCCGCGTAGGCGCCCAGGGCACGCATCATCATCGAGGCCCACGTGCACGGGGCGAGGTCCTGCAGGGGCTTCCACGCCTGCTCGACCATCACCTGGGCCTCCTGGGTGCAGGCGGTGACCGCGCCGCACTCCTCCAGGGCGGCCGCCGCCCCGGCCACGGTGGCCGGATCGGCGCCGCCATCGCGCACCGCGTGCCACAGGTCGCGCATCCGGCCGGCCGGGAGCAGGGCCACGGCGTGGGCCAGCGGCATGGTGACCTTCCCGGCGCTCAGGTCCTCGGCCCGGTGCTTGGTGGCGGTGTGCTCGCCGTCGGGGGCGGGGGCGGTCAGGCCGCGCAGGTCCATCACGTCATCGGAGATCTGGTAGGCCAGCCCCACCGCCTCGAAGTAGTCGCCGGCCGCCCGGACCTGCGCGTCGGTGGCCCCCGCGATCAGGGCGCCGATCTCGGCCAGCCCTCGCACCGGGACGGCGGACTTGAGCCGGTGGGCCGCGCGGATGCGCCGCAGGACCTTCTCCGCCTCGCCGGTCTCCACGGCGGCGTCCATGGCCGCCCGGTGCCCGGCGAGGTCGATGGCCTGCCCGGCGTGGCCGGCGCGCAGCACCTCCAGGTAGCGCTCATAGACCCGGCGGCGCAGGCGGTCGTCATCGGGCAGCACGTCGCGCAGCACCCGGTCGAGGACGAAGTAGGCGGCGGTGCCGGAGTTGACGGCGGTGTCCTCGCCGAAGACGAGGTGGGCGGCGGGGCGCCCGCGCCGCAGCGCGGAGCGGTCCTCGACGTCGTCGATGATCAGGTTCCCGGAGTGGAAGATCTCCACGGCGCCCATCAGCGGGCGGTAGGGGTCGCTGTCGGCGCCGAACATCTCGATGGCGGCGGTGATGACGTAGGAGCGCCAGCTCTTGCCCAGCCCCCGCACCGCGTGGCGGACGGGGGCCACCAGCGCGGCGTGCAGCTCCCGGTCGACCACGCCGTCGACGCGGCCGGGGGCGTCGCCGGCCGCGGCCAGCCCGGACACGGTCGCGGGGTCGGCCTGCTCGGGGTAGAGCCGGTCGATCTCGTGCAGGGTGGCGTCGCGCACCCGGGTGATGTAGCGCTCGAAGTCCCCGATGCGGTTGGACGGGAAGATCTCCCACAGGCCCCGGCCGCGCACCGGGCGCCCGCCCATCGTCCCCTGGGCGTCGGCCTGGGCCTCCAGCATCCCCGAATGGAAGATCACGGACCGGTGCTCCTGCTGCGGGAACCACGTCCGGACCTCCACGCGCAGGTCCACGTGCGGGACCTCGATCTCGCAGGCCATGGGGTAGGTGTTGAGGGTGGCCAGCGAGATCCAGGGGCGGGAGTGGCGCAGGGTGGCGGGCGCCTCGATCCGCTCGCCCTGGGGCGAGCACAGCACGGCCGTGCCCGGTTTCCAGTCCGTGGTCGCGTGGGCGGTGTGGTGCTCTCCTTCGCGGAACGCGGCCAGCTCCCACCCGTTGTCCAGGCTCAGCCCGGCCCACATCCACACCAGGTCCGCCGCGCCCTGGCCCTTGGGGTCGTACCAGGAGTCGCCGAAGGCGTGCTCGTACCAGCCCTCCCCGCTCACCGGGGTCCGGCGGCCGTCCTGGAGCAGCGTGCCCTGCGCGGCCAGCCGCGGGACGCAGTAGGTGTACATGGCGCCGGCCCGCGTCCGGCCCGCGCGCGTGCGGTTCCACTGGGGGATCGCCTGCTTCAGCGCCGACAGGCGCAGCCGGAACCCGGTGTGCTCGCCTTCGGCTTCGGCGATCAGGTCGCCGCGCTCGTCGCGGTGCAGCCGGGCGACGCCGCCGAAGTCGAGGTCCAGCATGCCCGGGGTCCAGCGCGCCGGGCGCGGGAAAAGGCGGTCGGTCGTGGGGCACCGCCCCCCGGCGAGGGAGTCGACCACGGCCCGGCCCACCCGCGGGTCCATGACGTCGTCGAAGGCGGCCATCTCGCGGACGAGGTCGAGGACCCCTTGGTCGACCCACGACTCGCCTTGGTGGGAGCCGGAGTCGCGGTCGCCGAGCGACCAGATCACGGCGTGGGAGGCCAGCCGATCGCCCGATGCGGTGGGGGTGCTGTGCCGCAGGAACTGGAAGACCAGGCCGTGTTCGCGCCCGCCGTCCCACAGCCGGGTGGTGAACCACCACCATTCGGCCCCGCTGGCGGGGTGCGGAGGGTCGTGCGCGTCGCGGTCGGGGTCGACGCCGCGTGGCGGCCAGTCGTCGCGCCACGGTGCGTCGGTGCCGTCGGCGGGCGTTCCCGCCAGGTCCGGTTGTCGCACGTCCACCACAAGTCCCCCTTGTCCGCGGCGTGAGCACGCCCGCACGAGCCAACCCAAGGTAACGCAATAAATGCGTATAGTAATATGCATCGTGGGATGTCGGCGGGGATTTCGCCATGCCGGGCCGGGCCGGGAATGGCGCACCACGGCCGGGAGGCCCGATTGCGGGCGGGCGACCTGCCACGACGGCGCCGCGGCCGTACCCCACATGTTCTCGGTATCGGCCGCCCCGAGCGCGGGCGCCACGCGGGTCACCCGCCCGCGGCGCCGTCTCCCCCGCCGCTGCCGCTCCCCTCGCCCGCCGGCGCACGCGCCGCGGGCGCTCGGGTGGGACGGCACATCGGGGTGGCGTTCCACCAGGGTGCACGGCACCCCGCGCAAGGACGGGAACAGGGCGCTGAAGAGCGCGCTGACGCCGCCGACTCCCCCAGCACCGGCGGTACGACCGCGGTCCGGAGACGTCCCGGCGCGGCTCGTCAGCCCTCGCCCCGGTATTCCAGGCGGCGCACGCCGATCTCGCCCGCGGTACAGCTCACTCCGATCATGCGCCCGGTGAAACCACCCGCCACCTCGGTCGACAGGTAGCGCCCGTCCAGCCGGCCGAGTTCGACGGCGCGCCCGGGGGTGCGGGCGACGGCGACGATCTCATCGGGGCCCCGCTCCCGGCTGTACCTCGGTGCCGACGACGGGACCACCTGGAGTTCGAGCATCGTGCCCGCCGGGCAGGCGGTCTCCCCGAGCACGGAGACGAGCGGTCCGACGCGCGCCACGGCGCGCACGCGTCCGCCGCCGGCCTCCAGGGTGACCGCGTGTCTCGGGTCGGTGCGGATCTCCAGGGCACCGGCACCGCCGCCCGCCTCGATCTCGGCCCGGGCGGTCACGGTGGTGTGCTGCTGGCGCCGTCCGACGAACGTGCGCTCGTGCCCGCGTGCCGACAGCCGCCACCCGTCCCGCGACCACCGCAGCACGTCGCCGGGGAACACACCGGCGCCGACCCAGCCGGGCCCGGGTACGCGCTCGCCCAGGCACTCCCGGACCGGCGGCACCGCCGCCGGCTCGACCGGCCCGGCGACAACAGGCCAGCCGTCCCGCCAGGCGATGTCGACGGCGAACGTCTCCCTGCCCAGGACGTGCCATCCGGGAAACGAACCCGTGGGGCGCACGCCGAGGAAGACCATCGCCCACGTCCCGTCGGGGCGCTCGACGAGGTCGGCGTGGCCGGTGTTCTGCACCGGGCCGGGCCCGCCCCGGGCGGTCAGGACGGGGGCGTCCGGGCAGGGTTCGAACGGGCCCGCCGGCGCGGGCCCGCGCGCGATGGTCACGGCGTGGCCGTGGCCGGTGCCGCCCTCGGCGATCACCAGGTACCACCACGGGCCGACGCGGTAGAGGTGCGGGCCCTCCGGGTCCCTGCCGCCGGTGCCGCTCCACAGCAGGCGCGGTTCGGACAGCAGCGCGCCGGTGGCCGGGTCGAGGACCGCTTGGCGGATTCCGGCGTCCGACCACGTGAGGTGGCACGTGCCGTCGGCGTCCCACACCAGGTCCGGGTCGATCCCGCCCGCGGCGCGAATGCGGACCGGGTCCGACCACGGGCCCGCGGGGTCGGCCGCGGTCATCAGCAGGTGCCCGGGGCCGTCGGAGACATCGGTCGTCACCAGCCAGAACGTCCCGTCGTGGTGGCGCAGTGTCGGGGCGTAGACGCCGCTGGAGGGCGCGGTGCCGGCCGCCCGCAGCTGCGCGGGCCGGTCCATGGCCGAGCCGATCTGCTCCCAGGAGACCAGGTCCGGCGAGCGGAACAGCGGCACCCCCGGCGCGTACTCGAAGCTCGAGCACGCCAGGTAGAACACGTCGCCCACCCGGCACACCGTGGGATCGGGGTGGAAGCCGCTGAGCACCGGGCGCGTCGGCAGGATCCCGTGCGAGGACGCGCGGCCGGCCGCGGAGGGGTCATCGTGGCAACCGGGCACGCCACGAGCGTGCCACACGCCGCCGCCCGATACGGCGCGGGAGTACCGGCGGCCCGCCCGCCGCCCGCAAAGGGCGTCGCGCGGGCGCCGGCAACGGGCCGTCGCCGGTGGCCGCGAGCAGCCACCGGCCGTCGGTGGCGAGCCGGGCCGGTGGGCCCGCGTCACCCGCCGGGCGGAACCGCTCGACGCCGGCGGACCGCCGCCCCGCGATCGCGGCAAGGCATGACGGGCACCCGGCCGAGCGCGGCGGGCCGGGGCCGCGGCGGAAGGCGGTCACCCCGCCTCCGCCGCGGGCCGGCACCCGCGGGTCACGCGCCGCGGCCGTCAGACCTCTTCGACACTGCTCGGCTCGCGCCGACCCAGGTCGATTCCCAGTTCTTCCGCCGCACGGAAGACATCCTCGTCCGTGTCCCGCATCTCGATGGACATACCGTCGCTGGACAGCACCTC